>NZ_JBHMIR010000006.1:0-309231 GCF_048060285.1 Micromonospora sp. LOL_025 | reverse complement strand
CACCGGCCAACCCGTGACCAGGTCCCTGATCGCCTACGACCACTGACCCGACTTCGGACTTACTCGTCTAGTCGGAACCAGGAGGGCGTCCCCGCCATGGACCACCGCCGCCGGTAGACACAGGCTCGGCCGGAGCGGCGGGGCCGGCGATCCCCTACCGACGGCGTCTCCCTCGCCGGCCGGCAGATCGGAACGTTGAGGTTGAGCACCGTACCGGGCTGCGCGTCCAGCAGCCACGGCAGCAGACGGCTCGCCAGGTCGGCGGTCGACCAGTGCCGAAACTGTTCGTCGACCGTCTCCAACACGGCCTTCGCGGCGCCGCCGCTGCCCTCGCGGCGCCGCCGCTGCGGACAGCATGTTCAGCGACATCGCCAAAGCGCGGGCCGCCGTTGTTCGCCGCGGTCGGCGCCGCGCCCACCGTCCCGGGTGGAGGATCGCTTGACGGCGTTCGCGCTCTGGTTGACGCCGGAGAGCACCACGTCCGGTGGTGGACCGGACACCCCAAGCGCGGCGACCGCGTAGGCGGGGCACCTCGGGGAGCCCGGCGAGTTCGGCGGCGGTTACCCGTCCGCACGGCACTCACCTCAGTACGCCATGCCTCGGGTGACGTTGCCTGTGCGGGGCCGGTGGCCTCGGGTCGACAGCGGGTCGAACCCGATGCTTAAAGCGCACCACCGGAACGTCAACCGGCTCAGGACAGAGTGCTCAGCCGCGAAGAGTGCCTGGTCGAGATCCGCCGCCGCCGTCACTGCGGCCAACGTACCGTGGTGCGAACCGGGACGGTGCGCACGGCTTGTGATGACTGCGGGCGGACGCGGGTGTCATCGTCGCCCCATCGGGTAGCAGACGTGGATGACGCCGACCAGTAGAGCCTTGATCGCCGGCGCGGCCGGTGCGTCCGCGTTGAACGCCGTCACCTACCTGGACATGGCGGTGCGGGCCCGGCCGGCCAGCAGCGCCGGGGAGGACAGCGTCGGCCAGTTGGCCGACCTGGCCCATGTCGACCTTGGCAACCAGCAGACCGCTGAGACCCGCAAGTCCGGACTCGGACCGCTGCTCGGCTACGCGACCTCCGTGACCGCCGCCGCAATCTTCACCGCGGCCGGTGGCCGGCGGCTATCGACTCCGGTGTCGGCGCTGGCGTTGACCGGGCTGGCGATGCTCGCCTCCAACGCTCCCATGACCGCGCTGAAGGTCACCGACCCGCGGTCGTGGTCGGCTGCCGACTGGGTGACCGACCTCGTCCCGCACCTGGCCTACGGCGCGGTCACCGCCGTCGCCCTGAAGGCCCTGCGGTGACCGGCCCGGTGGGCGACGAGCCGGTCGGCGAGCTGGAGGTGGTGCACACCTTCACCGGGCCGATGCCCACCGGCGTGAGCGTCTCCCACACCGGCCGGATCTTCGTGAACTTCCCGAAGTGGGGCGACGAGGTGCCCGCCACCGTGGTCGAGCTGCGCGACGGCGCCGAGGTGGCGTTTCCCGACCAGGCGTGGAACAGCCCGTCGGGCGACGACGACGCCCAGGCATTCGTGTCGGTGCAGAGCATCGTGGTCGACCCGGCCGACCGGCTGTGGGTGCTCGACACCGGCAGCCCGATGTTCCAGCCCACGAAGCCGGGCGGACCGAAACTCGTCCGCGTCGACCTGGACACCGACAGCGTCGCCCAGGTGATCACCTTCCCGACCGACGTGGCGCTGTCCAGCACCTACCTCAACGACGTCCGCTTCGACCTGCGCCGCGGCGAGGCCGGCATCGCCTACATCACCGACTCCTCCGACTCCGGCCCGAACGGCATCATCGTGGTGGACCTGGCCACCGGGGAGTCGTGGCGGCGGTTGCACGAGCACCCGTCGACGAAGGCGGAGCCGCTGGAGACGTTCCGGCCGGTGGTCGAGGGCCGCCCGTTCCTGGAGCGGCCCGCCGACGGCGACCCGAAGCCGGTGGCCATGGGCTGCGACGGCGTCGCCATCGCCGCCGACGGCTCCCGCCTCTACTACTGCCCGCTGGCGTCGCGCCGCTGGTACAGCGTCGCCACCGACGCCCTGGTCGACCGCACGATCGGCGATGACGAGGTCGCCGCGACGGTACGCGACGAGGGCGACAAGGGCGGCGGCTCCGACGGGCTGGAGACCGACGACACCGGCCGGCTCTACCTCACCTCCTACGAGCACGACGCGGTGCTGCGCCGCCGCACCGACGGCGAGTACGAGACGCTGGTCCACGACCCGCGGCTGCTGTGGCCCGACACCATGTCCGTGGCCACCGACGGCCACCTCTACGTCACCGCCAACCAACTGCACCGCCAGGCGACGTACCAGCGCGGGCAGGACCTGCGGCGCAAGCCGTACGTCCTGTTCCGGACCCGCATCGACGCGGGCCCTGTCCTGCTGCGGTGACGGACCTCGTTGCGGCGGCGGTCAGTCGGCGACGACGAGCGCCTGGGGGGCGGCGGCCTTCATGCGGGTCCGCAGCCACTTGAGCTGGATCGACGTCTCCCCCTCGCAGCGCCGCACGACTGCGAGCAGGTCCTCGTCGCGGGCGCCGTAGGCGGCCTGACCGACGACGGTCCAGGCGATGTCGCACTCGGCCGCCATCAGGTAGAGGTCGTGCAGGTCACGGAGGAGACCGAGGCCACCGCTGCGGGTGCCGGTGAACAGCTGCGAGTGCAGCCGGTCCGGCTCGGTCGGGGCGTCCTCGGAGTAGCGGGCCGCGAACGGCTGCAGCTGCTCGGCGTGCGCCTCGCAGCGTTTCGCCTGCTGCTGGCAGAGGTGCTCGATGTCGGGTTCCTCGGCGTGCGCGTCAGCGACCTGCCGGAACGCGTCGCCGAGGTTGACCTGCGCGCGGTGCAGGAGACCGAGGTAGTGGGCGAGGTGCACGGTTCACTCCTTCCCGCTGGTGGCGTGGGCGGCCGGTCCGCCGACGGTGGGGGGCACGTCGGCGTCCGGGGGTGGCTCGCTGCCGCCGACCTTTGGGGCTGGCGAGAGTACGCCGCCGCTGTCGGCGAGTTTGGCGACGCTGACCGCGGCGACCTTGAAGATCGGTTGCTTGGAGACGGGGTCCCAGGCGGTGACGGTCAGCTCGTTCGCCGCCCGGGGAGTGCGGTCGGCCGGATCCTGGTCGAACCAGCCGTAGTGGAACGGCACGAAGACGACGCCCGGGCGGATGCCGCAGAGGCGGGCGCGGGCCTGGATGCCGCCACGTGCGGAGGAGATGCCGACGAGGTCGCCCTCGCCGATGCCGAGGCGTTCGGCGTCGCTCGGGTTGAGCTCGACCCAGACGTCGGGTGCGGCGTCGTTCAGCTGTGGGGCGCGGCCGGTCTTGGTGCGGGTGTGGAACTGGTAGACGGTACGGCCGGTGGTGAGCACCATCGGGCGCTCGTCGTCGGGCACCTCGGGCGAGGGCTGTTAGTCGACGGTGTGCAGGAACGCCCGCCCGTTCGGCTCCTTCGCCCGGTACTCGGATTCGGAGAACTCCGCCCCCGTGACCAGGTCGTGGCCGTACGTCTCGCAGTAGTCCGGGTCGGTGTTGAATATCCCGTCGGTGTAGAGACGCTCGGTGCCGTCGGGATGCTCCTCGGTGCAGGGCCACTGGATACCGGAGCCGCCGCGCAGCTTCTCGTACGTGATGCCGGTGTAGTCGCACGGCCGGCCCCGGGAGCACTCCTTCCAGGCCTCGAACACCTCCTCCGGCCCGGTCCAGCGGATCAGCGGCTGGCCGTCGCGGTCGCGGAAGTCCATCCGGCGGGCGTAGTCGAGGAAGATGTCCAGGTCCGGCTTCGCCTCGCCGGGCGGGTCGACGGCCTTGTCGGAGATGTGCACCGTCCGGTCGACACTGGTGAACGTGCCGGTCTTCTCCCCCCAGGTCGCGCCGGGCAGCACCACGTCGGCCAGCTCGGCGGTCTCGGTCAGGAACAGGTCCTGCACCACCACGAACAGGTCCGGCTTCGCCAGGATCCGCCGGATGCGCGACAGATCCGGCAGGGACACCGCCGGATTGGTGGCGGTGATCCAGAGCAGCTTGATCGAGCCCTGCTCGGCGTACCGGAAGATCTGCATGGCGTGCGTCGGCGGCGCCCAGTGCGGGATGGTGTCCACATCGACGTTCCACAGCCGGGCCAGCTCCGCGATGTGCCGCTCGTTGTCCCAGTTACGCAGGCCGGGCAGGTCGCCGTCGGCGCCGGTCTCCCGGGTGTTCTGCGCAGTCGGCTGCCCGTTCATCTGGTAGATCCCGGCACCGGGGCGACCGATCATGCCGCGCAGCAGGTGCAGGTTGTTGACCGCGCAGGCCGCAGCGGTGGCCTGGTTGGACTGGTAGAAGCCCTGCAGCACGGTCGACAGCAGCCGCTGCGACGTGCCGAGCAGCTCGGTGGCGCGCTCCACGTCGGCCGCCGGCACGTCGCAGATGTCGGCGACCCGGCGGGGTGGGTAGCCGTCGACGATCCGGCAGAGCTGCTCGAAACCGAGGGTGTGCGCGTCGACGTAGTCGGAGTCGTACCAGCCGCGCCGGATGCTCTCGCGGAGCAGGCCGTTCATCAGGGCCACGTTGGTGCCGTTGCGCAGCGCCAGGTGCACGTCGGCCTCCCGAGCGACCGGGGTGGCACGGGGGTCGACCGCCAGCATCGCCGGCGGGTTCGGGCCGCGCCGGCGGTCCAGCATCCGCATCCACAGCACCGTCTGGGTCTCGGCGCCAGCGTTCAGCCGCAACAGACCGTCGAGCGAGACTCAGCTCCTCTCGAACCGGTCACGTGGTTCTCGCACATCGTGTCCGAGATGCCCACCGGCGACGGCGGCAGGCTCGGGGTTGCCGTGCCCGCGGGGCCGGGAGTGGGGATGGCTGTGTGTGTTCCGCCGTGGCTGTGGCTGAGCTTCGAGGTGCCACCCGCTCCAGCCCTTGCGGGCGGGCTGGGTTGAACGGGCGCGGCCCCGGTGGTCGTAGACCCTGATGCCCAGGAGGCGGCGGGTATGGCTGCGTGTGTTTCGCCATGATGGTTTGGCTGACGGTAGGAGATGCCACCCGCCGCTTCGTCGTCTGCGAGATTCGGTAGACCGCTGATGGAGATCCGCGACCTGCGTTCGCCTCGTGAGAAGGTGCCGGCAAACCCGAACCCACAGACGACGGGCCGACCGAGAAGACCCGACCAAGTGAAGGAGCACGAGGGTGGCGAAGCTGTGGATCGGCGTGGACATCGGCAAGACCCACCACCATGTCGCCGCCGTCGACAGTGACGGTCGACTGGTCTACTCCCGCCGGGTCGCCAACGACGAGGCCGCCCTGCTCACCGTCATGGCCGAGGTGTCGACGTATGGCCGTCCGGTCTGCTGGGCGGTGGATGTCACCACCGGCCTGTCCGCGCTGCTGCTGACCCTGCTCTGGCGGCGTCAGGTCCAGGTCCGCTACGTCTCCGGCACCGTCCCGTTCCACATGGCCGCCGCGTTCGCCGGAGAGAACAAGACCGACGCCCGCGACGCGGTGGTCATCGCCCAGACCATCCGCATGCGCCCCGACATCCCGATCCTGGAACCCTCCGACCGGCTCCTCGCCGAACTCACCGTCCTGACCAGCTACCGCGCCGACCTTGTCGGGCAGCGCGTCGTCGCTCTGTTCCGGCTGCAGGAACTACTCACCGGCATCAGCCCCGCCCTCGAACGGGCCGTGGACCTGAACCGGAAGGCACCGATGATGGTCCTCGCCTGCTGGCAGACCCCAGATGCGATCCGGCACGCCGGCGTCGACCGGATCACCGCCCTGCTCCGACGCGGCCACGTCAAGAACGCCGTCCAGGTCGCTTAGGCGATGGTCGCCGCCGCACGGCAGCAGACCGTCACGCTGCCCGGGCAACGGGCCGCCGCCGTGGTCGTCGGGCAGATGGCGACCGAGATCCTCGCCCTCGAACAACGCATCGCCGCCGTCGACGACCTCATCGCCGACCAACTCGACCAGCACCCGCTGGCGCCGATCATCGGGAGCCTGCCCGGCATGGGTCCCCTGCTGACTGCGGAACTGCTCGTCCACACCGCCGGCATGACCGAGTACGACAGCCCGGCGAAACTCGCCGCCCACGCCGGCCTGGCACCCGTTTCCCGCGACTCCGGAACGGTCTCCGGGAACCATCGGCAGCCCCGCCGATACCACCGCAGGCTGCGGCACATTCTGTGGATGGCCGCTTTCACCGCCGCCAGGGAATGCCCAACCTCGCGTGCCTATTACGAGAGGAAACGCGCCGAAGGAAAGAACCACCGCCAGGCCATTCTCGCTCTCGCCCGACGACGCGTCGATGTCCTCTGGGCACTCATTCGCGACCGCAAGACCTTCAGCCGACCTGCACCCACGGCCCGCGCCGCAGCCTGAACCAGACCGCTCTCCGCCGACGCGACCAAGTCCCGCCGGCCGATCCGCCCTGCCCGCCAAGATCAGCCGGAGTCACATGGAGACTCCTAACCCGACGCTCCGCCGGTGTCCGCAGGCCGATGACCTGCGGCTTTCCGTCGTCTGCCGACGTGCGTCGGTCGCTGCGGGGTGCTGCTGTGATCGCCTGCTGAAGATCAGAAGACCAGGTCGTTCGGTCATCGTCGGGCTCTCAGCTGCTAGTCGAGCTGCCCCGCGCGTACGCCGTCGATAGCGAATGGACCGCGCGGAACGATGATCGTTTTCACTCATCTCGTGCAAGGTCGCTCACGTGATCACTTTCACGGGCGGGTCGGGGTGACGTGCCGACCGGCCGGGGCTTTGGCTCACCCTGGCCGGCCAGCCTGGTCCGCCGGGCGCGGTGGCGGTTCCGCCAGGAGAGCAATGCCACCACCGGCAGCAGCTCACCGACGCCGCCGTAGTGCATGAGCTGGACCGCGGTACGCATCGCGTCCGCCGGTTCGACGTCTCAGGGCCGGCGTACGGCCCGGACGACGTCCAGTGGCCCGACCTCGGCGGTCAGGCCGGCCTCGGTCAGCTCAGCGATCAGGCCCCGGGCCGGGGTGACGTGCCAGCGGTATGCGGCACGGTCCTCGCGCAGTGGGGTGCCGTCGGCGTCGAGGACCCGGTAGCGCATCCGCCAGGTGACCGTGTCCGGGCCGGACGGTTCGGCGGAGCCTCCGCCCTCGTAGGTGTGGCGGCCGACCGGGACCGCGCCGAAGACCGAGAACGGGACCGGTTTCGGCTCCGCCGGGGGTTGCAGGTTGAGCACCAGTGGCGCGCCGGGAGCGAGGCGGTCGGCCACCCGGCGTAGGAACGTGCGCCGTCCGTCGGGATCGAGGTGGCCGATCATGTTCATCGCCAGGACGGCGCCGAGGGGGGCGGGAAGGACGGCGCCGAGGGCGTCGGCGGCGACGACGGTGACCCGCTGCCGCAGGTCGGGCCGGGCGGTCATGCGGGACAGCAGCACCGCCCGCAGCACCGGTGACGGTTCCACCGCGACCACGTCGGCCTCTGGGGCGGCCGCGGCGAGCACCTCGGTGCCGAGGCCGGTGCCGGCGCCCACGTCCAGCAGGGTCCCGTCGCCGACCGCGCCGTGCAGCGCCTCGGTAACCGGTGCGCGCAGGCCCTCCCAGGCCGGTTCGCTGAGCAGATGCAAGTACTCCCCGGAGATCGCATACTCGTCGCCCACCCCGCCACCATAGTGGAAACCGTTCCCATTACCGAGACGCGCAGGGTGCCGCCCTCCGGGCAGCTCCGCAGGCGCTGGCCCGGTTGGTCGCTTGGCGCCGGACTGGCAACTGGCGCCCGCCGAGCAGAAAACGAAAACCAATGCCGTTAAGCTGTGCCCCGACCCCTCGACGAAGGAGATCTCGTGGCCGTACCGAAGCGGAAGATGTCGCGGTCGAACACCCGGCACCGGCGGGCGCAGTGGAAGGCGAGCGTGCCGCAGCTGACGCCTTGTCCGTGTCCGCGCAAGGAGATGGTGGTGCCGCACCGGGCCTGCACCCACTGCGGCCTGTACAAGGGGCGTCAGGTGGTGGACCAGCCGTGACCGGTCGCCTGCCGGTGACGGTGCTGTCCGGGTTCCTCGGGGCGGGGAAGACGAGCCTGCTCAACCATGTGTTGGCCAACCGGGACGGGTTGCGGGTAGCGGTAATCGTCAACGACATGAGTGAGGTGAACATCGACGCCGCGTTGGTCCGCGACGGCGGGGCGTTGTCGCGCACGGAGGAGCGATTGGTCGAGCTGACCAACGGCTGCATCTGCTGCACGCTGCGCGACGATCTGCTCGACGAGGTGGTCCGGTTGGCCCGGCAGGGCCGCTTCGACTACCTGCTGATCGAGTCCAGCGGCATCTCCGAGCCGATGCCGGTCGCCGCGACGTTCGCCTTCGGCGTGGAGGACGGGCAGGTCCTCGACGACCTGGCCCGCCTGGACACCACCGTCACGGTGGTCGACGCGGCGGGTCTGCGCGGCTTGATCGAGGCGGGCGAGAGCCTTCAGGCGCGCGGGCTGGCGGCGTACGAGGGTGACGACCGGGGCCTCGCGGACCTGCTGGTGGACCAGATCGAGTTCGCCGACGTGCTGGTGGTCAACAAGACCGACCTGATCGGCGCGGACGACCTGGCGGTGGTCGAGGCGCTGCTGACCCGGCTGAACCCGGCCGCCCGGCAGATCCGGGCCATACACGGCCGGGTGGACCCGGTGGAGATCCTGGACACCGGTCGGTTCGACCTGGAGCGGGCGGAGACCGCGCCCGGCTGGGTCGCCGAGCTCAACGGTGGGCACGTGCTGGAGACCGAGGAGTACGGCATCTCCAGCATCGTGTTCCGCGACCACCGGCCGTTCCACCCGCAGCGGCTGTGGGACCTGCTCACCGCCGGCTTGGACGCCTTCGGGGTCGTCCGCTCGAAGGGTTTCCTGTGGCTTGCCAGCCGCCCCGACGTCCAGGCGCTGTGGTCGCAGGCCGGCCCGTCCGGTCGCTGCGACCCGGTCGCCGTCCCGGTGGCGGTCTCCGGCGAGTGGCCGGATGATCCCGACGAGCGAGCCGAGTTGGAGTCGCGCTGGCATCCGGTCTTCGGTGACCGGCAGCAGGAACTCGTCCTCATCGGCGTCGGCCTCGACGGCGACGGTCTGCGGGTGGCCCTGACGGCCTGCCTGCTCACCGACGCGGAGATCGCCGCCGGAAAGGACGCCTGGCGGGCGCTGCCGGACCCGTTCCCCGAGTGGGACCTGGGCGACCTGCACGAGCACGACCACGCCGACCCGGTCCCGGTATGACGATGGCGACCACCCCAGGAGTCGAGGGCGTGGCCCGTTGGCGGCGCGACTGGGAGACCATGATGCGCCACTATCAGCCCGGCCGCGACGGGCTCCTCGCCGCTGGTCTCACCGCCGCCGAACAGGCTCACGGGCGCGCCCCCGAACGGGTACTCGACGTCGGCGGCGGGCCGGGCACCACCGCCGAAGCGGTCCTGCGGCGCTGGCCCGACGCGCATGTCACCGTTCTGGACATCGATCCGGTCCTGCTGGCCCTGACCAACACCGCCCTGCCGCAAGCGCGGACGGTCCGGGCCGACATCGGCGCACCCGACTGGTGCTCGGCAGCCGGAGGCCCGTACGACCTGGTGCTGGCCCTGATGACCCTGCACTACCTGCCCGAGGACCGGGTCCGCGACTGGTACGCCGAGGCCCGACATCTGCTCGCCCCGCAGGGACTTCTCCTGGTCGGCGACGCCATGCCCGACGCGCCCGTTCCCGCGAAGCCGCGGAGCGGTGGTATCGACCCGTGGACCGCGTGGTGGGCTGCCCTGTTCGCGCAGCCGTCGATGGCACCGCTGCTGACCGAGCGAGCAGCTGCGCTCAGCGGCCTGGACTCGGCGGAATTCGTCGCTTCGACCGACTGGCATGGCGAGGCGGCCCGGCGTGCCGGGTTCACCGATGCGACGGTCCCGTACCAGTACGCCGGCCATGCCCTGATGGCGTTCCGCCGATGAGCCCGCCTTCACCACGTGCCGCCCGCGTGACCGTCGCCTACTGCGACGGCCACCGCTGCCGCGCGCTACGCCACCGCACCAGCCCGAAAACGCCCTACGAGCCGGCGGGCCTCGCCGAGATTCTCGGGCGGGCGGTCCGGGCCAGCCACGGCGTTGTCCTGGTCCGGACGGAGTGCCTCGGCGCCTGTCACCGCGCACCCGCCCTGCTCCTGCTCGCCGCTGCCGATCCGGCAGGCCGGCGCGGAATGCTGATCGGTCCTGTCGAGGAACGCCAGCACATCGATGCGGTCGTCGACCTCATCCGGAAGGCGGACACTCCGGGGCATGACAAAACGTGATCATTGTGTTCAGTAGCCGGCGTCTCAGCCGGGAGCGCCACCCGGCATGACCCCCGCACTGGCGATGGCAGTGCCGACAGGCGGAAAGCCGGGCGAGAGACGGAGACGGAGAGGCAGTGACAATGAGCAGCGGTGGGCGGTCGAACGGGACCGTCGAGGTGTTCGAACAGGCCGCGACGAGTTACGACCGGACCGGGGTGTCCTTCTTCGGGCCTTTCGGCGCCGAACTGGTTCGTCGTGCCGGCATCCGGCCGGGAGAGCGGGTCCTGGATGTCGGCTGCGGCCGGGGAGCGGTCCTGTTCCCGGCGGCGCAGGCGACCGGGTCGACCGGTCATGTCACCGGCATCGACCTGGCGCCGGCCATGGTGGCACTCATCGCCGAGGACGTCACCCGCGCCGGGCTGACCCACGTCGACGTGCGCGTGGGCGATGCCCAGCAGCCGGATTTCCCGGAAGGTAGCTTCGACGCGGTCCTGGCCGGGCTGGTCGTCTTCCTGCTGCCTGACCCCGGGCAGGCCCTTCGGGCGTACGCGCGGCTGCTCCGACCGGCGGGCCGGCTGGCGGTCAGCACCTTCGCCGCCCAGGACCCGGCGTTCGTCGCCGCCATGGATGCCCTCGCCGGTCACCTGCCGGCCGACCGGCCTCGACCGGCGCCGGCGGCCGACTCGTTCGCCGACGACGTGGCGATCACCGCGACCATGGCGGCGGCCGGCCTCACCGTCACCACGATCAGCGAGCACCGGGTGGAGAGCCGCTTCCGCGACGTGGACCACTGGATGGAGTGGATGTGGTCGCACGGCGGACGCGCCCTGCTACGGCACATCCCGACCGACCGACTGGAGGCCGCGACCACCGACGCCGCTCGCGCGCTCGAACCCGCCCGCCGACCCGGCGGCCTGACCTTGATCACTGCTGTCCGGATCACCGTCGCGACGCCGAACCCCAACGCCGAGCCGCAAGAGCCGTCGTAGCGAGCAGTACGGCGAGCGCACTCCACCCGGGGTGACGGTTTCCAGAACAAACATCACCCATCTGGTCTGCCGTGAGTGCGGACGCACGGTGGAGGTGGCCGGGCCCGCCGTGGAGCAGTGGGCCAACCAGGTGGCCGCCCAGCACGGCTTCACCGATGTCGGTCACACCCTGGAGATCTTCGGCGTCTGCGCGAAGTGCTCCCGCTGATCGCTTCACCTGTCGGCGCAGGTCGCACAGATGCCTCTAAGGTCGAGTCGGTCGGGGTGCGGAGTGAAGCCGGTCTGCTGATGCAGATCGGTGAGCCAGTTCGTCACGATCTCAGGTGGACACTCGGTCACCGTTTCGCAGCGGGTGCAGATGAGGTGCTGGTGCGGTGCCGCAGTGACGGTAGGCGCGCTGGCCGTCGAGGTCGAAGGTGTGCAGGAGGCCGGCGTCGGCGAGGCTGTGCAGCGCCCGGTAGACGGTGGTCAGGCCGATGTGCCGCACGGTGCTGGTGAGCTCGACGTGCACCTCCTGAGCGGTGAGCGGGCGGGATCTTCCGACTAGCAGCGCCAGGACGGCACGGCGCTGCGCGGTGGGCGTCAGACCGACGACCCGCAGCTGCGCGTCCGGAACGAGAGGGCCGGTCATCTCAGGGGCGTAAGCCGAGGTGCACGCTACGGGCGGAGAGCCGGAACAGATCGTCGCGGTGACCGAGCCATGCCTCGTCGGCCGGGTCGAGGAGGCGGTCCCAGGCGTCGAGGTCGGCGGCGGTGAGCAGGCCGGTGGGCCGCAGCCGGCCGACCCGTCCGGCGAGGGTTTTCACGACGGTCCGTCGGGTGGTGTCGGGCAGCGGCGCGGGCTGCTCGGCGAGAGTGGTGCGGGTGGTGACCGGTGACAGGCCGGCTTGGCGTAGCGCTTCGGTCCACCCGTAGGGCATCCGCCGGCTGTCGGGAAGTTCCGCCCGCATCCGGGCGAACCAGCGGTCCTGGGCGGCGTGCAGCCGGACCTCCAGACCGGGTTCGCCCAGGCCGACGTCCCAGGGCAGGTGGTGCTCCGGCAGACCACCCTCGGCGAGGGCCAGCCTTCCACCGGGGGCGAGCAGGCCGGCGAGGGCGGTGACCGCCGCCTGCTGGTCCCCGACGTGGTGTACCGAGGCGGATGCCCAGACGAGGTCGGCGGGAGCGCCGAGCGTCTCCCGCAGGGCAGCCGTCTCGGCGGGGATGTCGGCGTGCAGTGGCTCGATGCGTACCCGTGGGTCCGACCATTCGGCGTGGAGGTGGTCGCGGGCGGTGTCGAGGACGGCCGGGTGGGCGTCCACTGCGACCACCCGGCCGCAGGCCATCATCTGGGCGATGGCCAGGGACATCCCGGCGGCGCCGCAACCGATGTCGCCCGCGAGCCGGTCGCCGGGGGCGACCAGCTCGCGGGCGACCGTCAGGTACCAGGCCCGGTCGTGCCGTGCGGCGTCGACCAGGTGTGGCGCCAGCTCGGCCCAGTCGGCCTGTGTGTCGGTGCTCATCCGCCCTGGGGTGCGCGGCGGGCGTACTTCTGGCGGAACTTTTCGACGCGGCCGGCGGTGTCGAGCAGGCGCTGCTTGCCGGTCCAGAAGGGGTGGCTGGCCGAGGAGATCTGGACGTCGATGACGGGGTAGGTGTTGCCGTCGGTCCAGTCGATCGTCTGGTCGCTGGTGGCGGTGGAGCGGGTGAGGAAGGCGAAGTCGGCGTCCTTGTCGCGGTAGACGACGGGGCGGTACTCGGGGTGGATGCCGGGCTTCATGCGGGTCGTACTCCTTCGGTGTCGGTGTCGGTATCCGTCAGCTCCTCCACCCCGAGGGGAAGCAGCCGGCGAACGGGTCGGGGTAGGTGCGCCAGGTCTCCTCGCCGTCGGCGAGTTCGGCGTCGGTGAGCAGGCAGCCGGTGAGGGTGCGGTGCAGCGCGACGGGGTCGACGTCGAGGCCGATGAAGACCAGGTGCTGGTGCCGGTCGCCGTAATAGGGATCCCAGTCCACGGCGGCGGCGAGGCGGCGCTGGTCGTCGACGTGGTCCCAGCGGTCCTCGGGCAGGCTCACCAGCCAGTGCCCGAGGGATCCCATGGCCAGGCCGCCGCCGGCAAACTCCCAGGCCACCACGGTGTCGGGTTGGCTGGCCAGCCAGAAGTGGCCCCGGGAGCGGATGACCTCGGCGTTGACCTCTTCGAGGACGCCGTGCAGGCGCTGCGGGTGGAACGGGCGGCGGGCACGGAACACCGCGGAGACGACTCCGCAGTCGGGCTCCGGCTCGTGCGCGCCGAGGGTGTATCCCCGCAGACCGCGGGCGAGGACGCCGGGGGTCTCCGGCCGGTGCCGGTGCGTGTGGCGCAGCTGACGGGTCAGCATGCCGGCGTCGACGAAGTCGCCGTTGAGGCGGATGTGGGTCGCCCAGGGCGCCATCCGCTGCAGCAGGATCGCCAACCGGCCGGTGTCGAACTCTCCCTCCCGGGACTGTCCCCAGAGCACCAGCGTGTCGGCGTACTCGATCTGCCGCACCACGACGTCGGCGAGCACGCGGTGGTCGTCCTCGGCGGCCTGAATCCCCAGCGTGGTGAGGTCCTCGGTGCTGGCGAGGCCGTCGAGCAGGTGTTCGGCGTCGAGGACGGTGACGTAGGAGTCGATGCGGAGAAGGTCGGTGACCGGGGCGCCGTCGACGAGGTGGTGGGCGCAGGCGGCGACGACCGCCTCGGGTTCGACCACCTCGGGCAGCATCAGCACGAGGTCCTGGCCGGGGTGGTTGCGGGTGAGTCGGACGAGGGTGGGCAGCACGTCCTCGCGCAGGGTGCAGGAGACGCACCCGTGCTTCAACTCGACCTGCTCGTCCTCGACGATGCCGGCACCGGAGCGGACCACCCGCCGGACGACGCCGTCGCGGATGCCGGTGAGGTCGTGTCGCACCAGCAGCAGCGAGGTGTCGGCGGCGAGCAGCGCGCGGGCGACGGCGAAGGTCGCCGCCGGCCAGAACCCGGACAGCACGGTCAGCGACGGGCGGGTATCGGCGTCGGCGGTCACGGCGCGGGTCGGAGCCTGTGGTGACGACGACATCGTGTTCCTCTCGACGTACCTGAAAACGATTGTCATTCTAAGCAGATGGATGCTGCGGAAGCGAGCGGGGATGTGCGGACGCAGGTGGTCGAGGCGGTGACGTCCTCACCGTCACGGTTCACCTGAAGCTCGGCTCGGGTGGCGGCGAAGAGGGCGTCGGTAGCCCTGCGTCAGTCCATGCAGCGTGGACGTCCACATCCGGCAGCTGTCCGCCAAGGTCGGCACGGACGCGCCGGTGGTGACGACGCCGCCCGGTGTCGGCTACCACCTCGGCGCCGACTGTGCCGTCGAGATCGTCGAGGACCCCGGCGTGGATGTGGCCGAACGGCTGATGTAAGACTGAAAACCGTTTTCGTTACCGTTATGCCTCTGATCAAGGAGCGAGCACTGTGTCCCGATGCTGTGACGTCACCGGCGCGCAGCCGAGCTTCGGCAACGCCGTGTCCCACTCACACCGGCGCACCCGCCGCCGGTGGAACCCGAACCTGCAGAACCACCGCTACTGGCTGCCGTCGGAGCGACGCTGGGTCAACCTCACCCTGACCGCGAAGGCGCTCAAGACCGTGGACCGCAAGGGCATCGAGAAGGTCGTCGCCGAGCTGCGCGGCCGGGGAGTGAAGCTCTGATGGCCCGCCAGACCGACGTCCGTCCGATCGTGCGGCTGCGCAGCACCGCCGGCACCGGCTACACGTACGTGACCCGCAAGAACCGCCGCAACGACCCGGACCGGCTGGTCCTGCGCAAGTACGACCCGATCGTGCGCCGGCACGTCGAGTTCAAGGAGGCCCGCTGATGGCCAAGAAGAGCCTGGTCAACCGGCAGACCCGCCGCGAGGAACTGGTCGCCCGGCACGCCGAGGCGAGGGCGGAGCTGAAGCGGGTGGTCGCCCACCCGGACACCGATCCGGACGTACGCGCCGAGGCGGTCCGCCGGCTCAGCCGGCTGCCACGGGATTCGAGCCCGGTGCGACTGCGCTCACGCGACCAGATCGACGGCCGCCCGCGCGGCGTGCTGGCCCGGTTCGGACTGTCCCGGGTGCGGTTCCGCGAGCTGGCCCTACGCGGCGAGATGCCCGGGGTCCGCAAGGCGTCGTGGTGATCTCACCACAGGTACCACCGCGCGTAGGCACGGTGTGAAAGGGGAGGTATGAGAATGACACTGAGGCCTCGCGGCCTCGCGGCCCTGATGGCCGGGGCGGTGGTGGTCGCCGGCACGGTGCTGGCACCGCCCGCCGCGTCGGCGGCCGAGAAGGTGGTGCTCTCCAAGGGGCACACCGACGCGGTCGACGTGCACTACGAGGGTGGTGCGCTGTCGTTGAAGGTCAACGACGACACGGGCAGTTCCCCGGTGAAGCGGGATCCGGCGGACGTGACGTTCCAGGTTCTGCCGGAGGCGGCCATGACCGTTCCCGCCGATCCCCGGTTCGCCTTCCTCGGGCCCGCGGGCAGTCAGGTCTGGCTGCTGCCGCTGACCCAGAACCCGGACCTGCTCTGGCCGGGCTGGAACACCACAACCCTGAAGACGGGGGTGTTCGAGGGCAACAAGGTGCGGTTGAGCCTGGTCGGCGTGCAGGGGCCGGGCAACGTCACGCTGTACACGCAGGACTCGTTCGCCAATCCGGTCATCAAGTTCCGCTCCGACGACGGTCTGCCGGACGCGATCGATGTGCCGGTGCCCACGCACGCCCACTCGAACTGGGCGTTCAGCGCGCTGGGCAACTACACGCTGAAGTTCCAGGCCGACGCCACGTTGACCAACGGCACGACGGTCAGCACCGGGCCGGTCGACTACTCGTTCGTCGTCGGCGAGATGTCCGGCGGCGGGCCGGAGGTGAGTCTGTCGGTCAACGGTATGGCCGACGAGTACCAGCCCAACGACACCGTCACGCTCAACGCGGTGCAGACCCCGCAGACGGAGCTGGACCACTACCACTGGTTCAGCAGGTGCCCGGGCTCGGACGCCTGGACCATCATTGCGGGTGAGGCGGGTGCGAGCTACTCCTTCACCGCCACCCGTGAGCTCAACGCCTGCGAGTACGTGGCCAAGTTGTACGGTGACGGCCACAGTGTCGTCGCGAGCAGCGAACCGGTGACCCTGTGGGTGGCGTTCCCACCGCAGGAGCCGGGCACCTCGCAGACGATCACCGCGTCGATCGACGAGACGCAAGGTGCTCTGGTGATCAGCGTCAACCCGGACGACCGGGCCGTGGTGCTGCCGTCCGCACAGCTCAACGCCGGCGGCGACCGGTGGGAGAGCAACGGTGAACTCCGGCCGGTCACGGTGACCGACACCCGCGCCGGCCAGCCGGGTTGGAGCGCCTCCGGCCAGATCCCGGCCGACTTCACCGGCCCGGACGGTGCCACGTTCAGCGCCGGCTACCTCGGCTGGAGCCCTCGGGTGGTGGCCCAGGGTTCCGGGCAGGGCGTCGTTGCGGGCCCGGAGGTCGCACCGTACGTCGTCGGCAGCGGCGGTGGCCTCGGCAACAGCGCGGTGCTGGGTACGGCACCCAGCGGCAACGGACGTGGCACCGCGCAGCTGGGCGCGGGACTGCGGCTGAGCCTGCCCACCGAAACGGCTGCGGGAACCTACACCGCGACCCTCACCCTCACCGCGATCTGATCGCCTGACCCGTCCGGTGACCGGCGCCGAGCCAGCCGCTGGACGGTCGCGGGTGGGCGGGCCGTTGCCGCAGCCCGCCCACCCGCCTCACCTCCCGCACCCTGAGGAACGGAAACCGTCTCCGCCATGCGCTTGCTCGCCGCCGTCGCCACCGGCATCGCTCTACTCGGCGCCGCCCCGGCACCACCCGCACCGGCGCCTCCCAAACCGTCGGCGGCCCCCGTCGTGACCTGGGGGGTGGCACCGTCGACCGCGAAGGGCCCGAACGGCCGGCCGGCGTTCACCTACAAGCTCGACCCCGGTGCCAAGCTCACCGACCACGTCGCGGTCACCAACCACTCGGCGCGCCCGCTCACCCTGAACTTGTACGCCAGCGACGCGTTCACCACCGCTCAGGGCGGGTTCGACCTGCTGGCCGGTGACCGGCAGCCCACCGACGTCGGCGCCTGGGTCCGGATCCCTCGGCGGATCCTGACCATCCCGTCGACGTCCCGCCTGAACGTCCCGTTCACCCTCACCGTGCCGGCCAACGCCACACCGGGAGACCACGCCGGGGGAATCGTCGCCTCACTCGCCGCCACGTCGGCGGACGCTCAGGGCAACCAGGTCGCCGTCGACCACCGCGTCGGCGCCCGCATCTACCTGCGGGTCACCGGCGAGCTGCAACCCGCGCTGACCGTCGAGAACCTGCGGGTACGGCACACCGGCTCGCTCAACCCCCTGGCCGGTGGCACGCTCACCGCCACCTTCACCGTCCGGAACACCGGCAACGTCCGGCTCACAGGGCGGCCCGCGCTCGGCGTGACCGGCCCGTTCGGTCTCGGCCGGCGCTCGGTGGAGGCGGCGGCCCTGCCGGAGATCCTGCCCGGCGGCGAGCTGACCACCGCCGTACGCATGACGGGTGTGCCGCCGCTGTTCCGGCTGACCGGAAGCGCCTCCATCACGCCCGCCGCCGTCGGCGACCAGGTCCTCGATCCGCCGCCGCGGGGAGACACGGCGCAGGCCACCGTCTGGGCGGTGCCCTGGCCGCAGCTGGCCCTACTGGCCCTTCTCGCCCTCGCGGTCTGGGCGCTGGTCGCCGCCCGCCGACGGCGGGCCCGGCAGGTCGCGCGGGCGGTGGCCGCCGCCCGGGAGGAGGGTCGCAGCGAGGCCAGCCGGGAGGCCGATCGGAACTCGGACCGCAAGGATGCCGTGCTTCCCGCCACCGTCGGCCCGGGCTCCCGCGCCGCCGGTGGCGGCACGACGACGCCCGACCGTCCGACGCCTGACACCGATCGCTCCGAACCGGCCCACGACAACTCATGACCGCACATCGACCCCGGGGAAGGACAAGCAGTGACCCGGCGAAGCCGTACCTCAGGCCCCGCACCAGCCCTCCCGACCACGCCGCAGGGTGCCGCCACCAGTCAGGTTGTCACGACGCGGCACGACGACAAGCCCGCACGTCGCCGGGGGAGCGAGCAATGAGAATGAGAAGCATGCGTGCCGGCGCCGCCGGCCTTGCCGTGGCCGTGCTGACGCTGGCCGTGGGGGCCGCGCCGGCCGGCGCGGAACCGACCGCGGTCGACGTGACCGGCGCGGACCTCGTCTCGGTGGCGTTCGACGGTGATGCGCTGTCGCTGCGCCTCCGGGACGCCGCGCAGTTGGCGGGCGACGCCCCCGGCCACGACCCGGCCGAGGTGGTATTGGGCCCGAACGGTGGCCTGGCCGGTCGAGTGCCGGCCGGGAAGGCCTTCGCCTTCCTCGGAACGCCGGGCCAGCCGGTGTGGTCACTGTCCGCGGGCGACACCGGATTCCCGGCCCTGGACACCACCGGAGTACGCCCCGGGGTCGTCACCGACGACACAGTCGCCCTCACCCTGCGCTCGGTCGAGGGGCCCGGTCACCTCACGGCCTACACCCTGACCGGTATCGGCGCGGCGAGCCCGCTTTTCGGCAGTCGCCCCGGTGTGCCGCGGACGGCGCAGTTACCGGTGGGCACGCGTACCGGCGGTATGGTCTGGGCCTTCGACACGGCGGGCGACCACCGGTTCACCCTGACAGGCTCGGTCACCCTGCGCTCGGGTCGGAAGGTCAGCGCCGACGCCACGTACCGGGTGCATGTGCCGGTGATCAGCCCGGCCGGACAGGCGCCGCTGCCGGCGGTACCCCAGACGGCGGTGCGGCCCGACGGGCAGGCGGCGGCGCGGCCACTGGCCGCGCCCGCCGCGCCGGAGCCGGAAGCCGTGCCGGAGCCCGCTGCGGCGCCGTCCGTGAAGGCAGCGGCGCCCGCGACGGGCAGTCGCCAGGTGATCGCCGACGGGCACGTCGACATGGGGCCGCAACTGTCCGGGGACACCTGGAGGATCCGGATCAAGGACGACCGGACCAGCCCTCCGGTCTGGCGGGAGACCGCCGACGTGGTCCTGCACGTCAAGGACAACGCGAAGATCACGGTGCCGGCCGGTGCCGATTTCCTCGGCAAGCAGGGCGACGCCGTGTGGTTGCTGCCGCAGTCCCAGCAGGCGGGCATCGTCTGGCCCGGCTGGAACACCCAGCACGAGTCCGTCGTGTCCGGCGTGAGGGGCCCCGTCACGTGGACGCTGAAGGGCGTCACCGGGCCCGGCCGGTACGCCCTGTTCCTCACCGGCTCGTTCGGCAAGGCCGACGTGCTCTTCGACTCCGCCAAGCCGTTCCCGCAGCAGCTGAGCATCCCGCTCAACACCCACGCGCACGGCAACTGGGCGTTCACCAAGCCCGGCCTGTACCGCCTCGCGGTGCAGATGAGCGGCACCACCACCGCCGGCAAGGCGGTCACCGACACCAGGACGCTCGCCGTCGCCGTCGGTGACAGCACCAACCCGGACGGCGGCTCCGGCACCGGCTCGGGGTCCGGCTCCGGTTCCGAGGACAGTGCGGGCGGCGCGGATCAGGGCAGTGGCGGGCCGCTGCCGCGCACCGGGGCCGGCTGGGTGTTGACGGCTGCTTCGGCCGGCGTCGTCCTCGTGGTGCTCGGGTTCCTGCTGGTGGCGTCAGCCCGTCGCCGCCGCGCCGGACCCACGAGCGACGTTACGGCACCGGCGTGACGCGGGCGAGAGCCCACCGACCGAGCCCACGGCTGTGGGTGCTACCGCTGCTGCTGGTCGCCCTGCTGGCCAGCGGCTGCCGGTCGCAGGTGGCACTGACGGCCGACGACGACCGGGTCCAGGTCATCACGACCACCGGAATCCTGCGGGACCTGGTCAGCAACGTGGGCGGGGACCGGGTGGTCGTCAGCTCGCTGGTGCCCGACAGTGCAGACCCGCACAGCTACGAGCCGTCACTGCGGGATGTCCGCGACGTCGTGTACGCCGACGTCGCGTTCAGCAACTACCTCCTGCTGGAGGAGCAGGCCGTCATCAAGTCGCTGGACGCGAACCTTCGCGACGGCGTACCGAACATCTCGCTGGCCGAGGGGGCGGTGAAGTACGCCGCGGAGATCATCCCGCTGGTCGAGGACGTATCGCTGGACACCCTCTGGCTGGGCATGCGGGTGCGCGGCACAGGGGCGGCGCAGGGCGCGAACCGCTCCTCCGACGTACTGCTCAGCGCTACCGCCGCAGACGGGCCGGGTCGGGTACTGGCCTACCTGACCGAGTCGTTCGGCAACCCGGCGTTCTACGTCGACTCCAAGAACGGGTTCGACGCCGCCAACGGGTACCGGGACGACACCGCCACGCTGCCGCCCGACGCGCACACCCACATGAGCTGGGCGTTCACCAAGCCAGGTGTCTACCGGCTGACCATGCGGGCGCATCTGGCGGTCACCCCCGACACGGCTCCCGTCCCGCTGGGCGAGCAGGTGTTCACCTTCGCCGTCGGGGTGGATCCCCACTCGGTGCCGGGCATGCCGGGCGCGGCGGTCCTGAACTCCGGGCACGCCGACGTCACTGTCGACCTCGACGAGCGGCGGCTCTACCTGTTCGCCGACCCGGAAGGCAGCGGCGAGGCCAACCAGCGGGTGTACGACCCGGCCCGCACCGTGATCGAGGTCCCGAACAAGGCATTGCTCGAGGTACCCGGCGACCGGAGGTTCCGGTTCCTCGGCCGGCCCGGCACCCAGGTCTACCAGCTCCCCCAGGCGGTCCTCGGCAAACACGTACACGGCGAGATCGACCCGCACCTGTGGCAGAACGTCCGCAACGCGATCTCCTACACCGAACTGATCCGGGACACCCTGATCGGAGTCGACCCCGAGGGGGCGACGGCCTACCGGGCGAACGCTTCGGCCTACATCCGGGAACTCGAGCAACTCGACGCCTACGTCCGGGACACCGTCGCGCGCATTCCGCCGTCGCGACGCCACCTGGTCAGCACCCACGACGCGTTCGGCTACCTGGGCCAGGCGTACGGGATCCAGATCTCCGGCTTCGTCACCCCCAACCCCGCCACGGAGCCGAGCCTGGCCGACCGCCGCCGGCTCGTCGAGACGATCCGCAACCTGAGGATCCCCGCCGTGTTCCTGGAACCGAACCTGGCGGCCCGGTCCACCACGCTGACCGAGGTGGCCCGCGAAGAAGGACTACGGATCTGCCCGATCTACGGCGACACCTTCGACGGCGACGTCACCACCTACGCGCAGATGATGCGGTTCAACGCCGACTCACTGCACGACTGCTTGACCGGAGACAACTGATGGAGGAACCAGTGACGGCAGGACGGCTGCCAGGCCGCACCCGCACGACGACCGCCGTGCTGCGGTGCACGCTGGCCACGCTGATCGTGCTGGCCACGACGCAGACACCGGCGCGGGCCGAGCAGCCGACACCGGGCCTCGGCCAGTCGATCGCCGCCGACCAGCCGCTTGCCACCGGCCGGGCCGAACTCGCCACCGGCCACGTCGACGTCGGCCCCCGCTACGTCGACAACCGCTGGACGCTGCTGATCCACGACGGCACACAGGCGCGCCCGGTGTGGCGCGACCCCGACGAGGCCCTGCTCCGGGTCTCCGACGCCGCGCTGCAGACCGTTCCCGACGACCCGGCGTACGCCTTCCTCGGCGTCGACGCCGGTAAGCGGGTGTACGTGGTGCCACAGGTCCAGAACCCCGACGTCGTCTGGCTCGGCTGGAACACCCAGGACCCCCGGGTGATGCAGACCATCGACCGGGGCGTCACCCTGACCCTGCTCGGCGTACGCGGACCGGGAAGCCTCACGACCTATCTCCAGTCGGGCAACTTCGCCCCACCCCAGCCGCTGTGGCGCTCCACCGAGCCGAAGGCTCAGCCCTTCTGGGCCGAGGTCAACACCCACACCCACGCCAACTGGGTGTTCAGCGCACCGGGGGTCTACCTGGTCGCGGTCGGAGTGTCCGCAGACCTGATCAACGGCGAGACGGTGTCGGCGACCGGCACGCTGCGCTTCGCCGTGGGCGACGCCACCAGCGCCGACGAGGCGTACGCGGCCACCGCGGACACCCCCGCAGCAGCCGGGCAGGCAGCGGCCGACAAGGAGCGCACCACGGTCACCGAGTCAGCCGGGGGGTCCACGTCGCTGCCGCTCGCCGCGCTGGTGGGCGCAGCCGCCGTACTCGCCGTCGGCCTGATCCTTCTGCTTCTGCGCGGACGCCGAGCGAAGCAGCGGGCCGAGAAGGAACGCGCCGCAGCACTGCCGGAGGTCCAGCGGTGAGAGCACTCGACATCGAAGGGCTGGACGTGGACCTCGGCGGCCGGCCGGTCCTGCGAGACATCCGCCTGCACCTCGACCGGGGCGAGCTGGTCGGGCTGCTCGGACCCAACGGCGCCGGAAAGACCACCCTGCTGCGCGCCATCCTCGCGCTGACCCGCACCCGCGCCGGCCGGGTACTGGTGGAGGGCAAGCCGTCGCGTCCCGGCCGGTCGGAAATCGGCTACGTCCCCCAGCGCCACGAGTTCACCTGGGACTTCCCGATCTCCGTCGAGCAGGCCGTGCTGACCGGCCGTACCGGCCGCCTGGGCCTGCTCCGCCGCCCCGGCGTCGCCGACTGGCGGGCCGTCGGCGAGGCACTCGACCGCGTACAGCTGACCGGGCTGCGCCGCCGGCCGGTCGGTGAGCTGTCCGGTGGGCAACGCCAACGCGTCCTGGTAGCCCGGGCCCTCGCCCTCGCGCCGCGCATCCTGCTGCTCGACGAGCCGTTCACCGGACTCGACATGCCCACCCAGGAACTGCTGGGCGACCTGTTCACCAGCCTGGCGCGCGAGGACCGCGCGGTGCTGATGACCACCCACGACCTCGTCGCCGCCGTGGACTCCTGCACCCGACTGGTCCTGCTCAACGGGCGGGTCGTCGCCGACGGGCAACCGGCGGACCTGCAGGACCCCGAGCTGTGGACGACAACCTTCGGGGTGAGCGCGACCTCCCCCCTGCTGAAACTAGTCAGGGCGGCCTGATGTCGATCACGGACTTCCTCACCGACCTGCTCAACCCCGACCTCGCGTTCCTGCCCAAGGCGCTGGCGATCGCGGTGTTGTCCAGCATCGTCTGCGGCGTCGTCGGCTGCTACGTCGTACTTCGGGGGATGGCCTTCATCGGCGACGCCGTGGCACACGCGGTCTTCCCCGGCATCGCGGTGGCCTTCGTCCTGCAGGGCAGCCTGGTGCTCGGCGGCGCCGTCGCCGGTGTCGCCACCGCGCTGCTGATCGCGATCTTCTCGCAGAACCGGCGCGTCAAGGAGGACTCGCTGATCGGCGTCTTCCTGGTCGCCACGTTCGCCCTCGGCATCGTGATCATCTCGCAGGCCCCCGGGTACGCCGGATCGCTGCAACAGTTCCTGTTCGGCTCGATCACCGGCATCCCCGACCGGGACCTCTACGTCGTCGGTGGCGCCGGCCTGGTCATCCTCGGCCTGGTGCTCGCGCTGCACAAGGAATTCGTCGCGATCTGCCTCGACCGGGAGATGTCCCGATCGATGGGGCTGCCGGTCTTCTGGCTCGACATCGTGCTCTACGTCCTGGTCACCCTGGCTGTGGTGATCTCCCTGCAGACCATCGGCAACATCCTCGTCCTGGCCCTGTTGATCACCCCCGCCGCGGCGGCCCGCCTGCTCACCGACCGACTCGGTGTGATGATGCTGCTCGCCCCGCTGATCGGCGGCGCGTCGGCGATCGTCGGGCTGTACCTGTCCTGGAGCTACGACACGCCGGTCGGCGGGACCATCGTCCTGGTCGCCACCGCCGTCTTCCTCGTCGCCTGGCTGCTCGCCCCACGACACGGCGTACTCACCCGGCGGTGGGGGCGGCCAGTCGGACCGGAACTGGCCGGCGGCTCCGAACCCGCTCGCCCGCCCGGCCGCCCTCACCCGCAGGAACCGTCACCGGCGGCCGGATAGGGGGACCGGCTTGCCGGTCGTTCCGGCCTCGTCGGGGAGCTACCGGCCATCCGTGCCCGCACCCACCCGCTCTGAAACGGGGTGCGGGCACGGATCGGTGCCGTCAACGAGTCGGTTGTGGACGCCTATCCGATCGACTCTTTCCCGGACTATCCGAAACGACTATCATTTTCGACAATCGGTCCACTGGGGATCCGGGAGAGGAGTTCCACGTGCGTCCTTCCCTCCGCATGCTGCTCGCGACGGCAGCGGTCACCGCCGGGCTCGTCGCCTCCGCCGCGCCCGCGCAGGCCACGACCACCGTCGTGTTCAGCACCGGACACATCGACCTCGTCGACATCGCCTACGAAGCAGGCGCGCTAGAGATCGGCGTCCACGACGAGGACAACGACGTCGAGTACGCCGCTGGCGACGTCGCCATCATCGTCAAGCGCCAGGCCAAGATCACCGTGCCCAACGACCCCGCCTTCGGCTTCCTTGGCACCCCCGGGGTATCGAAGGTGTGGGTCCTGCCCGAGATCCAGAACACCGACCTCATCTGGCCCGGCATCGCCGCCGAGGAGATCGAGGCCGGCACTTTCGCGGGTGACCAGCTGACCCTGAACGTGCAGTCGGTCAGCGGCCCCGGCCAACTGGCCATCTACACCGAGAACGTCGTCGGCCAGCCGGTGGTTCTCGCCGACAGCGGCGACGGCCTGCCCGACGCGCTGACCCTCACGGCCGGCGACCACCTGCACGCCAACTGGGCCTTCGACGCCGCCGGCATCTACCGCGTCACCTTCCGCGCCACCGGCACCCTCGCCAACGGCCAGCAGGTGACCTCCGACCCCACCACCCTGCGCATCGCGGTAAGGGCGTGATGACCATGCGTACGCCCCGTCGTGTCCTCGCCGGCCTCGCCGTCACCGCCGCCCTGCTCGCGGGAACCGCCAGTCCCGCACAAGCGGCCTCGGTCACCCTCTCCAGCGGACATGTCGATGTCATCGATGTCGACTACGCCGCGGGTGCCCTCAGCGTCACCGTCATGGACTACACCGGCACCACCGACGTCGAACGTAACCCCGCCGACGTCCTCTTCCGTGTCCCCTCCACCGCCAAGACCACCGTGCCCACCGGCTCGGCCTGGTCCTTCCTCGGCACCGGCGGCCAGGCATGGATCCTGCCCCAGTCCAACACCACCGGCCTGCTCTGGCCCGGCTGGAACACCCTCGAAGTGCCCACCGGGATCTTCCAGAACAACCGCGTCACCTTCAAACTCACCAACGTCACCGGACCCGCCGGGTTCAGCGTCTACACCGTCTTAAGCGGCACGCCGACCGTGCTGTTCGACAGCGGCAACGGCCTGCCCGACAGCCTCAACGTCAACCGAAACGTCCACGCCCACGCCAACTGGGCCTTCGACGCCGCCGGCACCTACGCCGTCACCTTCGAGGTGACCGGCGTCCTCGCCTCCAACGGCAGCACCATCACCTCCGGCGCGAAGACCTTCACCTTCGAGGTGCTCGCCTGAACACCCACCGCTGACGACCGTCAGCACGAAGGCGATCCGCCGGGGTAGGGGGTATCTCCGAATGCGGATCAAGCCGGCGCGGCAGCCCCACCCACCGGGCGCCGCGCCGGCGGCCGTCCCGCCACCGTCAGCGACGAACGGCGCCGGAAGGACGACCACCGGACGCTGGCCGGCGACCAGGTGTGGGGCGAGATCGAACGCCAGGTTCCCCACGTGCACGCGGCACCGCCCGCCCGAGGCGCCGTCCCCCGTCGACCACGCCACGCACCACCGCCTCCCGGCGATCCCGAGCCGATGCGGCAGTGCCTGGTCAGGGCCAGCCCTGCTCGCGAAGGAGAACCCGGGCCAGCGCGGCGGACGCCAGGTAGCCGACCGGCGCGAGCAGGGCGATCCCGGCGTAATCGGTGGCCCCGGCCGGGGAGACCGTCTGCAGCAGGAGCAGGGCGCAGCCCGACCCGAGCGAGTACGCCACCGACCCCGCCGTGCCGCCGATCGCGTTCGCGGTGACCAGTCGGCGGGAAAAAGCGGATGGGGTAGCGCTGTGAGGATGGCGCCTGTGACCCCCCGGCATGCCAGGTGAGGGCTTGCTCAGGGCCGGCCAGCACGTACGGCCAGTTCCAAGCCCAGCCTCCTCGAACGCCTCAATCTCGCAGGCCTCGACACCTGACACATGATTCGCCGTCGGGACCCGCAACCGGACATCGAACCATGTCGTTTGCTGGGGTGGACCCGGTGGGTCGGGTGACTGTCTGGGTGTGTGCTGCCGATGTCATGGCCAGCTAGGAGTAGGACGCCCCGGCCCTCGCTGATGACCGCTGTATCAGCACTGGATGGAGACTTGCGACCGATCGCCCTTTCCGAAGTTGTGGTTACTGAACCGCGGCGGGTCCACGCCCCTGACCAGCACGAGCGAAAAGGGTGATGCCCGATGGGCAGCCTGTGGGCCGGCGTCGACGTCGGCAAGACCCACCACCACGTATGCGTCGTCGACGACGACGGCACCGTGGTGATGTCCGAGAAGATCCCGAACGACCAACAATCCATCTCCGGCATCGCCGGGCGGCTCGGCAAACGCCGCAAGCCGATTCTCTGGGCCGTCGACCTGCGCGGCGGACCCGCCTCGCTGCTGCTGGCGGTCCTGTTCGACAGGGGTGCGGACGTCCGCTACGTCAGCGGCACGGTCACCTCGCGGATGGCGGAGGCGTTCCATGGCGAACGCAAGACCGACGCCCACGACGCCTACGTCATCGCCCAGACCCTGCGCATGCGCGCCGACCTACCGACCCTCACCGTCGCGGACGGGGTGCAGCAGCAGTTGAAGCTGCTCGTCTCCCGCCGCCTCGACCTGGTCGCCGACCGGGTCCGCATCACTGCCCGCGTCCAGGACCTCCTGACCATGATCAGCCCTTCCCTGGAGAAGGCGCTGAACCTGCGCAGCAAGGGCGCGCTGCGGCTCCTCGCGCAGTGGCAGACCCCTGGCGGGCTGCGCCGCGCCGGTGAAGCCCGCATCCTGGCCTACCTGCGCCAGCACGGCGTGCGGGCCGCCAAGGCACTCACCGCCAAAGTCCTCACCGCCGCGCGGACGCAGACCGTTGCCGTCGCGGGGGAGGCTACTGCGGCCTCGATCGTGGCGCAGATGGCCACTGACCTGGAAGCGGTCAGCGAGCGGATCACCGCCATCGAGGAAACCATCGCCGTAGTTGTCGCCGAGCACGAACTTGGGGAGATCATCACTAGCCTGCCCGGTATCGGCACCACCCTCGCCGCCGAGTTCCTCGCCCACGCAGGCACTCTTACCACCTACCAGAGCGCCGCCGCACTCGCCGCGCACGCGGGGCTCGCACCGATCTCTCGCGACTCCGGTCGCCGGCAAGGTCACCAGGTCCGGCCCCACCGCTACCACCGTGGTCTACGTCGGGTGTTCAGCATGTCCAGTTTCACCGCGCTGACCCACTGCCCGCGATCACGCGCCTACTACGACAAGAAGAGAGCCGAAGGAAAGACCCACCGCCAAGCCACCGCCGCCCTGTCCAGACAACGCCTCAACGTCCTTTGGGCCTGCATCCGCGACAAGACCCCCTACCAGCCCAAACAACCAAGATCAGCAGAGCTGGCGCCACGCGAACTCGCGTAGAGACTCCTCCAGCGGATGCCAACCCGGGTGAACCGGTGCCAACGCGGGTCACCGCGACCGACCGCTGGTCGCAAACCGGGGTTCGTGTGCTCCGGGTGTGGTCCTGGGCTGGGAGAACACGGGTCCGGGGAACGTGGGTGAACCTGGACCACTCCCTGCCAACCCAGGTGAACCCCCAGGTCGCTAGACTAGGCCCTCGCGCCCTCGTAGCTCAGGGGATAGAGCATCGGTTTCCTAACCCGACGCTCCGCCGGTGTCCGCAGGTCGCTGACCTGCGGCTTTTCTTTTTCTACCTGGTGTATACAGGTCGCAGGAAGGCCTTGCTGCGATCGCTTGCGAAAGATCAGCTAGGCGTTGTTCGTTATGCTCCAACAGTGAGCAATGAACCACGGTAGACAGTGCCTCGTAGCCCCCGACCAAGCGGTAGAACCCTTCTGGCCAGTGCCCGCTGGCGCGGCTCGGCGTGCCCACCGGTCCACCAACGCAACAGCGCCTCCAGCTACACAGCTTGTCGGGCATGTGATTCTGGTCTGGTGACTCAGAGTTCTGTCCCCAAGTTCTCGTATCAGCAGTTTAGTTCGTTCGTGCGGCGTATTAATCAAGAGGCCTTGCTGCAGGCACTCGCGCGGCGATCGCTGCGGGTGCCGTTGCGGCTGTCCCCTGAGGAGCCCGGTCACGTCCGCGCTGGTGGTGTAAGAGACGGCCATCGCGGGATCCGGTCTGATGCTATGCGGCGATCGGGGTCGGGTCGGGTTGGTCGGTGTCGTGTTGGTCGGTGTCGATGGTGACCATGCGGGCCTTGGCGAGTAGTTCCAGGCCCATGTAGCGGCGGCCTTCGGTCCATTCGTCGGTTTGCTCGGCTAGGACGGCGCCGACGAGGCGGACGATCGCCGCCCGGTTCGGGAAGATCCCGACGACGTCGGTGCGCCGGCGGATCTCCTTGTTCAACCGTTCCTGCGGATTGTTCGACCAGACCTGACGCCAGATCTCACGCGGGAAGCCGGTGAACGCAAGCAGGTCGTCGCGGGCGGCGTCGAGGTGCTCGGCCGCAGCCGGGAACTTCGCCTCGATCGTGGCCACGACCCGCTGGAACTGGGCGTGGACGGCGTCGGCGTCGGGCTGGTCGAAGATCGTGCGCACCAGGGTGGCGATCCACGGCTGCGCGGACTTCGGCACCTTGGTCAGCAGATTCCGCAGGTAATGGGTCCTGCACCGCTGCCACGACACCCCGGGAAGGGCCGCCCCGATGGCCTGCACCAGGCCGGCGTGGGCGTCGGAGATCACCAGGCGGACACCGGTCAGGCCGCGGGCGGTCAGCGACCGCAGGAACGCCAGCCAGCCGGCGCCGTCCTCATCCGAAGCGACGTCGAGCCCGAGGACTTCGCGCTGACCGTCGGCGTTGACGCCGACCGCGATCAGCGCGTGGACGTTGACGGTGCGCCCATGCTCGCGGACCTTCATTGTCAGCGCGTCCATCCACACGAACGTGTAGTGCCCTGAGTCGAGGGGTCGGTTGCGGAACGCCTCGACCTGCGCGTCGAGGTGGGCGGCCATATCTGAGACCTGCGACTTGGACAGCTGCCGGATCCCGAGTTGCTCGACCAACTTCTCCACCCGCCGGGTCGACACACCCAGCAGATAGGAGGTGGCCACGACTGACACCAGGGCCTGCTCGGCCCGCCGCCGGTGCGTCAGCAACCAGTCCGGGAAATAGCTGCCCTGCCGCAGCTTCGGGACCGCCAGATCGATCGTCCCGGCCCGGGTGTCCCACTCCCGAAGCCGGTAACCGTTGCGGGAGTTCACCCGCTCGTCACTGCGCTGCCCGTAGCCGGCGCCGCAGATCGCGTCCGCCTCAGCGGACATCACCGCCTGCGCGAACGTTTTGATCCTCGCCTGCAACACGTCCGGCGACGCGCCCTCGATCTGCTCGCGCAGCAGGTCAACAGGGCTCACACTCTCAGATGCGGCCATCGCGTCCTCTCTTCCTTCTCTGACTTGGTCGTCTTGAAGGATCGACGCGATGGCCGTCTCTCATCTACGCAACACGCCCATCACGGGCAAGTCGTACACCACTTCCGTGGACGCAACCGCCACCTTCCCACTGCGATGCGAGCCACATCGTCGCGCCCACCGATTGCTCGACCGCTACGTGCTCAACCAGCACAACAATTTGCGCCAATCCCTCCGATATCGGGTCAGGTCAGTTGACGACTGGCCATTGATGTAGTGAGCATCCCGGAGCCATCAGCCCGACCGTCGGGAGGTATCGCAGCGCTGCCTCAAAAATGATCTAGAAACGATCGGAGTACGCGGATGATCGCGGGGAGCGGGATACCTATCGTCGGATGCAGTGACCGACCACACCGGAGGAACCGCATGATCCTGAGGCTGGCCGAAGTGTTGAGTGAGCCGGAGATTCTGTACTTGACCATGGCTTTCTTCATGGCCGTGGAGGCGTTCGCCGCTTGGGTGATTGTCGATGAGCAGCGGACCCGTCGCCTGGCGCGGCTGATTGGCGCCTGGCGGAACCCCCAGGGCAAGGACGGGCAAGGCCGGTGACGCCTGTCCCGCCGGACACGGTGACCAGGTCGCAGATCGCCGCTGCGGTCTGCGTCACGGAGCAGGCCGTCAGCAACTGGATTAGGCGGTACGCCGACTTTCCCCGCCCGAGCAGCACCGGAAGAACGCACACCTATCCGACGGCCCTCGTAGCGGAGTGGTTCGACCGGCAGCACGGGACGACCTACGGGGACCGGTTCCGCAAGGCGATCCACGGCCATGACACGCGGCATCGGACCAATTCGGCGATTCTGATTGACGCGCAATGGTCGGCGCCACTCGAGGGTCTAATGCTTCGCAGCAGCGATGCGTGGCTGTTCGAGCGGCTGGTCCTCACCCTCGTCCACGCGAAGCACGCCCGGGCCACGACCGCCGCGGCATACTTCACGGCACGCATCCGCACCACGTTCAAGGACCCCTGGTGGAGGAATGCCGTAACCGAGATCGACGCCGTACTGTCCGAGCGGCGGCAACCGCCGCACCTGATCTTCGACCACCTGCTCGACCGGTTCGCCAAAGCGCGACACAAGACGCTCGACCAGTACCTTGTGCCCACCGAGATCGCGCAGCTGATGGTGCGGCTGGTCGATCCCCGGCCCGGGAACCGCGTACACGACCCGTGCTGCGGCACCGCCGGTCTGCTCGTCGCCGCCGCCGAGCACATGTCGCGTGCCAGCACCGAGTTGGCGGTCGTCAGCGGCCGCGCCGCCACCAAACGAACCCGGCACATCGCCACCATGAACCTCGCCGTGCACGGCTACCGAGCCGCCATCAGCGACGACACCGCGGCCGGGCTATCGACAGTCGTCGCCGAACCCGAACAGTTCGACACCATCCTGCTCAATCCGCCGTTCAGCCGCGAGCAATGGCAGCCGGCGGACGACGCGCAGTCATGGCCGTACGGCAAGCCGAACCACCACAACACCGGCCTTGCCTGGCTGCAAGCCGCCGCCCTGTCGCTCGCCCCTGGCGGCCGGGCCGCTGTCATCATGCCGGCCAGCGCCACCGAGGCAAGCAGCACCAGAGACCAGAACGTCCGAGCGGCGATGGTCGAGGCGGGCGTCATCAGGTGCGTAATCCAGCTCCGGGAGCATATGTTCCGGGAGGCGAAGACAGCAGTCAGCATCTGGATGCTGGGTCATCCAGACGACGCACAAAGTGACGTCCTGCTGATCGACGCCAGCGCCGCCACCCGAAGGACCGAGAAGACCCACTGGGCGCTGACTGGAGACGGTATCGAGACGATCGTCGGCGTCTACCGGAATTGGCAGAACGGCGAAGTGCTCACGCCGGCGCGGGCGGGTGTCGACGCCGTCAGCGTCAGCATCCCCGAACTACGCGACAACGACTACGTCCTACAGGTCGACGCAGGCCGGCCTCGTGCCCGGCCGCTGCCGCGAACCGACGGCACCATGGACACGTTGCTCGGCCTCGTGCCGGACGACTGGCAGAACCGCCCCCTCGGCGACTTTTGCGAGGTGCAACCGGGAGTGAGCGGCGAAACCCTTCCCCCTTCGAAGAAGGCCGCCGGAGGTGTCCCAGTCGTCACCGCCACCAACGTCCGTAACGACGAGATCGCCACCGCTCCGAAATTCACCGTGAGCAGTGCCACCGCCGCCGGACTCGACCGGCGGTATCGCATCCATGCGGGTGACGTGCTGCTGGTACGAGTCGGCAAGACCAGCAGAACCGCAGTCGCAGATGACCAGCACAGCGGCTGGCTGGTCGGCAATACGTGCATCCGAGTCCGCGCGAAGGAAGGAATTCGAGCAGAGTATCTGGCCTGGTACCTCACCCATCCCGGCGTCCGGGAGTGGATCGTGGCGAGAACGCTGCCGGGCGTCAAACCGAGCATCAACGCGAAGATCATCAAGTCGATGCCGCTCGTCGTGCCGCCGACGGAGCAGCAGCGGAACCTAGCCGGAACTGTCCCGAAGTTGTGACGAGATTCTGCCAGAGCTGCGACGCTTCCACCGAGCCCATGGGCGCCGCGGTTCTGCTCACCGACGCTGCCGGGCGGGCTCTGCTGGTTGAGCCCATCTACAAGGACTACTGGGAGCTCGTCGGTGGGTGAGTCGATGCCGACGAGTCGCCCTGGCGGGCGGCGGTCCGTGAGGTCAAGGAGGAGTTGGGCAAGTCGATGGTCCCCGGCCGGCTGCTGGTGACCGACTGGGTGCCGCCCCGACCGGAACGCACCGAGGGTGTCATGTTCGTCTACGACGGTGGCGCCCTCGACGAGCTGGGCACCGCTGATATCCAGCTGCCGCCGGACGAGCTGCGCAGCTGGGCGTGGTGCGTTCAGGATCAGGTTCGGGAACGGATGTCGGCGCTGCTGGCCCGCCGGGTGATCGCCGCGCTGTGCGCCAAGGCCGAGGGCACGATGTTCGACCTGGAGGACGGCTTTCACACGCACTGACATGCGCCGGCGACGCGCACCCTTCGTCATGAGGGTGCGCGCTGCCTTGCTGTTCTCGCTGCCTCGTCGTAGCGGTCGGCGGCTGCGGTGCCGGGTCGGATCGCTGCCACCTCGGCGACCGGTCCGGTCAGAAGCGTGCAGCCACCGGAGCGGTAGAGGCTGTCGTGGATGCCGTCGGCGTACAGCAGCCCGGTCAGGTCGGCGCGGGCCTTGGCGATCGGGTGGGCCCGCTGGATCCCGGCCGCCCCGATCAGCGGTGCCAGGTCGGCGACCGCGCGGACGGCGGTGTCGACGCCGGCGGCCTCGCCAACCCTGGCGGCGAAGTCAGCGTGCGGATGCGAGTCAGCCGCCAGGCGGCTGGTCGGTGACGGTTTCCGGGCCTGTTCGGGGCTGTGCTGGAACTGTCGGAGGTGCCGTCTAGCCTCCCTGAGCAGAACGACCTGGAGGGAGCTGCTGTGTCGGGCCAGCTGGAAGAGGTGCTCAGGCATCGCTACATCTACGTGCCGCGTGGCACCGAAACGGACACGATCCAGCCTGGCAAGCGGCTCGGCCTTGCTGTAGCGCGCGAGCGCAGCGCCCATCTGACGGTCGTAGCGCCCGACAAGAACTCGGCGACTCACCACCCCGAACTCGCCAAGCTCGACATCGTGACCGAGCGGAGCGGCCACCCACAAGATGGCGGCGTGGTCCTTGCCTGGTGCCCGACCTACAAGGTTATGGAGAAGATCCAGCGCCTGGATCGGAGCGTGGTGGTGCTCGTCGAGTGGATCCCTAGCGAGTTTGACGCTTGGGCGAGGCTTCGTGGCGCGTACAACGTCGTGACTGGCGAGGTCATGGACGCGGGTCTGAGCGCCGAGATCTCCAAGGTGTTGGAGGGCATCGTGTCCGAGGGATACAACGGCTGGACCAAGGGCACCGATGAGCTCGTGACCCTCAGCTTCCTCAAGGATCTCGCAGCAGGTGGTGCCTACGATCGCGAGTTGGTGCTCGCGTACGCCCGACAGTCCAAGTCCGAGCACGCCATCGAGAGGCTTAAGAAGATCCTCGACAAGTTCGAGACGTCGCAGAGGTCGCTGATGACCACACCGGACTCGGACCACCTGACCAGCCGCGATTGGTAGGTGTACCTCGATGACCTTCACATCGCTCCATCGCTACCTCGGCGATCCGTCCGGTCCGCTCACAGGCGAGATGATCGACCGCGCCGTCGCTCAGGGCCTCCGCGAAACGGACGACCTGGACTGGAAATCCGAGCTGCCGCCGCTCGGCGCGATCCCGAACTCCGACTTCCCCAAGGACGTTGCTGCCATGGCCAACAGCGGTGGCGGCACACTGGTCTTCGGCGTAACCGAAGCACAGAAGACAGCCACCGGACGCAAGGACACGGGCGAGCTGACTGAGGTCTACGAGCGCGGCCTGCGCAGCGCCGCCGTGACAGCGATCAGCCCGCCGGTCTTCGGGCTCGGGGTACTCCAACTCGGCGAACCGGGCAACCAGTGCGTAGTCGTCGTGATCCCACCCAGTGTCGACGGCCCGCACCTGATCTACAAGAAAGAGTACTTCGGTGCGCCCATCCGCAACGACGCAGACACCGTTTGGATGAAGGAGCGTCAGATCGAGACGATGTACCGAGCGCGCTTCGACGAGCGCCGGCGATCCACCGAGGTGCTCGACAAGCTCTACGCCGAGTCGGCCGCCATGCGCTCACCCGACAGCCCCGCCTGGATCGTGGCAGTAGCGCACCCGCGGCTGCCGTCGGCGCTCACGAACCGGCCAGATCAGACGGCAGCCAGGATGGCGTTCGAGGAGGCGAGCAAGAACGCACTCGTCTACGTCGGACGAGGCAGCCTGCACCCGATTGAGAACGTCGACCGGAACAACCCCCGCCCCGGGCTCCGCCGATGGACGGCTAGACCCATGATCGACGGCGAGAGCCAACGCTGGAAGGAAGCCTGGATCAGCATCCACGACAACGGCTCAGTGAGCCTCGCGGCAGCGGTCGGCGGTCACCGGCGTTCGAGCACCGAGTACAACGATGACCATGTCGTCGAGTCGCGAGACGTCGAGGTGGCGATCGCAGACTTTATGGGCCTGATCCGTGAGGCCAGCGACCGTCTGGGACTCGGTGAGTACGAGGTCAGGGTCCGGTTCGAGTGGAACAAGACCGAGCGGCTCCAGATCTGGACCACCGACGGGATGAACTTCTCGTACTCGGGCAGCACCATTCCCCTCGCCCAGTACACGCCCATCGAGGTGACGGTACGAGCAGACGCGGAGTCGACAGACTTTTGCCAGCAGGTCTACGACCTGGCGCTTGACTGCTTGAACCAGGGTGGCATCGCCCACGTGCAGACACTGACCTACCCGGGTCTCCGCTCGTCACGGCTTTGATTTTGGGGGGCGGCCCAAAGGGGCTGGAACCCCTAACCATCTGATCTGTAGCGTCGCCGTCGCCGCTACGGGAGCGAGCCGACTACCGATCGGCGGCTACCGCACGCCCACCGACTCGCACCAGACCGGAATGATCAACCATTGGAGCCTTTCCAAGCTGATCTTGCAGCCCACGGGTGTTCAACCTTGACCCTCTGTTCGGGCGGGTTCCGAAACCACGAGTCAGTTTCAGGCGGAGCCGACAGTTCGGTTCGTTCTTCCGAGCGGGCTGCCATATACGGCCGTGTCCAGCTCCATCGAGTACGCCGTGCCCCTTACTGTCGGGTGGTGCAGCGATGGGACTCGCTCAATGAGCGGCAGCTTGACCTGCTTCGCCGGATCCACGGCGGCGATGACCTCAGCGGCCCGGACGGCGTCCAGTACCGCCGGTCGGCGCGTGCGCTGCAGGACCGGAACCTGGTGGCGGTGACACGCAAGGCAGGGGTGTGGAGGGCGTGCTCGACCGACGCCGGTCGCTTCTACCTCGAGCATGGCCACCATCCCGATCATCCCGACCACCGTGCTTCCCTCCCGCGGTCCGAGACGCCGGCACCCGGCGGCATCGCCGGCGGCGCTTCGTTTGCGGACCTGCTGCGATCGGCTCGCGACCTGCTCGACCGCCTGCAGCGTGAGGGCGGCATGGTCCGTATCGGGAGTCCCGACAGTGGGACACGGGCCCGGTACCGCCGGATCATTCACGCGTTCAAGCAGCAGGGACTTGTGCCATCGGGTCACCACCTGCGCCACACCGGCCGCGACGCCGGCGACATCGTCATCCGCCTCTACACCGACGCCGGTCCGGACGAGACCGATTGGAACCGGATCCGGCTCAACACCCGACGTGTTACCACCGACTCGCATCTGGCGTTCAGCGCCCTCGAGGCCGATCCGACCAACCTCGCCGTCAGCCCGGACTCACTGCCCCGGGCGTTGCTGCTGATCCGGCAGCTCGCCGGCGAGGCGGCCCGGCGTGGGCACCGGCTCGCGGTCAACACCAAGGCCAAACACCCGCGGGTGTTCCTCCAGGCCGGGCAGCGGTCACCCTGACCGAGGAACGCGACCAGGTCCCGCACGAACCCACCGCCGAGGAGCTGAAGGTGCTGCGCCTGCGGCCGTGGATGAACCCGCGGAGTTCGACGTCGTCGACTCCGGCAGGCTCCGCTTGGAGATCGCCCGGGCCGGACACGACAACCGGGACACCTGGACCGACACCGCACGCGTACGTCTGGAACAGCGCGTTGCGCAGATCATCCAAGAGTTCGAGGCTGGCGTCACCGCCGACGAACAGCAACGGCGGGCAGCCGAAGCCGCGCGGGAGAAGGCCGCGGCCGAGCACCGTCGGCGGCAGGAGGAAGCCGCGGCCGAGCGCAGACGGCAGGAGGAGGCCACCCTCGCCCAATGGCACGCCGCGATGGCCGACGCCCGCGTCCGGGCCACGGACAACATCCGCGCGGAAACCTTCCGCAACGCCTACCAGGCGCGGACCACCGCAGCTGACATCCGCGCGTTCTGCACCGCCCTTGAACAAGCGGCCGAGGGGCGGACCGGCGCCGGCGGGTATCTCGCCAGTTGGATCGCGTGGGGCAGGGCCGCCGCCGACCGGATCGACCCATGCGGCTTTGTCAACCAGACGATGAGTAGCACGGGCGGGGTTCAGCTAGGGTTGGGTTGAGCAGGGATAACTGCGAGGTCCGTGGTAATCGCTCGGAGTACGTCTGCCGTTTCCAGGTCGGGAGTGCCGACGCGGCCGACGGAATGACTGAAGGCTGTTAGCATTGCTTCGGCAAACGGGCTATCGAGCGTCGCGATTCGCCTCCACTCTTGCACCGCGTCAAAAGGGAGCGAATGAACCTGCTCAAAATCAACCAGGAGATCAGGAATGTCGAGGTAGCGTGGTAGATACCTGTAACGCTTTGTACCCCTCAGTGCGCCCGCCAGCTTTTCCTTTCTTATTTTGCCGGTTCGAAAATCGGCAACGACCGGTGAATCTGCAACAGTGTGCGCTCTAGCGAGGCGCACAGTAGACAGGTCGGATCGCAACCGGCCTCCGCCGCCTTCCACTGGGATTAGATCGCACGTCGGCGTCAGGACGAGCCAATATGTGTCCCCGTTCTCCAGCAGAAGGTCGCAGCAGGTCAAATGGTCGACCACCGGCGGGTATAAATAGACATGCGCGGCCGAAGCTTGGCCGACGCTCGTACCGAGCTTACCCTGCAACTTTGTGGAAAGCTCAGCGACTGCGTGCTCCTTCATCCAAGCGGCCAGCCGGTTCACGAGCACCAAGACAAGCTCCTCGTGGTCGCGTACCCCCATCTCATTCCAGTGCTGCGCGACAACGTCTCGCAGAAAGCTTCGGACTTCTCGATCCACTATCTGGCCTAGGAGCCGCGTCACGGTGGGGATCGCGGATGCAAGGGCCTCGCGTACTACGCGTATCTCATCTTCAGTCTCTCCCTTGAGCACCACACTGATAGCGGGAGGCTGCCCAAGATCGCTGACAATTGCTGGCACAGCGGTACGAAAAACAACGGGCACCCAGCGAACGCGGGCCACGCGCTCGTACAAGCGTCTGCCTCGCTCCTCGTCGTCTTGCCCGTGCAGATTCTTCAGTCGCACGTCCAACACGACCAAGTCGTAGGACTCTGTTTCGAGACGCTGCTCGGCTTCGTCGAAGCTATCCAGAACTTCGATTTGCAGAGTGTCATCGAGGTCCTCGACGAGGATCAAGGCGAACTCTTCGGCGAGGTCCTTCTCGTCATCGACGATCAATATGCGTTCCCTTGGCACGTCAACCAACCCTCCGCCGAAGTGTGGCACGGAAGGTGGCGCCGCCCAAAGGCCGATCGGACAAAAGCTCCAACTCGCCACCGTAAAAATCTTGTGTGATTGATCCAGCAATGCTCAAGCCGAGTCCCATGCCCTCCGGCCTTGTCGTGAAGTAGGGGTCGAAGATTATGTCGCGGTTGGCCGCGTCGACGCCGGGCCCATTGTCGGCGACTACAATGGTCAGCGATCCGTCGCCCTGCCGGTCAGTGATGATCTGGATCATCCGTTCGCCGGGATCCCGAATGGTCGCCGCCCAGTAGGCGGCGTTTCGCACCAGGTTGACAACAACCTGGATGATGTCGGCCTCATCAACGGTAACCAATTGATCCGTCCCGTCGATGGTCGCAGTCACTCCCTGCTGGTTCAGCTCTCCTTCGATGAGTTCAAGCGCCTTGCGAATTACGGACTGAATCTGCACTTTCTTGGGTCGTCCGCGTTTGCGGCCGCTGAGCGGTTCAATGCTTCGGAACAGACGCGACAGCGCCTCTCGCTGCGTCTGCAGGCCAGATGTGACGGGCTCCAGCGCCTTCTGCAGATCGTCGTCACCAGCCTTCGACAGTCGATCAAGGCGCCGAAGGAGGTAGGAAATTCGAGCGAGAGCCGTGTTGCCCTCGTGCAGAATCACGTCGACGAGAGCCCCAAGGCTTGCCAGCCTAGAGAACCGAGACAGGACCTCCTGCACCCGGCGGACGCCTGCTCCGAGCTCTTCCTCCGCTTCGTCGAGCGCCAGGTTGACATCCGGATCATTCGCCAAGGGGCTGCGTGATACCGCTTGACGAACGCCGTCGAGGCTGAACGCGTCGAAGATGCCTCGCGATCGCCTTCGTTCGTCTTCCTCGGTCTCGCCAGTCCTACGCAAGCTGTATCGCCGCTGCTCGATGAGCGCGATCAGTGCAAGGAGGACCTGCCGTAGATCCTCGTACTGCGGGTTCTCTATCAGGCCGACCCGGTTGGCTTGGTCCCGTAGTTCAGGATTTTGCTCCGCGGTAGTGAACACGAAGCCTGACACCTGGTTCTGTGATAGACGCAGTGTGGGGTTGTTGACGCGACGCAGGTCAAGGTTAAGCCAGTCTGCCCCCTGATCACCGTAGGGCTGCACACGAAAGCCGTCCCGGTAGAGGGCGATGCCCGAGTTACTGCGAATTACTTGCCGCACCTGGCTGACGTTGCCTGTGCCGACTTGGAGGTTGATCAGCTCGCGCAGCGAGCTAGCTTCCAGGTCCCATGCTCGAATGTCGATCTGCAGCAGACCACACGAATTGGCTGCGGTTTTGGCTGGCCGTACAACGGTCTCGATTTGCTCAGGATCGCCGTCGCGGAGAGTCGTCTCGAAGCTCAAGTGAGCCGCGCCATCTTCCTCCACGACCCCGAAGAGTCGATAAGTTGGTGTCGACAGGACAGGAGCGGCTCCGACGAAGCCTGACCTGTCGGGCTGTCCGTCGATGTCGAGGTAGATGGCGAATTCGGGAACGGCCGGTACTTCGAGATCTGAGGGTAGCGGCGGCGGGAGGAGCCGGCTCAGGGCGGCTCGTAGACCGTCTAGTTCTTCATCGGTCCAGTCATGGCGGAGCTGCTGCAGTCGGAGGAGGGTGCCATGGTGCCTCCGGCCGCTTCCAAGGGTCGAAACAATGCTGGAGGTTACAGCATGGTCGGTTCTGAGTGATCTCTCTAATTGGCCCGCCTCCGCCTCGACACGGCTGAAAATTAGCTCGGCCTCGCCGTCCGGCCCAAAATAGCTAGGGGGACCGACTTCCCATGTAAGAGGAACTTGGTCAAGGTAGGCGTCATTCTCAGTGAAGCGGCCCCAATCGATTATGACGCGTATCTCGTTATCATCTGCGCGGCGGGTCACCAGTGTTGTGGTGTTCGCGATCCTCGCAGCGGCAAATCTACCCAGGCCCTTGGCGCCTAGTACCCGGCGATTGCCGCTTTCACTGAAGGTATTCTTCAGCCGGTGTGCGGTTGCGATCTCAAGCCAGGACCCGCCGACGGTGGCCTCGGACATGCCGTGTCCGTCATCCCAGACCTCGACGGAACCTAGGCCCCGTGACAATGGGCCCACGAATCGGATTACGACAATGGAAGCATCGGCATCGTAAGCGTTCTTAACCAGCTCGGTTAACGCGACCCGGTCGCTGGGAATCAAATCTTCACCGAGGTGCTGCATGAGACGGGCGCGGGGTCTTAGGAAGCCGTTGATAGCCACGAAATCTCCTCACGTGGTGCCGCTGCAGGCCTGCCGCAGCCTGGCATACTCGAGATCATATGTTTCCCGGATGATCCTGACCGCTGCCTGACGAGGCAATGCCGTGGCTTGCTGCTCGAGGTCGCCCGCGACGAGGTGTGGGCAGGATTACTTGGCATCGACGACCAGCGCGTACGGATTGGTCTTGTCCACCGTGACCCAGTGCATCAACTTGCCACCGGCCGGCACTGTGGTAGTTGGGGTGACCAGGTGGAACCCGATCGTTACTTTCTCGTCTTCGATGGCTTCGCCCTCACTACCGGAGAGGCTGCCCTTTTCGACGGTTGGGTAGAGGATGATCGCTCCGGTGGAGTCGCCCCTGAGCGCGTCGGCTAAGGGATCTGGGGTCGGTGTGTCCAAACCGGCAATCCTCATTGCTGCGTTCCGGTGCCGTTCCTCGCTGAACACTCGGAATGAGGCACTGGACGAGGTGCGTTGGCGTTCGAAGATGCTGAACGGTCCCTGCCCGGCGACGAGGCGTCGTGTGGTGGACCTAGTCTGCTGGGGCAGGAGCACGACCCACCGTGCGAGTTGGTCGTCGCTCAGGCGACGTAGCCAGGCGAGTTCGGGTTGGAAGGTGTCGTCGGCCAGCCACTTGAGGTTACCGAGCACGTCTAGAAGTGCTGTGTGACTGACGACGGCCACCCCCGCCTCGTAGGTGGTTTTGGCGCCCGGCACCGCGAATTCGATGGACCGGTGGGCCGCGGCAGCGAGCAGGGGTTTCCACTGATCGAGGTTGTGCTTCATCTTGCTCGCGACAGAGGGGAAGGCCACGGGTTCCATGGGCTGGCCGGGTGAGCTCTTTAGTACGAGCTTGGCGTTCCACATCTTGTTGCGGCCGGTCGGGCGCAGGTCCGGTCGGTGCTGGGCGATGAGAGGCGGGATCTGCCGCGGGGTGAGCTGCTTCGTCCCGTCGGCCGGGGCCGCGTACTGGCGCAGTTCGCGTCGGAGGAAGTCCTCGTCGCGGCAGGCAGCTTCGAACATATCGTGCAGGTCCGACGTGGTGTAGAGGCGAACCAGGTCTCGATAGCCGGGTCGGAAGCCGAACCACCGGCCCATCTGCATGAGCGTGTCGACCTGTGTCGTGGCGCGTCGGTAGTAGGTCACGGTAAGCCCTTCCACGGTGAAGCCGCGGGCGAGCTTGTTTCCACCGACCAGGATGCGCCAGATCTCGCGCTTGTCGAAGTCGAGGCTTTCCTGCTGCCTCTCAAGGTCGGTGTCGCTGTTCACGACGATGACCGGGCTGCCGTTGCGGTCGGCAGGGCTGATGAGTCGGAGTGCCTCGCCGATGTCGTCGCGCAGGTCGTTGAAGTCGGCCGGAGTGAGCAGTTCAGGTGCCTGTGCGCGGGACACGGGCAGGATGTCGGTGAGGTACAGGTCGCGTAGCCGGGTCAAGCCGCTGGGCCGGTAGTAGCCGGCGGTGTTCCACAGGTGGCCGATCAGCTCGGCTGTCTGCCGGTGGGAGTCCTTGCCCATGGCCTCGTGGACGAGCATCGTGTGGTGCCGGTAGGTGGTTCCGTGTCGCTGTCGGTACAGCTTGACGGCGCCGGTGAGGACGAACATGTCCATTGCGCGGCGCAGTTCGCCGTCGTCGGGTTCGTCGCCGAGGTACCGCACGTGTGCCCGTTCCTTCGACGTCAGGAGAGGACGCTGCTCTAGGGGTAGTTCGGCGTCGAAGTCGTGGAAGTCCTCCGCGCCCATGTAGCCGTCGGGCCGCGGCAGGGAGATGAGGAAGTCGCGGGGGAAGATGTCCTCGACGTCGGACGGGTCGATGAACACGTTGGCGTAGGGGGTGGCGGTGTAGCCGACGTACTGGGCGCGGGGCATCATCCGCAGCAGCTGCCCGATGAGGCGGTTGATCGCGGTGCGCTTCTTGCTGTCCTCCTTCCACTTCTTCGGGCTGACGGTGTTCACCGACGCCTGGTCCGACTCGTCGTCGATGATGAGGACCGGTACCTCACCGAGGCGTTCGCTGATGCGGCCCAGGTCTGCTACCAGCGACTCGAGAACGGAGGCGTTCTTCTTGGCGACAACGAGACGAGCGTCGCTGGTGTGTAGGTTCGCCGGGTCGAAGAACTTCCGGTTGCGCTCTCGTCCCCTGAACTCGAGCGCGGAGAAGCCCATCTTGAGCCGCCGGTAGTCGCCGGCGTGGTTGCTCAGGCGATGGATGTCCGGGTACCCGGCGTCGGACGGCCGTCCGCCGTGGCGGACGAAGCGGTCGCGTTTCCAGTCCGGGTCGTCCTGGTACTCGTGGGCCTTCTGGTCGTGGGGGGAGATCTCCCGCTCGATGTTCTCCCGGCCGCAGAGCTCGATGTCGAGACGTCGCTGGGTCTGGGCGCGGAGCATGTTGGTGGTGCCGGTGAGCACGATGACGAGTCGGTAGCCAGCGTCGATGGCCTTGGCTACGACGCCGGTGAAGTTGGCGGTCTTGCCGCTCTGGACGTAACCGACCACGAGGCCCTTGGCCTGGTACGCCACGGATCGCGTCGGGTCCGAGAGGCGGCGGACGACCTCCTCGGTGGCCTTGTCGAGGTCGGCGACAGCGTCGGGGTTGCGCCACTTGTCGAGCAGGTAGCGCTGGTAGTGCGCCCAGTAGAAGCTGCGTTCGGTGCGACGTTGGGGGGTGCGCCACTCCTCCCAGTCGTCTGCGATGACGATGGGACCGTCGGCGGCGGCGAGGGGAAACAGGTCGGCGAACAGAGCCGCTGTCTGCTCGTCAATACCGAGGGCGGCGATCACGGCCGCGCGACGTGCGGCGGTGTTGTGACTGGTGCCGCCGGTCCAGGGGGCGCCGCTCTGCTCGTGGTCCCAGGCGGCGAGCGCGTGGGCGAATTGCTGGCGCAGGGCGTCCTCGGGGCCGACGTCTTGGAGGTGGCTGAGGAGGGCGGACCCGTCGTCGACACCGGGGGCGTCGCCACCCAGCATGGCTGCCAGGGCGTGTAGCGGCTTGGGTCCGGGACGCTGCATTGCGTCGAGGGCGGCGCTGTAGGCGGTGGTGACGGTGTCGCTCATGGCAGTTCCCGCTGTCCCCTCGTCAGTGCGTCGGTGAGGATCTGCGGCGTCGGGTCGCCGCTTCGTCCGGTGAGGTCCAAGCGGTAGCGGACGTCAGTCACGTGCGTGCCGTCGACGCCGGCGTCGGCTAGGAGGCTGGGCGTGAGGCGTGGGAACGTCTCCGTCACCTGGAATGCCTCGGCCGGAGTTCGTAGACGCCACCGGCGTTGGCAGGTGGCCGAGTAGCGGTCCCGCCATCCGGAGCCGCGGAGCAGGTCGTCGAACGTGGCGCGGTGGGCCGTGGACGACAGCTTGCCGCGGACACTGGTGATGAGGTTCGGTAGCGTGCGGCCCGCGCTGCCGGCGGCGGTGATCTGCAGGGACACCAGCCAGAGTTCCCGACCGCCGGTCTCGACCATCTGGGTCAGCGAGGAGATCCAGTGGGCGCGGCGTTCAGACACGGTGGTCTTGACCTCGACGTCGTGGTCAGGGAGCCCGAAGTCGTGCTCCTCGGCCTGCCCGCCGCGCCATGACGCGAGCGCGTTGTCCGGTCCGGCGGCGTGTACGAGACCGGCAAACAGGAGTAGTTCCCCGATGAGCCCCGTCTCCTTTTCCTGTGAGAGGACGTCCTCGGTTTTCAGGAGGTGTCCGAGGCGGCGCAGGGTCTCGACCAGCGCGGCGGTCAGTGTCTGTTGGTCCAGTTGGACTCGGTCGGCGACAGCGCACAGCAGGGGATAGGCATCGACGAAGAGCCGGGGATCGGTGACGGCAACCTCGATCATCCGCTGCCCGTCGTGGTGCACGACGCGGACGGTGAGGTGCTCCAGCCCGGCTGGAACAACCTCGTGGGAGGTTGCGGGTCCGCGTAGCCCGACTCGCCTGGCGTGGGGGTCGACGAAGAGCACGAGTCGGGGTGACCCGGTGATCGGGTGGTCGATCGGGACACTGCTTCTCAGGTAGTCGCTGAAGCTGTCGGTGCTGAGGTGACGGTCTGCCGGTGTCGTCATGAGCGGGCCTCGAAGGTGGACCTCTCTGCCTTGGCCGCGGTGGTGAGGACCTCCTGCCAAAGGTCGATGTTGTCCTTGTCGCGGGCGCCGAAGTGCGCACCCTCGAAGACGTTGCCGGCGAGCAGGAACAGCAGGGCCTTGAGAACCGGGGCGTCGTTGGCGCCGCCGCGTCGTCCGCCGAGCAGGGCCCGCCGGTACGCCTGGTTGAGCCACAGCGTCCTGGTTCCGCGGTCGAATTCGAGAAACGCGTCGGTGGTGAAGCGCTTCCACTGGATGTTGAGGGGTTCCTCGGGGAGTAGCGGCAACTCGTTGCGGACCTCACGGGACACCTTGGGGTGGAAACCCTTGCCGGGTGGTAGCACAGCCTTACGGCGTGCGGTCGTCCGTCGGTTGGCGTTGATCCATGCCGCCTCGGCGGCCTGAAGGTAGTCGGTGATCGTGGTGCCGTCGTCGGCACGTGCCGTGGCGACGGCCTGGGCGAAGCGGGGCCCGGCCGACACGCGAGACTTCTCGGGGTTCATGACGAAGAGTCCGGTGGTGTCCCCGTCGATGTCGATACAGACCCGAGCAAGCTGGAGTCGGGTGTCGGAGGCGTGGATGCCCTCCCAGCCGCCGGCGTGCAGGAGTCGTCCACGGCGGTAGAAGTAAAGGCCCTGTCGGGCCTCCGCCCCGCCGGGCAGTCGGTACTCCGGGGAGTTGGAACGGCGCGGCCAGATGTGACAGCGCATCAGCAGGTCGGTCTCGCTGGTCCGTACCCTCAGGTCCTTGGGCCAGCCGGGCAGTGTGTCGGGGTAGGCGAAGGGGTCGGTGGGTGCCACCGGGTGACGGACGCCGACGCCGAGCTGAATGTCCTCGACATCTATGACGATTCGGATGTCACGTTCGGCGAGGATGCGGTGGAAGGTCAGGCCCAGGTGTCCCTGCAGGTGCGAGATGGTGCGGCTGAGGAACTCGTCGACCTGCTCGGGGTCGTCGGACGACGGTAGGCCGTGTACCTGGTCCCAACGGACGATGGTGCCTGATCCGCTGGTGGGGAGTTGCCAGTTGCGGTCGAGCTCCGCGGCGGCAAACGTACCGGCCACGATGTCGCAGGTGTAGTCACGCTTGCCGGAGGTGAGTTTCCAGCGTCTTCCCACGGCTGCGTGTCCGGGTGCGCGGGACAGCACGGTGAGGCTGGCGGCCTGGCTGAACGAGGCTGCCTTGAGTCCGAGGCCGAAGTGCCCGAGGTCCTCGCCGGTGTAGTGGCGGTTACCGCCGACGGTCATCGCCGCGTCGATGTGGTCGGGCTTGATGCCTCGGCCGTTGTCGACGACGTAGAGCCCAACCAGGCGGGTGCCGCGTTGGACGAATCGGACGAGGATATCGGTGGCGCCGGCGTCGATGGAGTTGTCCACCAGGTCGGCGAGGGCGGTCTCCAGGGAGTGGTTGCGGCCCAGGGCGTCCATTGCCCGCGGGTCCGGCGGTAGCTGCACCGCTCCCTCGGTGGGGACCTCCTGAGACCAGACGGACATTTACGCTCCAGTGGGTGTGGCCGGTGTGTGACGGGCGGAACTGTCAGAAGCCGTTGACGGGACGGAATCCGTGGCGTCGGGCGTGGCGCATGGCCTCCAGCGCGCCGCGCAGGTGCTTGCCTGCGGGGTCCCAACCCTGGTGCAGGGCTTGGGCGACCTCGGTCACCGACCGCCGTTGCTCTGGGCTGAGGATCCCTGTGGCGGCGCCCCAGGCGGTCAGGTCGCTCCAGTCGGCCCCGGTGGTATCCCGGACCAGCTGCAGGTCGTCGCCGTAGGTGTCGACGTCGGCGAGTTCCGTCTCCAGCTGCGGCGGGATGACCCAGTCGAGTTCGCGTACCGCCGTCCAGCACTCCGGTCGTTTGGTCCACTCGCCCACGTTGGTACGGCCCTCGGGTGGCGACGTGATGACCTTCTGCACAAGCGGGCACAGGTCGGTTATTGCGTCCTGCAGCGCGGGCGTGAGGTCCTGGTTGCGCCAGATGCGGTCGAGGTCGACCCTTTGGCTGGTGGCGTGGGCGAGTTTCGCGATGGTGTAGGTGACAATGTTGGCCTTGTACCCGCCGAAGTTCTGTCTGGCGACGAGTTTGTCGACCTTCCTGAAAAGGATTGCCTTGGCCACCAGGTGTCGGCAGTACTGCTTGTCGACCACCGGTTGCTGCTCGTCCAGCCGCTGCGAGAACAGAGTGAAGTTCTTCTCCGCCCCGAGGCTGACCAGATGCGGTTCCATACTCCAGGAGTGCTCGAACTTGGCCAGGTCGGACTTGGTGAACTTCTGGGCTGACGGGTTGGCGGCCTTGAACACCTTCTGCCGGGCCGGTGTCCCCTCACGGGTGAGAGCGTTGGCGTACTGGCCGCGGGCCCGTTCGTAGAACCAGTGGGTGTCGTGCGGATGGGCGGGGCTGGGCGGTGCCCACAGGGTCCGCATGATCCGCTCAACGTCGACGTGGAAGGCACTGTTCGCCTTCAGGTCCGAGGCGGTGACGCGGTTCTGGGTGTTGGAGTAGGCGGAGATCTGCGGGACGATGTCGTCGAGCCGGTCCGGCGAGACAACCGTCAGCTTCATCTGCACGTGCGCGGCACCGACGTCGACCTTGTTGCGGTGGGCGTGGTGGATGGTCGCGGTGGTCTGCCCTCCGTTGACGATCTGGAGGTGGTGGATGCGGCGGATCACCCGCTGACCGGACGCCGTGTCACCGAACTCGACTTTCGAGGCGGTGGCTGCGATCCCGTTGTTGTAGGCGAGGAACCGCTCAGGATTGCTCTTCAGGGTGTCCAGGATCCCTCGATTGACCGCGCCGCGGACCTGCAGGAAGGAGCGCACGTTCAGCTCCAGCAACCGAGCCCCGTGGGCGGAGTACAGCTCGGCCAGTCCGCTGGCGGGCACGATGGCCAACAGAACCGAGTAGTCCTCGTCGGTTCGCGGAGTGGCCAGGCAGGGCAGCCCTTCCGGGAACTCCGCGACGATCGGCTCGGCCTTACTCCCGGAGGTCGACCAGTTGGCCAGGCGTCGCAGGTCCCACAACTCCCGGCTGACGTGCCTGCCCTCGAACAGCATCGGCGCGATGCCATCGCGGACCACGCTGCGAGCGTTGGTGACCAGCACCAGACGCACCGACTCGACCCGACCGAATCTCTCACTGACGGTGGCACACATACCCGCCACGTCCGAGGAGCGTGCACGCCTGGTCAGGGTGCCGCCGACACAGCGGGACAGGAAGTTCTCCAAGCGCCTGAACGCCGCATCGACCTCGGCGCGGCCGATCTTGTGGCCGTCGTCTGCGCGGGGGCTGTAGTGGGTAAGAAACAGGTCCAGCGACCGGTCGTCAGATGCGGCACCGTAGCCGCTGACCTCGACACCGTGGTCCTTGAAGTGCACCGCCACGGCATCCTCGGTGTGTCCGTCGGCGGCCAGCTGGTCGAGCATCAGCTGGGTGAAGGCTTCCTGAAGGTCGCTACCCTCGATCTCAGCCTGGGTCCTGACATCCTCGATGAGACCGTGCGCGTAGTCGCTGACGTCCGACTCAGCCACGCGCACCCCTGTGCCGCAGGACACGGGTACGGCACAGCGGGCCGCACATCCCGGGCGGACTTGTGAGGGGCATGCAGTTCTCCGGGGGATCGTTCGGCATGTCGGGTGACGGTACGCGCCGACTCGGTCGCTGATGGCACCAACTCTCCCTGATGAGGACAGGACCGACAAGACCCACCGGGCTGAGTCTTGATCACCGCATCGGTCCTGTTCCGGGTCAGTCGAACCACCTGTGGCGCGACCGGAGCCCGAGGAGTCTCGTGCGCTCCCGTCAGGCGGACGATCCGTCGTGACGACGCGGGGGCGGCCGACGCGCGGCGTCGAACCGCGGAGGTAACCTGCGCAGTGCGTTCTGACTGATCGGGGAGGTGACGCGGGTGACGGACGATGCCGTCGAACGGCGTCGGGCGGGTTACGGAGTCAAGCTCGTGCGTGGCCCGTTCGTACGCCTGGCGCCACACCCTGAGGCGTGCAAGGACGACGCCGAGTTCCTTCGCTTCGCGGCGGCGTGCCGTGAGCGGGGTGAGCGGCTGGCGGCGGACCTGTTCAGTGGTGCAGGTGGCCTGAGTCTGGGCCTCACGGAGGCCGGGTTTCGTGTGGTCCTGTCGGCCGACCGCGACCCAGAGTCCGTCGAGACGCATCGTCACCACTACCCGGGCCTCACCCTCGACTGCGACCTGGGAGAGTCCACCAACGTCCGACGGATCGCCGATCTGGTGAAGGAGGCGGGGATCGAGCTGCTGGCCGGCGGCCCACCGTGCCAACCCTTCTCTCGGGCGGGCCGCTCACTGATCCGTCACCAGGTCCGTCACGGTCTCCGCCCGGCGCACGACGAACGCCGGGACCTCTGGCGCTCGTTCCTGGAGGTCATCCAGCTGGCCAGACCCGCCGCCGTGATCATGGAGAACGTCCCCGACATGGCGCTCGATCGGGAGATGTTCATTCTCCGCACCATGGTGCACGAGTTGGAGTCGATCGGTTACGCGATCGAGGAACGGGTCGTTGACACCCTGCGCTACGGCGTACCCCAGTTCCGCCAGCGGTTGATCCTGGTTGCGCTGCGAGATGGAGTCGCCTTCGACTGGCCGACAGAGGTACCGGACCGGGTGTCGGTGTGGAACGCGATCGGCGACCTACCCGAGGTCGAGGGCGGCTGGAGGCCCGAGGGTGGCGCCGACGGCTGGTCAGACTACGCCGGTCCCGCTTCTGCCTTCCAGAGGCAGATGCGTCGCGGTGTTGCACGGGCGGACACGGGCAAGGTCTTCGATCACATCACCCGACCCGTACGCGAGGACGACCAGCGAGCCTTCGACATGATGGACGCCGGCACCCGATACTCAGACCTACCGGAGGACGTCAAGCGCTACCGCGACGACATCTTCGACGACAAGTACAAGCGCCTGAGCGAGGACACCTACTCCCGCACCATCACCGCGCACATTGCTAAGGATGGCTACTGGTACATCCATCCCCGACAGGACCGCACACTGACCGTGCGTGAGGCCGCGCGGCTACAGACCTTCCCCGACTGGTTCCGCTTCGCCGGCCCACCCACGGCCGCGTTCCGCCAGATCGGTAACGCCGTACCGCCGGCGCTCGGCACCCAGCTCGGGCGCGCCGTCATGGCAGCGCTGGACGCCTCAGAGCCAGTTGCCTACCGCAGCCGCGACATCGCCCAAGCCCTTGCGACCTGGTTCGACGACCTCGGCGAGCTAGCCCTCCCGTGGCTGTGCGCCCGGACGCGGTGGCAGGTCATCTCCGCGGAGATGCTTCTCGACCGGGCAGCACCCGAGCAGGTCCGAGTCCTCTGGTCACTGCTCGAACGATGGGAGCAGCCGCAGGATACCGTCGACGCCGGCGACGAACTCGTCGAGATCGGGCGGTGGATCAACCGGGAGCACCGCGCCGAGCGGCTGCTCGAACTGGCGCGCACGCTCACCTCGCAACCGGACCTGCTCGACGACGACAAGATCCACAACCTTCGCGGGGTCGACGCCTCGGTAGTCGACCTCGCCGTCCTCGCGATTCCAACGCGCGACGAGGACAACGCGGAGGAACCCGTGCTCATCACCAAGGGCACCCACCGCGTCGCCGCCCGCTTCACCGGCGAGCACGTCGAACGCAGCCACAGGATGACCGCAGGGCGTCTGGCCATCGCCCGAATGATCGGCGATGACACCAACGCGCGGCGGGCACACCTTGGCCTGATCGAGCTAGCCACTACCGTCTGCCGCCCCACCGACCCTGCCTGCTCACGCTGCCCCGTCAACAAGGCATGCAGCGAGGCAGCGAAACGGGGTAGTCGGACGGACCGGCAGCCGGTGGTCAGTCCCTGAAGCCGAGCGCGGCGGCGACGTCAGGGGCTTCAGCCCGCAACCTCTCCCCGATGCGTTGCAGGGCCGCGTACTCACCCGCACGCATAGCAGCGGCTCGGAGCGCCAAGCCGACAACCGGCATCGGCGGCGTCGCCCCAGACGCCTCGCTGCGAGACAGGGCGGCCAATTGCTCGGAGGCCACCCTCAGGCCCTCGGAGGCACCGCGCGAGGTCTTGCGGTAGGCGTCGTCCGCCCGCATGCACAGCTCGTGCACCGGACGTTCGAGCAGCTGACGCAACTGCGGCGGCATCGCCACCCTGATCTTCGCCACGTTGATGTTGAACACGACGTCAAGATCCGTGTCGAAATCCAGTGCCGCCCGCGCGAGCTTCGTGTGTTCGTCGATGCCCCGCATGCCGTTCCAGCCGCCCCACTGGACCAACCGCTGGGCACGGTAGACGTACAGGCCCTGCTGACGGTTCCAGTTCAGCGGGCCCGAGAGCCGCTCGAACTCCGCCTGCGACGAGAACTGGTCGCGGGACGGCAGGACGTACCGCTGCAATGACACCGTGCCGGTGGCCTCACCGACGGTCACTTCGAAACGGAGCGGAGGAAGCACCTCCCGTGATGGCTCGTTCGGGGCGAACGGGTTCCACGGCCGGACCTTCTCGCCGTTGACCGTGATCACGAGGCCACCGCCGACCTCGCCCTCAAGAAAGCGGTGGAAAACCGTACCCAGGTGGTCAGCCGTCCTGCCCGCCAGTGCCTCCAACCGGCGACGCGCCCAGCCGCCCTCTGGCTTACGTTCGGGCAGAACGCGGTCGAGTCCGCGCCAGAGCACCACGGTGCCCCCCGTGTCCGCCACCGTCTCGCGGGCCTTGGCGACCTGCTCGTCGTTCGCCGGTTCGGCGACGACCCAGTCATCCACCTCGGCGATGAGATCGAGGTCGATCATCCGCGACACGGTGCGGGCCGTGGCCGCCCTCCTGCGACTGACCACCGTCAGGGACCGGCACTGCGACAGAGAGGCGGTCTTCAATCCCAGCCCGTACCGGCCGAGGTCGCCGCGACCGTAGTCGCGCCGGCTTCCGTAGCGCAACGCCTCCAACAGGCCGTTGGCGCTCATACCCTCGCCGTCGTCGGCGATCATCACCCACGACTCGGATCCGTCGAACACGATGTCGATCTCGACGCGACTCGCGCCCGCGGCAACACTGTTGTCCACCACGTCGGCCACGGCGGTCGGAAAGTCGTAACCGATGTCGCGCAGCGAGTCGGTCAACCGCGCAGCAGACGGCGCCACGCTGTACAGGTTCCGAGCGCTCACGACGCCTCCTCCGGTCGAAAACGATGACGGGGACCAGGATGTCATACTCTCCCGCCAGTCACACCGTCGGACGCACACCAGTTCGACGGCAATCAACCCGTGACCGGCAGTCACACGTGCGACCGCCGGTCAGCCGGGCTCGGACCAGCCTCCGGAAGCATGGAGCGGCCACGGCCCATCCGACATGCAACGGTGGGTCCAACCCGGGCGGCGGACCAATGACAGAAGCGGGCCGCAGGGGGACCGGGGCGCACGCCGCCGACCCTAAGACGGGGGTACGACCGGCGCGATGGATCGAACGACCAAGGTTCTGATGTGCCTCGCGGCGGCCCTAACCGGCTCGCCGCGCTGCAGGTAAAGGAGCACTTCCCGGCTCACGGGCGGCAGCAGGGAGGTTAGTTAGGGGCGGAACGCCGGCCCGGTGAACGGCGGGCGACCGAACCCGCAGGAAGGGTGTCCGGACATGACGGGTCACGCACCACATCAGCAACCCGGCGTGCCGCCTCACCTGCCTCTCGGCGCACCTCGCACTCCCACACCCTGACCACTCGCCAGCCGGCCCCGACCAACTCGTTGTCTACCCGTCGGTCACGCTGCCTGTTCGTCTCGATCTTCGCCGCCCACCTGTCTGCGTTGGGACCCCGAAACCGGGATGGCCCGTGCTGAGGACATCCGTGCCAGAAGCACCCGTCGACGAACACCGCGACGCACGGGCCCGGAAATACGAGGTCCGGCCGGCACCGGTTGAACAGGGTTCGGCCCAAGCGATATCGAAGGCCGAGAGCGTGCACGGCGCGGCGCAACGCGACCTCGGGTGCGGTGTCCCGTGTGCGGCGGCCCCGCAGGTGGCTCCCCTCGGTCGTAGCCACCCAGGGTCTTCCCGAAGCGCTACCCGGCGGCGGGAAGCCACCATCGCCGTGGTTCGTCATCACACCCCAGCCCGACCATATCCGCACGAGCACCGGCGGCTCTTCACCTCGCCGCGTCACCACCTGAACCTTGGTCAGAGATCGTGTCCCGTCGCCCGACGGTGGTGAACAGTCTCGTGCCGCCAACAGCCATCGATAATCTCGCACCTCGCATGCGTCCTGTACGCATCCCCGCCGTCGCTCTCGTCGGGCTCGGCGTGCCTGTCACAGGCGCGGTGCCTGCGCCCCACGACTGCTGCCGGGACCCGTCGAAGGCGACAGCCTAATCGCAGCTCACTTTCGTACCGTCACCGGACAGGACTCCACGAGCGGCTGCTCCGTGCTTCCTACTGCACGACGGCCAGCGGCGAACGTGACATCCGCGAGCGGCTGCTTGGTCATGGCCCACCTAGAGGGGGTGCAACCCGCTGGGCCATGCCGCCTCTCGCCGCTGGTGCAGTTCGTCCGAACAGCTGGCGGACCGGTTACCCATCGGCGGGCATCGAAAGCGTGGTGCCGGTCTCGACGCCGATCGTCGCTTGCTGTGAGTGGTGCGTGGGTGACGTGAATGTGATCCTCATGTTTGACTGGGATCTATGCGGGCGGGGGAAGCGCGGCTGGCAATCGACTGCGGGAGCGTGGGCACGACTGCGGCGGTGGCATGGCCGGACGGCAGTTGGACGCCGCTGCTGTTCGACGGCGAGCCGGACCTGCCGAGCGCTGTACTGCTCGCCCCTGACGGTGCCATGCTGACCGGTCATCAGGCGTGGCAGGCGGCCGCGAGCGCGCCGGACCGGTTCGTTCCGGCACCGCGTCACTCACCTGACGAGCACCGCCTGGCCATCGTCGACACCGAGGTGGACGGCGTCGACCTGGTGGCCGCGACGCTGCGCCGCGTCGCCCATGAGGCGTACAACGCGGTCGGGGCGCCGGTGGAGGATGTGCGGCTGGTGGTGCCCGCCGGGTGGGGGCCTCGACGGCGCACCTGGTTGCGGCAGGCCGCCCATCGCGCGGGTCTGGCGCAACCGCGACTGGTCGAGGGGCCGGTCGCTGTCGCCGAACATCTGCTCGCCACCGGCGTACAACTGCCGGTCGGTTCGTTCCTCGTGGTCTGCGACGTCGGAGCAGGGGCGGAGGTCACCGTCCTGCGCCGAGGACCGGCCGGATTCGAGGTCCTCGCCACCCTGGCCGACCCGGCCGCCGGAGGCACGGCGATCGACGACGCCGTCATCATGGCCCTCACCGCCCACGACGGTCCGCACGACGGGGACGGCGGCCGGTGGGCTCTCGCTGCCAGCGTCCGGGCCGCGAAGCACGCCTTGGCCGACCACGCGGCGGTGACTCTGCCCCTGCCCGACGCGTCGGCCACGGTGCTCACCGTCGGGCTGCTGGAACAGGCCGCTCATCCTGTCCTACAGCGCGTCGCGCACCTGGCGGCCGAGGCGATTGCCGCAGCGGAAATCAGCGTGCACGACCTTGTCGGCGTGTACTGCGTGGGCGGTGTCGCCCGGTTACCGCTGCTGCGGCAGGTCCTCGCCGACGCGGTGCCGGTGGCCCTGACCGTTGTCCCGGAGCCGGCGATGGCGGCGGTACGTGGCGCTGCCGACGTCGGCGCCACCAGCCCCGGCGCGGCGGCGGTACCGCCGGAGGTGCCGGTGCCGCCGGTACGGCGCGCCGTGGCGATCGCGGTGCCCGGCTTCGCGTCGCTGGGCCTGGTCTCGCAGTTCCTGCTCACGCCGGAGTGGAACGGCACCATGATGTACCGGTCAGCGGTGCTCAACTGGGGTGAGCTCGCGGTGGCGGCGGTGTTCGCGGTGATCGCTAGCCTTGGCGCAGGCACCGTCCTCGGCTCGGCGGTCGCCGCCCGGACCAGCCTGGCGGCGGGACCGTCGCTGAGCCCTGGCTCGCAGACCGGCACTGGGATCCTGGCGTCAGCGTCCCTCGGCGTCGCTGTCGTCGGCATGTACGCCGTGGTCGGCAGTCTCTATATCGGTGATCCCGTCGGGGGATTCCTGCGGTGGTCGCTGCTGCCGGTCGCCCCGATCGTCGCCGCAGCCGCGGTGATGGCCCTCGTCGCGGCCCGGCAGTGGCGCACGCCGGTGGGCGGTTGGTCGCAGATGCTCGCCTTTCCGACCGGGTCGGTGATCACCGCCGGGGTGGGCATGGCGATGATCCAGTACTCGCTGACCGCCGACCGCTGGCCCGACATGGTGGTGTGGATCGACCTCGCCGGTCGTGTTGGTGGCCTGCTCCTCGGCGTTGGAACCATCATGGCGGTGGTACCCCAGCCGATCCTGCGGCTGATCCTGGGCGCACCACTGGGGGTCATCACCGCCGCGTTGGTCAGCAGGCCGGCCTCGGGGATCCTCGGGGTCATCTACGCCATCGCGGTGGCCGCATGGTGGCTGCGTCAGCTGTGGACATGCATCTTGCCCGGCAGAAATGGTCGACCGCTCCGATGAGACTGTCGGCCACGGCACGCTGCCGCGTCCACACGAAGGGATGGCGGCGGTGAACTGGCCCCGCCGGGCGATGGGCATCACGCTCGTACTGCTGGTGCTGGCGGCTCCGCCATGGCTGCTGGCCACCGTAGTCGGGCCGCCGCTGCTTGGATGGCCGACCGGGGCGCAGTTCCGCGACTGGATCGCGGACCCGCTGACCCCGCAGGCACTCACCGTCGGACTCACCGCCCTGGCATGGCTGCTCTGGCTGGCGGTGGCCTACACGGTCGCGGTGACGGCTGCCCGTCGGCTACGGGCCGGAGCCCGCTGGCTGCGCCGCCTGCCGCTGCCCACGCCGTGGCAGGCCGCTGCGACGAGCATGGCCGGCGCCGCCGCCCTTACGACCGCCCACGCCCCCACCTCCGACCTGCCGGACGTGCCTCTCCCGGCGTCCACCGAGGGACCCCACCAGCGCCCCTCCGACGTGACAGTTCGGGCCGACGAAGGAGTGACGGTTGCCGGGGGCTGGCTCCCCGACGAGACCGCCCGACAGGTCACTGCCGCAGCAGCCCTGGTGTGGCTGCGCCGCCGTCGCGCCTACCAACCCGGCCGCGATTCCGGCGATGCTGCACCGCTGACGCCGATGCCGGACACGGTGAACGCCGTGCGGGCAGCCGTCGCCGACCGCAAGCCGCCACCGTCCACCACCAAGGCCGCAGTGCCGGACCTGCCCGCTGCCGGGGTGGCGTACATCGGTGACGGTGCTGCCGACGCCACCCGCGGTGTTCTGGTCACGCGCCTACTCGCCGCCCTGCGCGACCCACCCGACACCGCCCGGGTGCTTGTCACCCGCACCGCGCTGACCACCCTGCTGCCCGACCTCGCTGCCGCAGCCATCACGATCCCCGGGCTGAGAGTCGCCGACACCGCCGAGGAAGCCATTTCGCTGCTGCCGTCCCCAGCCGGCGCGCCCGCACTGTTCGAGGGCAGCAGCGGCCCCCTGGTGCTGATCACCGCCTCGCCCTCCGCCGCAACGGCTGACCGGCTGACCGGCCTGACGAGGAGAGCACAAGTTGTCGCGCTCGGCGCGGCACCACTCGGGTGCACCTGGCACATCGACCGCCACGGTCACACCATCGACGTCCGGACCGGGCAGGCGGGGCCGCGGCTGTGCGTCCTCGATCGCACCGCCGCGACGGACCTGCTCACCGTCCTCGCCCAGCCCACGCCCTCGGTGTCCGACGGCACCTCATCGACGCCCGCACCACAGAAGCCGGCAGTCGACGTAAGCGTTCGGATTCCCCGCCAGATTGGCAGTGACATCCCACTCGAGGTCATCCCGTCACCCGCCGCGTCGCCAGCGGTCCAGTTGCGGGTGCTCGGCCGCCCCGCCCTGACCATCGACGGGCAGCCGGTCACCATCCGACGCAGCGCCGCCCTGCAGGTGCTGGTCCTCCTCGCCGTACACCCCGACGGCGCCACCACCACGCAACTGGTCCAAGCCATCTGGCCCGGCGTGCCCGTCCGCACCGTCACCGGCCGCCTATACACCACTATCAGCGCCCTACGCGCCGCCGTCCGCGCGACGACCCCCGTGACGGTGCTCGCCAGCACCGACGACCGCTACCACCTGGACCCCGACCGGGTCGATGTGGACCTGTGGCGGCTGCGCACAGCCGCCCACCATGCCGCCGCCAGCCTGACCGATCCGACGCCCGCCTGGCAATCGGTGATCGACGCCTACACCGGTGACCTCGCCGCAGGTCACACCTGGCCATGGATCGACCAGCCCCGCGAGGCCATCCGCCGTCTGGTCCTCGACGCCTACGCCAACCTCGCAGCAGCGCACAACAACCCGCACGACAGGCTGCGGACCCTGCAGGCGGCGATCCTCGTCGACCCCTACAACCAGGACCTGCACCAGCGCGCCGCAGACGAACTCACCTCGCTCGGCGACCCGGCCGCCGCCGAACGGCTCCTGCACGCCCACCAGCAGCTTCTGCACCGCAGCGGTGTCGCCGCCAGCGAGACACCAGTCGGCACCCACCGCTGACCGGGCCGGTACACGGCCCGCACCGCCGGCACTGGAGGCATTACGTGTGCAGATGCGCGGCCACCCGCCATCGGGTTGACCTGCGGGTGTAAGGCCGTGTGAGGAGGTGTAAGGCGCTGTCAGCCGGCATTTCATCCCGCCGCTGTCCCAGTAGTCATAGCGTCACGGCACCGCCCATCCCGCCTGACGACGCCGCCTCACGTCGCGGGTCGGACGACGAACGGACGCCACATGACTTCCCGCGCCGCCCGTTTTCTCGCGATCGCTACCAGCGCCCTCACCACGACTGCTGTACTCCTCGTCCTCGCCGTCACCGGCACCTGGACCACGGCAATGCCCGCACCGGGTGCCATGCGGCAGTGGATCACCCAACCGATCAGCGCCGACTTCATCGCGGCTCTCGCCGCCACCGCTGCGACGGCACTGTGGCTGCTGCTGTCCACCGCCATCTTCACCCACGCCTACCGCGCACTCGGCCACCAGCTTCGCTGGACGGCCAAGGTCCGCCTTCCCAGCCCGATCCAAAGCCTCACGGCGGCGCTGCTCGGCGCGACCGCCGTAACCACAGTCGCCGGCGCCACCGCCCACGCCGCTCCCGTCACCACCAGCGGCGGCGACCTCCCCGCCGCTGAACCCGCCACCACCGCGTCCACCCCGCCATCCACGGAACTGACCCACTCGGATCCGCCGCAGACCACGCGGGCAGGGCCCACCTACACCGTGAACCGCGGCGACAGCCTCTGCCGGATCGCCGAGCGGACACTCGGCGACGCCGACCGTTGGCCGGAAATCTATGCGCTCAACCGCGGCACACACTTTCCCCGTGTCGGCGGCACCCTGCGCGACCCGAACCTCATCTACCCCGGCTGGACCCTTGACCTGCCCGCCGACGCGACCCCGCCCACCCGGCCACCGAGCCACCCGCCACCGCGCAAAGGCCCTCCCCACACCCAGCCGCCGCAGGCCCCGCAGTTACCCCCGACCAGTCCGGAGCCGGCCACCAGCACGCCCCGCGCGCCCACTGCCTCACCCCAAACCACCACGGCTCCGAGCCGCAGTGCCGAGGCGCCGGCCCCCGCCACCCCTGACACGGCGAGCCCGGCGACACACGACACCAGCCGCACCGGCGACCGGACGACGCGGGGAGTGTGGTTGCCCAGCGGCAGCTGGGTCGACCTCAGCTTGGCCCTCGCTATCGCCGCCGCGGTCGCGCTGGTCTGGGCGCACCGGCGGCGCCGCTACGTGCCCCGCGAGCCCACGGCAACTCCCCACATGAACGCCCCGGCCCTGGCTCCGATGCCTCAGGTGGTCAGGCAGTTACTGCGCGGCCTGCGCCGCGCCGCCGGGGACAACCCCACCCTGTACGACCGGCACGGCGGCCACGACGATGACGCGGACGACTTCGTGGACGAGCCGCCATCTACCGGCACGGGCGACGGCGGCGAGGTCCAGGAGGCCGACACTCAAGGCGCAACCGCCCGCTCTTCCTGCGACGACGGCGAACCCGCGCCGCCGCTGACGTTGGACGACCCACCGTCGGCGCTGTGGCCGTCGACCGGATTGGAACTGACCGGTCCCGGCGCGGAGGCCGCCGCTCGGGGACTCCTCACCGCAGCCCTGGCCGCCGACGGCGCGCAGCACCCAGAAGTCCCCACCGAGGTGGTCGTCCCGTCAACGACCACAGTCATGCTGCTGGGCACCGCGGCCCTCACCCTGCCGCACACGCCCCGGCTGACCATCACCGCCAGCGTGGACGAGGCACTGGAACTCCTGGAGGCCCAGACGATGCGACGTACCCGTCTGCTGCACCAGCACGAGGTCGACAGCGTCACCGAGCTGCGTCGCGTCGACCCCTACGAGGAACCGCTTCCGCCGGTCATGCTGCTGACCGCCGCTACGAGCCGCCGAGAGTGTGCCCGTATCGCCGGCCTCCTCGCTCAGGGAAAGCACCTGGATATTCACGGGGTGCTGCTCGGCACCTGGCCCGAGAACGACACCGTTACCGCCACCGACACCGAAGGCGCCCCACCCACTGACGCCGCTCGACTCGCCGTGCTCGACCCGAGCCAAGCCATCGTTGTCGCCGCCGACGGCACCACCAGCCGCGCCGACGGTCAGGACGCCGACCACTTCGGCCACCCGGCCGACATCGGCCGGCTGGCCGTCCTCACCCCTACCGAGACCATCGACCTGCTCATCACCCTCGCCGAGTCCCACACCGGCCAGCCACAGACACCCGCACCGATCGAAGCAGCCAGCACCGCTGCCGAGGAACCGGACAGCCCCAGCCGACCGAAAGAACAGAAGATCCCCTCCCAGGCCGTCCCGCCGAAGGCAGATACCCCCTCTTTCTCCGAGGATGGCGCCGCACTGCCGGCATCCGGCCCCGGACCCGTGCCTGCCGCCACGACGATCGCACCGACTCCCTCCGACAGCGGACAGACGACGATCACCGAGACGGCGGCGGCCACCACGCGCGCCGGCACTGCCACCGCATCCGCTGCGGACACAACCGATGACGGTGGGGGCAGCGACAGCGCGACGACGCGCGCCATGCAAGAGCCGGACATCGACGGAGCAGCCGGAAACAGCCGGCAGGCCGGTCCGGGTCGAGTGGAGGTCACCGTGCTCGGCCCCGCCGCTATCGCCGACGTGCCACCCGGGCCGACCCTGCGCAAGAAGGCCCTCGAGGTGCTCGTATACCTGGCGGTACACGACGGCAACGCCTCCGCCGAGGCGATCCTCGACGACCTGCTGCCCGATGCCCCGGCCAACAAGGCACCCGGACGGCTCTACACCTACGTGTCAGACCTGCGCGCCACCATGCGCCGCACCGCAGGACCCGGCACCTACCTCACCCATCCCAACCACCGGTACGCCCTCGACCGCGACATGATCGACGTGGACCTGTGGCGCATGCGCGCCGCGATACGCGATGCCAACCAGGCCACCGAGCCGAGCGAACGTCTCGCCGCGCTGCGCCGCGCGGTCGACACCTACGGCGGTCACCTGGCCGAAGGCGCCGACTACGAATGGATCGAGCCCTACCGCGAAGCGATACGACAGCAGGCCCTGGACGCCTATCTGGCCCTCGCTGACGCCCTCGCCGGCAACCCGGCCGAGCAACTCCCCGTTCTCGACGCCGCGATCCGCCACAACCCGTACGCCGAAGAGCTGTACCAGCAGGCGATGCGGACGCGGGCCGCGCTCGGACACCTCGATGCGGTTCGCGCGCTGCGCCGTGCCCTGACCCGCGCTCTCAGCGAGATCGATGCCGAGCCGAGCGACGAGACCATGGCCCTGGCCGACCAGTTAGTCGCCCAGACGCAGCGCCCCACCCGACGCTCTGACCTGCGACCGGGACCTCAGCCTGGTGACGGAGCGGCTTCATGACCGCCACACCGCTACCCCCGCAAAACTCCGCCCGCACCCCGCAGGAGGCGGACATCGATCCCAGGAACCTGACCCGCCTACGGTGGGCCGTGCGGGCCGTGCTCACCCTCGGCGTTGCCGCGTCCATCGCGGCGAACGTCCTGCACGCCCGGCCGAACCTCATCAGCCAGATCATCGCCGCATGGCCACCGCTGGCGCTGCTGCTGACCGTCGAACTCATCTCGCGGGTCCCCGCAGACCGACGCGGTCTGGCCGCCGCACGACTGATCGCCGCCGGTGTCATCGCCGGCATCGCCGCCTGGGTGAGTTACTGGCACATGGTCGGCGTCGCCGCCCGGTACGGCGAAACCAGCGCCGCCGCCTCCTACCTGCTGCCCATCTCCGTCGACGGGCTCGTCGTCGTAGCCAGCATCAGCCTGGTCGAGATCGCGGGACGGATCGGCAACCCCTCCATCAGCCCCGCCGACGGTGAGAAATCCGCCACCGTGCCAGCCGAGATGCCGATCCCGACGGCCGAGCCCCAGAGCCTGAAGGCACCGACCCCCGACTCAGGGGTGCCTCCGGCAGCGCAGATGGCCCCAGACCTCGACGTACCGCCGACGGACATGCCGGAGGCCGCGATCCGCAGAGACGAGAGCGCGCCTCCGATCGCGGACACCAGCGGGCACAAGCCGACCGGTGCAATCGACCACGAGGACGCTCACCTCGCCCGGACCGGTGACGACGCCGCGGCGCCCCCGCACGCACCGCCGCTGCGGGGCACGGAACCCTCACACCACGCTACAGAAGGATCTGGAACCAGCAGGTCGCGCACCACTGGCTCTCCAGGCACCCCCGTCGAGAAGGCGAACGAGCAGAACAGGGCCCATCCTCCGGGCGCTGCCCACAGAATTGAGCTAGAACCCTGCGAAGGTCAGGGATGTGGCCCCGTACCGGAGGGCGGCAGAAGCAGCGCAGAGGTGCCGCCCGGCACCGCTGGGGCCGTCGCCTACTGGTACCGCAGGGATCCGTCGCTGCATCCGGCCGAGATCGCCACTAGAATCGGTCGGTCTGAGCGTACCGTCCGCCGTTACTGGCCACCCGTGCCGCGCACCGCGAACGAGCACGACACCAGTCGCTCCGCGAAATAGGTTGGCGCCTTTTAGCCCGAGACGACGTACAAGGAATCGATCCAACGGCTCAGGGCTCCGCGTCAAGCCGACGCGGGGCCCCGAGCGCGTTCCGAAGGAGCTGGATCCGTGCCGACGGTCGTCGACGCTGTCATTCCCACCGACAACGGCCTGTTTCTGGTTCGGGACGTCGATGCCACCAGCCGTGCAGCCCGGCTGGCTGCCTTCCAGGCTTCCCGCATTCCCAACAGCCGTCGCGGACGTCTCTGCGCCGCCGCCAGCGGCATCCTCCTCGTCCGTGGCGCCCACCAGATGACCTGCCCCCGGATCCGAATCGAGGTTCTGGACGTCGCGCCCGCCGACGAGCCGCCCTGGCACTGGGAACCACGGACCACATTGGAACTCGCCACCGGCCGGCTCGTGGTGGAAGCGGACCCGAGCTTCCCGCTAGACGTACCGGAGGTCCACCTGCCCGACGGGCCGGGCCGCTACGCCGTCGCACTCGGAGACACCGGCCGCGCCAAGATGCAGCAGGAGGCCGCCCGGGTGGGCGGGGCGACCCTCTCCGCCTCCTCCGACGACTCCTTCGCCGCCTGGCGAAGCCTCGACGGCACCGAGCAGTACCTGATCCGGCTCTGGCCCGACCGCCGGAACGGTTAGCCTCGGTCCTCCATCACGGCGGTCGCTGACAGCTGCTGGTCGACGATGTTGGTTTGGGCTGGTCGGCCGGTTCGCTGGCACGCTGATGGCCCGACGCTGGGCCGGGTTCCTCCGTGCTGCGTGTTGAGGTGTGAGGGTTCGGGGTCAGCCGGCGGGTCGTGGCAGTGCGGCGAGACGGCTGATTGCGCCGGTTAGGGCGTTGGTCCATGGCCAGTCAGCGGCGATGGCGATGGCTGGGCGATCAGCGGCTGTGCCTGCGGGGCGAAGCTGTACCCGTCTTCCCAGGGGAACCGGTTGTGCCGGTCGGGCCACACGAGCTGTTGGAGGCGGATCCGGTCGCGGCCGTAGCGGTTGATCGCCATCGCGGGTGGCAGTTCGTCGGTGGGTGGTCCGCCGATGACGATCGCGTCGTAGCCGGCGATGAGGTCGCTGATGCGCTGGCCGTGGGTGAACCGTTCGGCCTTGTCGTAGACCCGGCGGGCCAGGTCGTTGAGGAGACTGTGGGCGACCTCGGGTGGCAGTCCGGCGGTGATCAGTTCGGGGTAGTCGTGGGCGGTGAGTCCGACGGTGTAGGCGAACGGAACGGTGGCGTCGTCGGTGGGCAGCACGTGGGTGACGGCCCAGCCGGTGGTTTCGATGATTTCTTCTTGGCGTCGGAGGAAGTCGTCGATGTCACGCATGAGGGGTGTCTCCTGATCATTCGGGGGTTCGGGCGGAGTCCGGGTCGGGTGGCTCGACGTCGACGAAGCCCCAGAGTCGTTCCATGACCTCGAGTTGCCAGGTGCGGTAGCGGTCGGCGAAACCACGGCAGACCGCGGGCGGGACCGGACTACCGGCGTAGGGCAGGGTCGAGTGGCAGATGATGTAGCCGGCGCCGCCGCGCGCCTCGGTCACCATCTGCTTGAGCCGGCCGGGTTCGAGGTGCATGGGGTTTCCGGGCTTGAAGATGCAGGTGGCGCACTCGCGGGTGAGCCGTCGGGTCTTGCCCAGTTCCGGGTCGCCGACGCTGAGTCCGGGTGACCGGTCGGTACCTGGTTCGTCAGCGGGATCGGACAAGCTGTCCATAGCCAACTCCTTGTCACTGCGGCGCGGAGCCCGCATCGGTGGATGCGGGCCCGGCGGATCCGGGTGAGGGGAATGCCTCGGCGCCGGGTGGCGCCGGTCTGGCCTGGTCAGAGCTGACCCAGCCAGGTCAGCACCGTGTCGACGTCGGCACGGCGCAGCCCGTCGCACGGGTCGACCGGGTGGAGCAGGGTGGGTGCGCCGCTGGCGGTGCGCTGGCCGGCGGCGGTGGGGTCCTTGCCGCCGAACTCGTCGTCGAGGACGGCGAGTGGCCGTCGCGCAGCCCAGGCGTACAGGTCGGCGAGTTTGCTCTGGTGGCCGAAGCGGACACCGCCGGCGTGGATGGGGATGTGCGGCCAGGTCGGCAGGTCGAGTCGTGGCGCGATCCATGCGGCGGCGAGGTGGTTCCACCTGGTGCACCACACCGGTTGGGCGTGCTCGGCCAGTTCCCGCAGCCACGGCCCGTGGTCGGGGTGCAGCCAGACGGTGCCGGTGACGCGCCGGCCGTCCGGGTCGGGCCCGTCGTAGCGGTGCGGTCGGTAGCCGAGCGTCTCGGCGTGGGCCGGGTCGGCGGGGTTGAGGACGCCGTCGACGTCGATGGCCACGATGGGTGAGGCGGGCTGTGCCAGTGGTCGGGTGCTGGTCACCGCTGGGCCTGCTCGATGGTGACCGGGTGCAGCGGCACGGTGAGCCGGTCGGCGGCGCGGCCGGGCCCGTCCGCGGGTTGCCACCTGTCGGCGGCGGCGCGGGTGGGGAACGGGCCGACGGCGGCGAGCCAGCCTTCGGTACGGTCGAGCAGCACGAGAACAACGGCCCGCGCGTCGTCGGGGGCTGGCCGCAGGACCGGGACGAGGTCGGGCGGTAGGCCGACCCAGCCGGTTGCGGGTAGCGCCGTGACGGCGGGGTCGTGCAGCGGCACGGGTTTGGTCACGGCGAGCGTGGTGCTGTCGAGCGCGAGCGTGGCGGCGTGGGAGCGGGCCGCTTCGGCGCCGCTGGTGGGGCCGTGGGCGCCGAGTTCGCCGCTGGTGTGGACCGCCAGCAGCGCGTGCGGATCGCGGATCTCCAGGGAATCGAGGACGGCGAGGGTGATCGTGTCCCCGGTGTGCATGTCGCGCAGGGTGAGCAGGACCGGCCGTCCGTCCAGGTCCCGGTTCCAGAAGATGGCGTCGAAGTGTTCGCTGGTGACATCGCTGAGGCGCCGCCAGGCGCGGTTGTCGGTGTCGAAGGGGCATTCGTCGTCGGTGCCGTAACGCATGAGGAACTCCTTGATGGGCAGCGTCGTACCGCGTCCCGGACCGGGTCGGTCGGGACGCGATGCATGCACGCTTCGATGGCGCGGGGTGGTCAAGTCGCGGAGGCAGCAGCGGGGCCGTTCAACATCGGCCCTCCGCGAGATACGAGTCGGGCGGCCTGTGGCGGCCCCCGCATTCCTGGCCCTGGTACGTCGTGGGTCCCGGCGCGCGGTGCTGCCCGGCCACGTGGCCGGGCAGCACCGTGGCGCGGGTGGGACTGGTCGGCCGTTGGCTCAGGGCCGGCCCCGGCCGGGAATCAGGCCTGGGTGAGGGCGGTGACGGCGGCGTCGGCGATCGCCGCGATGGCCCCGGTCGGGTCGGTGACGGTCAGGGTGGTGGCGTGGGTGAAGGTGTGCCCCCAGATCTGGTCCGGGTCGGCCGGTTCGCCGCCGGTGGGCGGGTCGGCGGGGTGTAGCCACAGCACGGCGCAGCCGGCGCGGTGCAGGGTGGTGACGAGTTGCTGCCCGGCGGGGATGTCGTCGAGGTAGCCGTCGGAGACGACGGCCAGCATCCGCAGGGTGCGGCCGTGGCGCAGGTCGAGGAGCTGGTCGGCCACCTTGACTGCTTCCGGGAAGGTGGCGGTGGCGAGGCCGGTGCGCATGTGCAGCACCTGCCTGGGGTAGGTGCGTGGAGGCACCAGGACGGTGGTGCGGTCGCCGAACCCGATGGTGGTGGTCGTCGCCTCGGCACGGCGTGCCGCGTTGGCGAAGATCCACGCGGCGGAGGACATGGCCTCGGTGTAGCGGCGCATCGACCCGGACAGGTCGACCAGGACCGCCAGGTGCAGGCGGGGTTTCTCCGGAGGCAGTTGCGCGCGTTGCTGCCACGGGGCGGCTGTCGGGAGTTGTCCGGCGGCAGTTTGTGCTTCGGCGGTGATGGCCTGCCGGGTCCGTAGACGACCGGGTGGGATGGCCGAGGGGCGCCGGCCGGGTTCGGGGTGCTGGGTGCGGGCCTGCCGCAGCCGGTTGGACAGGTCGCGGGCCGCGCGGTGTTCGTGCTCGGTCGGGTCGGTGCGGTCCCACTGGGCTGGTGGGCTGTGCCGGTGGGCCAGCAGCGCGGTGGCGTACTCGGTCGGGGTGACACCGGCGGCGACGGCGAGGTAGTCGACGAGGGCCGCGGCGAGGCGGCCGGGGAACATGCCGGCGTCCGGTACGGGCGTGTCGTACTGCTGGTCGGGGTCGATGCCGAGGACCTGGCACCATCGGCGGGCCAGGGTGATCATGGTGTCGGCGTCGGTGTCGTCGCAGGTGTGGGCCTCGCGCCAGATGTCGCGCAGTTGCCGCAGGCGTTTGCGGCCGAGGACGCTGGTGACCGCGGCCCGGACCGGGCGGACGTCCTTGCTGGTGACGATGCGGACGTCGACGCGGGCCAGCAGCAGGGCGGCGAGCTGCCCGGCGTGCCACGGGTCGTCGACGGCCGCGTCGTCGGGGTCGAGGAGGGTCTTCACGACGTGCCGCAGCCAGCGGCGGTCGCCCCGGCGGCGGGCGCGTTGGCGTCCCTCGGCCCGGGATTCCTCCAGCATGGCGGCGACGTCGGCGAGGATCAGCGGGGTGCCGGGCGGGGTGGTCCAGCGGCTGTGCGCGGCGTGCGCGGCGCCGTGCACGAGCAGCCCGTATCCGGTGGGCACGAGGCGCTTGTGTCGGGCCTTGGCCGGGTCGGTGACGTCGGGGCGCTCGGCGATGTAGGTGGCGTCGACCTCGATGCGGTTGAGGTTGGGGTAGAAGCATTCGGGGGCGTCTCCGGCGGCGCCGGGGGCGACGAGGACGGTGAGGTCGGTGCGGCCGGTCAGCAGCGGGACGTGCTGGGTCCATGCCTGCGACCAGGCCCGCCAGGCGGCGGTGCCAGCCGGTGCCGGCGGTGTGCCGGGGCGCAGGTGGGTGTGCGGGTGTGACACGGAGTGGCTCCTTCCAGAAAGGGGTGAAGGGTCAACGCTTGCCGAGGGCCAGCGCGGTGATGGGCGTGCCGGTGTGTCGGGACAGGGCGGCGGTGACGTCGTCGCGGGCGTCCTCGGGGGCGATGCCGGCCAGGTTGGCCAGGGCTGCGGTCGTGCCCAGGTGGTCGCGGACCTTGACGAAGCCGAGCAGCTCGCGCAGTTGCGGCGCCCAGACGGTCTTGCCGGCGGCGAGGTCGGCGTTGAGGTCGATCGCCGCGGCCACGACCTGCTTGGGGACGCCGAGTTGGCGGGCGAGGTCCCAGTCGGTGGTGACGTGCAGGTGGACGGTGAACCGGGAGGCCAGGGCCTCGGTGAGGACCGCGCCGTGCACGCCCGGGTTGTGGCCGGCGACGATGTAGAACCCGTCGACGGCTTCCACGGTCTCGTTGCCGTGGGCGGGGATGGTGATGACACCGCGGCCGTCCATGGCCGGGTACAGCACGGCCAGGACGCGGGGCGGGATGAGGGTGGCGTCGTCGACCAGCAGCACGCGCCCCTCCCGCATCGCTGTGACGAGGGGGCCGTGGACGAACTCGTAGCCGCCGCCGGGGACCGGGTTGTAGGAGCCGAGGAAGTCGTCGACGACGGTGTCGCCGGTGCCGGCGACGGTGAGCAGGTCGGGGAACGCGGCCTCGACCATGGCGGTCTTGCCGGTGCCGGGTGGTCCGTACAGCAGCACGGGCACCTGCTGGGCGCGGAGCCGTCGCAGTTCCTCGACGTCCCAGCCCCTGCCGAGCCGCCGTGGGTGGTACAGCGTCCCGTTCGGTCGTGCTACCGGCGCGGGCCGGGACTGCCGGCCGCCACCGGCACTGCCGCTGGAGCGGGTGCGGGGTGCGGCGGGTGGGAGGGTGCCGGCGGCGTCGATGCCGGCCTGGGTGATCTGGAAGCGGTGGTGCGGGTCGCGGTGGTGGGTGGCGTGTCCGGCGGTGGCCATCTTCTTCAGCGCCTCGAACACCGCTCCGGACGACGGTGCGCCGATGCCCCGGGTGATCTCGCCGACCTTGAGGATGTCATCGGGGTGGTCGGCCAGGTGCAGGGCGACCTTGCGGTAGAGGTAGCCGGACCGGACGGTGTCCGCCTCGGTGGTGGGAGTGCCGGCGCCGCTGGCCGGGGCCGGGTCGTTCTGCGGTGAACCGGCCGGCGGGTGTGGTGTGGTCATGGGGTTGCCTCGATTCCAGGGTCGGGCCCGCGCACCCGTCTCCGGATGCGCGGGCGGTGGGTACCGCACAGCGGAGACGGGTGGGGCCAACCTCTGCCGGCCCGGGCCGGGCAGGAGGGCGACCACACCCCGGTGGTGCTGAAGGGTTACGGCGACGCGCTGGATCGCCGCTGGTGCGTGCTGGTCGGTGTCGAGGCCGCGCGGGCGGTGTCGGCGCCGACGATGGAACCCCCACCTTCTCAATCGATCAAGTCGAATGGGCGCGCGGTGCGGGATCGCGGGAGCGCCGGCTGATTACGCGTGCACCGTGAGGGCCGGGAGACTTGCTGACAGCGCGGTCGTGGTCAGTCGGCGCAGCCCCGTTCGCAGCCCTGCGGGTCGCACTGCTGTCCCTCGGCCATCCGGGCCAGCGCCAGCCTGTCGTCGCCGTCGAGGTCGTCGAGGAACGGCCAGCCGAACCCGTCGGCGAACGCTTTGACCTTGGGCGCCCCGTACATCGGGTAGCCGGCGTGGTTCATCGCCGCCACGATGTCGTCGCGGCCGAGGAGCCAGGCGAGTTCGCCGAGCTTGTCCACCGACCGGCTCGCCGAGTTGCCGCGGTGGTCGAGGATCTTCCCGACGGCGAATCGCAGGTAGTCCCGGGCGTAGGTCTCGTGGTCGACCCGCTGGGTCCACTCGCCCGGGTGTCGAGGGGCGATGACCTGGCGGGCATGGTCGAGGTCGAGTGCCTCCACGAGCACCTCCTCCCGGAAGCCAAAGATGTCCCCGCGTCCGGCCCGGAGAGCCCAGACCCGGGTGACGATCTCCTCTTGGGTACGGATGGTCACTGGGGTTTCCTTCCTGTTGGTCTTACCTGTCGTGGGGTGAGGGATGCCGTCGCCGAATCCGGCTCAGCCCCGGCAGATGCCGCGTGGTTGGGGTGCCGGCCTATGCCTGGTCGGCGTCGGGCATGTCGCCGACGATCCGGTCGCAGGCGTACGGGTCGACGGCCTCCCAGCACCAGCTGCGGCCCATCACCACGTACCGACCGTCACCGTCCGGAGGGATGCGTTCGATGGCTTCCGGGTCGTCGGACAGGGCGCGCTGGTCGGCGACGATGACGTCGCCGTCGAAGGACAGGTCGGCCAGTTCCGAGTCCACCCGCCGGTCCAGGTCGTCGGCCGGTACGCCCTGCTCGCGCAGGCGGTGGCGGTACCGGTCGCGGTGGCGCTGCTGGTCGGCGACGATCGCCTCGGACACCGGGCGGGTGCAGGAGAACACCGCCCACCCGTTCCAGTGGTCGATCAGGGTGCCGACGAACCCGACCTCGATCCGGTCGTCGCCGTCGGGCCCGGTGGTGCGCGCCCACTCGCCGGAGAACACGCCGACACCGCCGATACGGACCCGGTCGGGGCGCAGGTGGGACACGTCGCGGCCGGTGGGGCTGGCCGCGAGGTGACACAGTTCAGTGACGCGGTCGGTGACGGCGGTGTCGTAGGCGTCGCGGTAGACGGCCATCGCCTCGTCGCGCTGTTGGATGCGCAGCCCGAACCAGCCGGAGACGGCGCCGTTGGCGTCGGCGAACAGCTCCCACCCGGCGGTGTCGATCGGATCTTCCGCCGAGGAGAAACGGGGCAGGGTGTCGAGGACGACGGGATCAACTTCGTTGATGCCGGCCAGGATCCGGCGTGCGGCCAGGCGGGTGCCGCCGCCGGCCCTGGCGCCGATGGTGTCCTGCGCCCACCACTCGGCGGCGGTACGGCCGGCCTCCGTGCCGGCGGCGCGCATCCGCTGCAGCACGGCGGCCCATTCGGCGGCCTCGGCGACCGGATCGCCGGTGGGTGGCGGGGTGGCGGCCGGTGCGATGCGGTCACCGTCGTTGAGGCACATCGACAGTGTCGAGCCGCTGTCCCAGGTGACCTCGACGATGTTGTGCTGCTGGTTGTGGCGGCGGACGGTGCCGGTGTCGCCGGGCCGCAGCAGGGTGTACGGGTCGGTGGTGTGGAGCAGGGCGACGCGCTGCCCGGCCTCGTAGCTGGTCATGGGGTTTCCGATCGGTTCTCGGGGGTCGGTGGAAGGGACGGCGTCATCGGCGGCCGGTGGCGGCATGTGGTCGGTGTTCACCGGGTGCTGCCAGTCGTGGGGGTGTGCGGTGGCCAGGGCTTACGGGTGACGTGGCCGCCGAACACCGGGTCGGTGGCGACCGAGGAGCCGCAGCGGGTGCAGCTGGTGGCGGTGTCGTGGCCGTAGCCGGCCATGGACGGAACCTCGACGTGGTCGATCTCGTCGACCGCGCCGCAGACGGTGCACACCGTCATCTCCACACCGCCCTCATCGAGAGCGGGCGCGGTGACGAACAGATCCTCGAACGGGTCGAGGTGGTGGGCGCTGTGCCGCAGCCAGCGGCCGTGGACCGTCGCCTCGTACACCACCACCAGCCGCTGGTCGAGGTGCAGCAGGTACAGCCACTCGAGAAAACCGCCGAGGGTCTCCCGCAGCGAGCCTTGCCGGATCGTGTCGTCCTTGGTGACGGCCGGGTAGCCCAGTCCGGGCACGGGCGGCTGCGGGTCCCAGCGCCGGGGCCTGGGGTTGATGGCGAGGGACCACCAGTCGCGGGCCAGCAGGGCGGTGTCCATGGCGTCGGTGTCCCGGCGGAACGTGTCGGTCCAGATCCGGCGCAGTAGCGGCACCAGGACCTCCGGACTCTCGCCGAACTGGATCAGGCGGGCGGTGTACCTGCCGCCGAACTCGGCAACGCCGATCAGCGTGGGTGTGCTCACGTGCCTTCCTCCTTGGGAATCTGTGGATGAGGGTTGGGGCGGCCGTCCCCGGCGGGACGGCAGCCGAGCCTGGGTGGCCATTGATCCACCGGTATCGCTCAGGGCCTTGTGCCGAGCGGCGCGTTCTGAGCGGCCATGAAGGGCACCGGGTCGATCGCGCCGTTCGGGCTGGCATCGCCGCTCTGGTGCACCTCGTAGTGCAGGTGCGGGCCGGAGCTGTGCCCGGTCGAGCCGACGACGCCGAGGGGCTGACCGGCAGCGACCGGCTGCCCGACCGCCACCATCGGCGGCTGGTCCATGTGGCAGTAGCGGGTGAGTAGCCCACCGGCATGGGCGATGTCGACGTACCAGCCGCAGCCGCGCGTGAGAACGGGGTCACCGTCGCGGTCGCAGCCCCATTCGGCGCCGGTGTCGGCGTGGACGGCGTTGCAGCGGACGGTGCGGACGGTCCCGGCGGACGCCGCGCGGATGACGGTGCCGCGCGGGGCACTGAGGTCGACGCCGTCGTGGCCCGGTCGGTCAGAGCTACGGAACCCCGACCCGACAGGGGCGAGGACCGGCTGCGTCCACGGGCCGGTGGCCCCGCACACGGCCAGGCCTTCGGTGGATAGGCCGGCGGTGCCGGCGGTCGCGGTGACCAACCGGGTGGCCGGTCCCTCCCACTTGGCGTAGGCGTCGGGGAAGGCGCTGACCTGCACGGCCTGGGCGGCCTCTGTGAGCGGCATCGCCTGCCAGCCGTCGACGGTCTGCAGCCTCTGGTAGAACTTCGTCGCCGTGTACCGGGGATCCTGCAACTTTTCGGGGGTGCCCCAGCCTTGGGAGGGTCGCTGTTGGAAGAGGCCGACCGAGTCACGGTCCCCACCCGGGGTGTTGATCAGGGAGGATTCCTGCATCGCGGTGGCCACGGCGATGACCCAGCCGCGGGGTGGGACGCCGAGGTGCATGCCGACGGCGGTGATGGTGGCGGCGTTACCGACCTGCTCGGCGCTCCAGTCACCGATCGGAGCGGTCCCGTCCGGAGCGGCGCCGAGCGCCGACGACGCGGTGGCCGTGACGCTGCCGGTCATACCGCAGGCGCCGGCGCCGCCGCCGAAGATCAGAGTGGTGGCCAGCCCGGAGCACAGCAGCAGGACGCCGGCGACCGCGATGGCGATCCAGGACAGCAAGCGGGTGGTCATGACTGGTCACTCCTTCATGCCAGGGCGGGCGGCGGGCCGGTGCAGCGCGGAGACGGCGAAGGGCCGCGCGGACCCGTGGAGGGGCGTCGCGCGGCCTTCGGACGAGTACGGGGATCAGCGGACGAGGACGCCAGGTGTCTCGCCGTGCAGCAGGGACGCCCGTCGGGTCTTTGATGAGGGCGATCCAGATGAGCTGATGCGTGTTCAGGCAGCCAGAGCCGCGACGGGTGGACGCCGGTGGAGCCTGGACTCCGGCGGTACCGCGTGCGGCACGGGCGTGGGCCGCATCAGGGGCGTCGGCGGGTGGGCGGGGGTGAACCAGCCGGTGAAGCGACGCGGCACGGCGGGAACGGAGGCGCGTCCGCGCGCGGCTCCGACCGGGCGCGACGAGGGCGGCGCGGACGGCGGGGCGAGGGTGGTGGCGCGGCGGGCGTGTTGTTCGGCGCGGCGGGCGGTGCGTAGCGCCCAGCAGGGACCGTGCTGCCCGCGGCACTGCAGGTTCGTGCAGGCGCCGTCGGATCCGGGTCGGTGGGCGGCGGCGACGTCGACCGCGAGCGCCCACAGAAGCCTGTCGGTGACGTCGTCCGGTACTGCGGTGCGGTCGCTGGGACGCTGGCTGCGGTCGTCGGGGTGTGCGGGGTGTGCCATGGCGGGTGGCCCTTCGGTCGGCGGATCGCGGGCATGCGTGGTCGTCGCCCGACTCGCGTCGGGGCCAGCGGGATGCTGAGGTCCGTCGGCGGACGACGACCGGCGTTGATCGACCCTCATCTCTTGGTAAAGGTCAAGTCGTGTCGGGCGGGTAGGACGTTGCCCGCCCGGCACGGCGGTGCGGGGTCGCTGCTCAGGTGGTCTGCTCGGGGTGGAGGCGTACGCGGGCGGGTCGACGGTGGTGAGCAGGTGGCGGGAGACGCCGCGCCGGTAGTGGCCCTCGTTGCCGCCGAGCGGCGCATGGTGAGGACCTCGCGCACGTCGACGGGCGCGAGGTCCTCCTGGCGTGTCCGTGAGCGTCAGCGGCGGTGTAGGTCCCGCGGGCGGGTACCCGGCAGTGGCCTGGTGTGGCCGGTGGTGGCGGTGGCGCCGCGTACCCCGGTTCCGGTTTGCTTGGCCTGGTACATGGCGGTGTCGGCCTGGTGCAGCAGGGTGCGGAGGCTGACGCCGAGGGCGGCGCTGGTGTGCCCGACGCTGGCGCGCACGGCCAGCGCGTGCGCGCCGAGGTCGACGGGGTCACGACCGACCGCCCGCCAGGCGGCGCGGGCGACAGCGGCGACGTCGTCGGGGTTGCCGTCGACCAGCAGGGCGAACTCGTCGCCGGAGAGCCGCGCGGCGAGCCGCACCGGCGCTCGCAGTGCGGCCAACCGTCGGCCGACTTCGGTGAGGACGTCGTTGCCGGCCTCGTGGCCGAGCGTGTCGTTGATGGCTTTGAAGCAGTCGAGGTCGAGCAGAACGAGCCCGAACGGGGTGCCGCGCTGGGCGGCACGGCCGGCGGCGGCGAGCAGGGCCCGCCGGTTGGGCAGACCGGTGGTGTCGTCGTGCTCGGCGGCGTAGCGGGCGCGGGTCAGCGCCTGCTGCTGGCGCCACAGCAGTGTTCCGGCGAGGGCGAGACCGGCGAGGATTCCACCGGCGGCGGTGACGATCGAGGTCAGGATGGGAGACACTTCGGGAGCTCCTTGTCGTCTAAGGAGCACCGGGGGCGGGCGTGGTTCCGGGAAGTTCGACGCCCGCCCCCGGGCTACCGGCTGGCGGGGTCGTTCAGGCGGTGGTGTCGGCGAGAGCGAACGTGGCGGGTTTCTCGGCGGCCAGGACCGCCCGCCCGGTCCCGACGAGCTTCACGGCGGCGTTGTGGACCGCGCCCGCGCTGGCCTTCTTCGCGCCGGTTGCCTCGTTGGCCCGGTCGACAAGCCTGCACAGCTCGCTGACCTTGTACTGCTGGCCGGGGTTGGCCTCGAGGATGTCGAGGATCGCGCCGCGCAGGGAACCCGACGCCCGCCGGGTAGGGGCCTGTGCCGCCTCGCCCGCCGCCTCCGTGGCCGGCGCCGTGGCGGGTGATTCGTCCGTGGCCGGGTCGCCGGTGGTGCTGCCGCTGGCCGGCTCGTCCGATACGGCCGGCCCGGCGTCCGCATCGTCCGCTGCGGGAGTCGTGCCGGTGGCCTGCCCCGTGCCGCCGGTCGCGCCCGGCACCTCGGGCTCGGCGGTCGAGGGGCCGCTGTCGTCGCCATGCTCGGCTTCGGTGTCCGCGGCTTCAGTGAATTCGTCGGGCGCCGCCTCGACGTCACCGGGAGCCGGCGATGCCGACTCCCGGGTGGCCTCCGGCTGCCCGTCGGCGGGAACCTCGGCGGTCGGCCGCTGGTCATGCTCCTGCCCGGCAGCCTCCTGGCTCTCCTGCGGTTCGTCACCGCGCGGCCCTGGTTCTGCGGCGGTCCCGGACGTGCCGGCGTCGCGGGTGGCGGGCTCCGCTGCGGCCTGGCCGTGATCGCCCTGTTCGGCGTGCGCGCGGCCGGTGTCGGTCAGCCGCCACAGGCTGCGTCCGGTGCCGCTTCGGGCGGACTCGGCCAGTCCCGCGGTCAGCAGGGTGCGCAGTTTCGGGGTGGTGGTCGAGTAGCCGAGGCCGGCCTCGGTGGCGATGGCGGCGGCGGTGGCCTCGCCGAGCCGGTGCAGCGCGGCGAGGACCTTCGCGACGCTGGGCGCTGTTGCGGGCGTATCGGTGGTCGTGTTGGTCGGGGCGCTGGTCATGGGCGCGTGGCCCCCTTTCTCCTGCCGGCGGCAGGTGTTGGTGAGTGAGGCGTGTGCACTGATGCACGCTTCGATCCGGGTATTGATCAAGTCGTCTGCCCGGAACGTGGGACTGCGGCGACGCGTACGGGTGTGCCGCCCGGTGATCGCTCGCCGGGCGGCACGTTGGGAGCCGGGTCAGTGCGCGGCGTGGTACGCGTCGCGCACCGCGGCGGGGATGACGCCCCCGGTTCGTGGCCGGGGCAGGTTCAGTCCTTCCCAGTCGGCGGTCCACCACCAGGTGCGGATCTCATGGCTCTGGGTGCGGCCGGTCGCGGTGCCGCCCTTCCGCCGTGGTGCCTGAGGCTGTTTCGGCAGACGCCGCCCGGCCGTGATGAACGGGCCGAATGCCGCGGCCATCCGGTCGAAGTTGCCGGCGGACAGGTCGATCTCGTAGGTGGCGCCGTTGAAGGCGAACTGGTAGGTGGCGACGTCGTCGGTGGAGCCGTCAAGGTCGTCGACGAGGATCGCGGTGATCCTGGTGGCCATGAGGGAGCCACCTCCTTTCCTCTCGGGGTGGGCTACCGGGCGGGTCGGTGGGTGCCGAGGCCGAGCCGGCGGCCGATGACGGGCCCGCGGTGCACGGCGGCGACGGCGACGGGCAGGTGGCGGCGTTGCCAGCCGTGCAGGGCAGCGGTGAGGTCGGCGGCGTACTTGCGGTGCTGGGTGAGGGCAGCGGTGAGGCCGGCGGCCTGTTCGATGCCGTTGTTGGCGCCGCGTGCGGTGTGGGGGCGCACGGGGGCGAGAGCGTCGCCGAGGAGGACGGCGTGACCGGCGCCGACGGGCCAGACCATGCGGTCCGGTGGGGTGATGTCGAGGACCGGTACCGCCATGCGGGTGGTGGTGGTGTGGACGACGGCGGCGTGGCCGGCCGGGAGGAGCAGGTCGGCGTGGGTGTCGACGTGGGTTCGGGCGGCGGGGCTGACGTGCCGGGGCAGGGCGAACACCCGGCGGATGGGTTCGGCGCCGAACCGCTGCGCGTACTCGGCGCTGGTGCAGTTGAGGTAGAAGGTCCAGTCGTAGCCGCCGGGTACCGGGGCGAGGTTGAACTGCACGCCGGGGCAGGGCTGCAGACGCAGGAAGTCCCGCAGGCCGGGCTCGGGGGTGATGTCGGCGATGCCGCGGTGGGCGACGTAGCCGGCGTAGCGCAGGATCCGGTCGGGATCCAGCAGCCGGCGGCCGGTGGAGGACCGTCCGTCGGCGAACACGACCAGGTCGGCGGGCGCGGTGTGGCCGTCGCGGAACCGCAGCACCAGCTGGCCGGCCTCCTCGGCCAGGGCGGTGACCTTCATGCCGGAGTGCAGGACGCCGGCGGGCAGGCGGCGCGTCAGCGCCTGGTGCAGCAGCGTCCAGGTGGTGTTCCGCCCCGGGTAGGTGCGTCGGACGGTTTCGGCCGGCTGACGGTCGCGGACGTTCATCTGGACGATGGCCTCGGAGTGGTGGGCGACGATCTCGTGCTGCGGGATGCCGAGGCGGTCGAGCACGTCGAGGGCGGAGTGTTCCAGGCCGATAAGGCCACCGCCCAGGGGTGCGGACGCTGGCGTGGCCTCGAAGACGGTGATGTCGTCGAATCCGGCGTGCAGCAACAGCAGCGCGGTGACGGGGCCGGTGATACTGCCGCCGACGACGGCGATGGTGGGCTGCCTGCCGGAGGCCGACATGGTGCTGGATGTCATGATCGGTTCCCTTCTGCGGGTGGGAACCCGGGCACGGCCGTGCCCGGGTGTGCGCGGGTGCGCGGGTGGCCGGGCATCGGCCAGGTGGTGCCGGTGGTAGGAGCGGGTCGGCGGCGGTGGGCCGCGGACGCGCTTATCAGCCGCCGTGGTGCGGCGGGCGGATGGAGGCTCGGAAGGCGTGGCGCCGGGCTGCGTCCGCTGGTGCGCGAGGTGCGACCGGGCGGGCAGGGCAGCGGGGGAGGGCGCGGCCCCGGCGGGTTACCGGCCGGGCGTGATGAACGGCGGCGGCACGGGAAGGAGCCGCCGCGCCCGCTGCAGCACCTCGTCGGCGACCGGGATCAGCGGCGCCGCGTCCGGTGAAGCGGTCGGGGTCGTGCGGTGCCAGCCGCCACCGGGGCTGCTGGCGATGGTCGTCCAGGTGGACAGCGGGGTGAGAACCTCGGCGACCGCCGTGCTCTGCGTGGCGTAGCTGTCGCGGCAGACCCGCACCCGCAGGACGTACCCGTCGGTGTGGTGCACCCGGGTCAGCTCGTAGGTGCCGTGGCCACCCTGGCGGAACACCTCGTCGACGATCACCGCGACCGGTCCGCCGGGTCGCTGGCAGCGGTGGTCGCCCCGGACGCGACGAGGACCCAGGGCCACTGGTAGGCGCCGATGGCGTAGCAGCGGTTGGCGTCCGGGGCGACCCGGTCGTGCTCGACCCAGCGGCTGCCCAGGCCGTCGTCGTCCTCCCACTCGACAACGACCTCGTCACCGTCGAACCGCAGGCGGGGACGCTCGCCGGGCATGTCACCGGGATAGCGGGCGTCGAGGTGGGCGGCCATGCGCTGCACCGCGAACCGGGGGAAGCGGCACAGCACCCCGGCGCGGGTGAGTGTGGTGTAGCCGGTGGCGACCATGGCGCGGTAGGCGCCGCCGCCGACCACCCCGCAGGTGACGGTCGCCGGGGTCCAGGTGGCAAGTGGCGGGCTCATGTCGCCGCAGCTGCGGGAGATGCGGTAGCGGTCATTGGTGGCCTCGCTCGCCGGGTCCGGGTGCAGCCCGAACCAGTGCATCCCGTGGTGGCGGGCGTAGCGGAGCAGGTCGAGCAGGTTCCGCCGGCCGTCGAGATGTTCCGTGTGCAGGGGCAGGAATCCGTGCCCGTCGTCGGCGGGGACCGGGTTGCCGGTCGCGCCGGTGGCGGTGTGGGTCCAGGTTTCGGCGAGGACGCGGTGGTCGGTGCCGTCGGCGTCGTACCAGCGGGGGACGCCGTTGGAGGACAACCAGTCACCGTCGGTGTCGTGGGACCAGATGAGTGCGGCCTGGTCCGGAATGCCGGCCCGGCACTGCTGACGGGTCCTGAGGTGCGCGTGGTTGGCGGCGGCGTGTTCGGCGAGAGGCAGGACTTCGTCAATGCGGAACCACAGTCGGTCGGACATGGCGAGGAGATCTCCTGATCGTGATCGTGGAAAAGGGAAAGGTCGGCCGCTTCTGCCGGCCGGGCTTGCGGGGCGCCCCGGCCCGGGGCGCCGGGCGGTGCCGCACCGGCCGTAGCGGGTTCACGCCACGCTGCTCTGGCCCGGGGGTACGGTGCGTGGCCCGCACAAGCGGGTCGGATGCACTCCCGGACGGGCGTGGTTCAGGTGGCGGTGGACTTGGCGAGGCGGCAGCGGCCGCACCCGTCGTGGCCGGGTGTGCGTCGCAGGGCAGCGGCCCGGCTGCAGAGTTCGTTTCTGCTGCCGGAGGCCGGCGCGGCGCGGGTGGGGTTGGTGGAGCCGGTCGGCCGCCGCCGATCCCCGGGAAGAAGGGAATGGGTGGCGGCCCGACCGGTTCCCGGTTCGGTGCTGCTACAGGGCGACGGCGAGCAGCCGCTGGTCGGCCTCAACGGTGGTGAGGTAGCGGTTTGCCTGTTCGAGGTAGGTCACCCGGTGAGCGAGGGCGTCGCTCGCGGGCGTGAGCTTGTGCCCGTCCGGCATAAGCAGGGCGTCGCCGCACACTGCCGTGGTGGCGCTGTAGTGCTGGTAGGCCATCGGACCTGCCTGGAACATCTCCAGCTCTCCCACGCTGAGGTGGGCGGCGCCGTAGTTGGCCGCGTTGTGCATCCGCATGGCGCAGACACGGGCCTGGTTGTGGAAGTCCGCCTCGGCCCGCTCGCGCGGATACCGGGCGGGGTCCGCCAGGTGACGGGCCAGCAGGGCCGACCACGGCGTGGCCGGCCGGGTGCCGTGCACAACCTGCTGCCACAGTTGGTGTCGGATGCCGGCGCCGACCCCGGCGGCGTGGCGCATGGCGGCGAGGTCGAGCAGCTTGACGGGCCCACCGGCGCAGTACATCGGGCGTCCCTTGCGGGGCGCGACGAGGTGGCCGCGCTGCCACAGCCACATGCCCGGGGTTGCCCAGAAGCGGGGCTGCAGGGTGCCGGACACACCGAAGTGCCGGTCGAGCTGGGTGGCGGTGAGGGCCTGCGACGGTAGACCGTCGGGCAGGCAGACGATCATGGTGTTGATCGTCGCGGTCGGCGTGACCACCGGGGTGGTGGCGGCCGTGGTGCTGCCGGTGGCAGTGGGGGCGGTCGTGCGGCCCTTGCGGGTCGTCACCGTCGGTACGCGGGTGCCGTAGCGGCTCAGGGGAGTCGCGGCATCGTTGGTTGCGGTCATCTGAAGTTCCTCCTTCGGTCGGAGCGCGCTGTGGGCGCGCGGAAGTGGCCGGCCCACCGGGTGCATGGGTCGGCTCGCGAGGCGAACAGGGGACGGGCGCAGCGGGGTGGTGCTGGTGGTGCGGTGCGACCTGGGGGTCGCCGCGCGGCGCGGGCGCCGACCGGCCGAGAAGGCGGGTGGGCGGAGGCACCGTGGGGTGCGGCGGTGGTTCCCGAGGTGGGACCGGACCGGATGGAGCGATATGTGGGTGAGGGTGGTGCCGATGAAGGTAGCGGCCGGATCTGTCAGCACCGGCCGCCGTCATGATCGTCAGTAGTGCGGTTGGCCTGCACTGTCAGACGACTGTTCGGCTCGGCGGGTGAGGGGCGGCGGGACTGTGAGATCTCGTCGGTCTCACAGTCGCCCACGAGCGGTGGGCAACCTGCCTCCGCGCGCGGTGGGGGTGGATGTCAGGGCTGCGGGTCGGGGCCGCCGGGGTCGGTGTCGGGGAAGCGGTGCGGGTTGGTGGGCGGGTTGTCCGGGCCGTGGTCGGAGGGCAGTTCGTGCAGGCCGCAGCGACGACCGGGGCCGGTGGTGAGGGTCCAGGTGGGTCCGGCGGGGTGTTCGCCGTGGAGGCCGGTGGCGACGGGCATGGCGGTGGGTACTCCGGCGAGGGCGTCGAGGAGGTGGTGTTCGCGGCGGCGGCCGGGGACGTGCAGCAGCACCGGGTAGCGCGGCCCGTAGGTGGCGAGCTGCTCGTAGCCGCGTAGCTTGCGCAGCACGGTGGCGAGGGGTTCGGTTCCGTTGTCGTGTTCGAGGAAGAACCCGACGGTGCGCCCGTTGGCGTGCCAGATGCCGTGCCCGTCGGGCTGGACACCGGTTCCGCTGCCGGCGGCGTAGGAGGCGGCGGCGAAGGCGGCGGTGGTGTGCTGTTCGGACCACCAGCGCGCCAGCCGGGCGTGCTCGTGGGTGCGGGCGTGGCCGATGAGGTCGATGAACAGCTGGTTGGTGCCGAGCAGGTGGGCCAGGCGGCGGCTGCCGATGATGCGTTCGGTGCGGTCGATGCTGGTCCGGGGGGCGCGGGCGCTGGCCTGGTTCGGGTCGTTGAACTGGGTGGGGTGGACCACGGCGCCGAGCGGGCCGAGGGTGTAGAGGTACTGGCCGCTGCCGGTGGTGACGTCGACGAACCGGCTGACCGCCTCCATCTGGTGTAACTGGGCGAGGCGCAGCCGGGCTGCGCGAAGCGAGGTGAACAGGGCTGCCGCGACCTGGCCGGTGGAGAGCACGTAGTGCTCGGCGAGCCACCGCAGCAGCTGGTGGTCCCGGACGGTGAGGCGACGAAGCCGGTCAAGACGAGCCAGACGAGACGACGAACGGGAGGCGGAAGAAGCGGAGGACGAGCGAGAAGCGGAGTTGTTGGCGGGCACGGTGGATCTCCAGGCGGAAGAGGAGTCCCTCCGAGGGGAGGGTGTCTGAGTTCGGTGAGATGGTCACCACGAGCTGGTGACGCCGGTGAGCGGCGCTGACAGACCCCCACGGCCGGATCTGTCAGCGCCGCGAGGTGATCGGTGGTGAAGGGCTGGTGAAGCCCTCACGGAAGGGATGACCGGGACGCGGGCCACTCCGGTCGACCGGTCTGTCGATCTCGCTCCAGATGCCCTGCGACGTTCAGGCGTCCGCCTTCGGGCCGCTCTTGCCCCGGGGTCGGCGGTTGTCGTCAGGTCGGGCCGAGAACCGGTTGACGAGATCGTCGATCGCGCTGGTGTCCTGCGCCGGCACCGCCTGCGCCGCGGCCTGCCGGATCACCGTCGCCTCGCCCGCGACCGGCTTCGGCGGCCTGGTCCTGAGGGTGAACGCCGGCGTCTGCCGCCCGCCGACGACGAGGCGCCCGGCGGCGGTGTAGGCGTCGAGGTGGGTCAGGTCGTGCTCGTCGAGCTCGGGCAGGGTGTGTCGGGCGAGGACGCGGGCATCCTCCGGGGCGACGGAGAAGTACAGCTTGTTGCGGGCGTTGGCCGACGCCGCGGCGAGCAGGTCCTTCGGGAACTGGGCCAGGTCCTGGTGCGCGAGGACCATCGACAGCCGGTACTTCCGCGCCTCCGCCAACATCGAGTCGAGGCTGTTGGCGAGGGTCAGAAAATTCTGACACTCATCGATGATCAGGGTGGCGTCGCGGCGTTTGTCCGCCGGCACGGCGGCGCGGGCGGTCGCGGCCTGCCACACCTGCGCCAGGACGAGGGAGCCGAGCAGCTTGCTGGTGTCCTCGCCCAGCTGGCCCTTCGGGATGCGTACCAGCAGCGCCCCACCGTCGAGGACCTTGCCCATGTCGAAGCTGGACCGGGGATAGCGCATGCTGCGCTTGACGAAGTCCCGCAGCAGGAACGCCCGCAGACGGGCCAGGACGGGGCCGATGACCTGGGAACGCAGGGCCGGATTGAGGCCGTCGTACCACTGCCAGAACCCGGACAGGCCGGCCGGGTCGTCCAGGCCGACGGTCATCGCGCTTCTGAACTGGGCGGAGTTCAGCAGGGGCGGAATGTGCTGGAGGGTGACGTTGGCGTGCCGCAGCAGGGTCAGGCAGGCCACCCGCATGACGTCGTCCATCCGCGGCCCCCACGCCTTGGCGAAGATGTTCCCGAAGATCGACACGAGGTTGTCGACGACGAGGTCCGGGTCGTTGCCGGACAGCGGGTTGAGGGTGGGCGGGTTGGGCTGATCGGGGTCGAACAGCACCACCCGCCCGGCGACGCTGGCGGGAAGCCGGTCGAGAATGTCGAGGACCATGTCGCCGTGCGGGTCGATGACCACAGTGCCCCGGCCGGCTCTGATGTCGTCGACGGCCATGTTGACCAGCAGAGTGGTCTTCCCGGAGCCCGTCGATCCGACCACATGCATGTGGTACCTCGCATCGGCGACCGACAGGGCCACCGCGTGGCCACCGACCTCGGCGTCGCCGAGGACCTTCATCCCCCGGCCGCCGGTCGGCACCGCCACGGGGGCCGGCATGGACTTCGCCCGCGCCCGGTCCAGCCCCGGTACGGCCAGATCCCGCGGCAGGGCGGCCAGGACGGCCAGCTCGGGGGTGGAGGCCAGGAACCCTGCTCCGAGCCGCCGTGTGGCCAGCACGCCCACCGGCTGCGGCATCCGCGCCCGGTGGGCGAGTCGGTTACGGCCGGCGTACACGGCGAACGACGAGGCGATCGCGTCCGCGACGCCCCGCAGTCTCGGGTAGGGGTCGCTGCCGGCGCGGTGCGTGTTCCTGGCGACCGCGTAGCGGATGCCGATCGTCCACAGCGGGTGAATGGTCTTGTCGAGGATCGCCCGCACATCCCGCTCCACGCCGGGGTCCCGGCGGCCGGCCGGCTGGCCGCCGCTGCGGGCGGTGGTGGTGTGGCCGGGAAGGAACACCTCGATCAGCCACAGCAGCGGCGCGGCGGGATTGATGGCCGGTACGGCGGTCCTGCCGTCGCGCAGCCTGCCCGCCGCGCGGCGGGCCCGTGCGGCGCGGCGTGGGGTGGCGGGGCGGGCGAGGACCTGCACGCAGGCGTACTCGTCCGGCTTGAGCTGTGACCCGGCGGACATCAGCGCCCGTAGCGGGTCGTTGTCGTGGTCGGTGTAAAACGGCAGCCACTCGGCGGCCGTCGGCAGCAGGTGCCCGCCGACGGCGGCGGGCACGTCGCGCGGGACCGGCGGGGAGGCCTGGTCGTCGGTGGTGCAGGCGGCGCCGGGCCAGGCGGCGCGTACGGCGGCCTCGACCGCTCCCTGCGGCACCGTGCCGGGCACCCAGATGCTGATGAGCAGTTGCCGGCCGGTCCAGGTGTACTGCCACACCACGTGCGGGCTGCCGTACAGCAGCCGGCGTCGGCGGGACGGGGTGAGCGTGCCGTGCAGGTTCGCCCACAGCGCGGCGGCGCTGTGCGGGTCGACCTCCGGTGGTGGGGCGACGGTGACGAGGCGGGCGCCGTCGGCGTGGCGGCGGTGCCGCCACCCGTCGAGCAGGTTGCGCCCGGCGACGTACGCGACGAGCAGGGCGGCGGCGACGCCGAGCAGCCACGGCCGGTCCACCGCCCACTGCGCGGCGTGCAGAATCCACCGCGTGGGCGCGCCGGGCGGGGAAATGACTCCGGCGCCCGGCCCGGAAGGGCTGGGCGCCGGTGCTGGCGACACGGCAAGGGGTGGTGTCACAACTCCTCCTCCCCGTCGTCGGGGTCGAGGTCGGCGAGGTCGGACGGCTTCGTGGTCGCGAGAAGGTGTTCGGCCTGCGAGGAGATCGACTCGAACGCGGTCCGGTTCGTGCCGGAGATCAGCAGGCCGTGCCCGACCCGGGCCGCGAGCAGCATCCGCCGTTCTCCGCCGGTCAGACCGAACGCGTCGGCGACCTGGTCGATGGCCTGCGGGGCCTGCTTGAGCAGCACCTGCGTGGACGCGTTCGACACGACGGCCTGGCCGAGGTCGGTGCCGAGCACGTCGGCGACGTCCTGGGTGATGACCGACAGGCCGGCGTTGCGCTTCCGTCCGGCCTTGGACATCTTGAACAGGAACCGGGCGCCTTCACCGTCGCGCATGAGCAGCCATGCCTCGTCCACCACGACGAGGCGGCGGGTGGACAGTCGGGCCCGACCCGGTGCGTCTACCGACCGCCAGATCGAGTCGAGGGCGAGCAGCGTGCCGACGGTGCGCAGTTCGTCCGGCAGGTGCCGCAGGCTCCAGACGACCAGGTGCCCGTCCGGGCGGGTCGTGGTTGGTGAGTCGAACAGGTCGGAGAACGAGCCGGCCACCCACGGGGCGAGGCGGGCGGCGAGTTCGTGGGCGGCGGCGTTGTCGTCGGTCCGCAGTGTCGCGACCAGATCCTTCAGCAGGGGGGCGGGCCGGTGGTGGGTGGCCGGGTCGGTGGTGATTCCCGCCTGGCGGTAGACGGCGAGGATCGCCCGGTCCAGTGCGGCGCGCTCAGCGGGTGGCGGCAGCTGCCCCAGTAGCACCGAGATGAGGGTGTGCAGGAACAGGCCGCGTCGGGTGAGCACGTCCGGGCGGGTGTCCCCGGCCGGCAGATCCAGGGGGTTGATCTTCACGCCGGGTGCACCGAGTCGCACGATGGTGCCGCCGACCGCGTCGGCGAGGCGCAAATACTCGTCCTCGGGGTCGACGACGGCGACCTGGACTCCCTGGTACAGGTTGCGGAGTACGTCGAGCTTGACGAAGTAGGACTTGCCGGCGCCGGAGCGGGCGAGGACGACGCTGTTGTGGTTCTCCTGCGCCCAGCGGTCCCACCAGACGATGCCCTGGGAGTCGGGGTTCACCCCGTACAGCACCCCAGCGGTGGTCGCGGGGTCACCGGGTAGCGGAGCGGGCAGGTCCGCCGACGCGAGGGGAAAGGCGGCGGCCAACGCCTGGGTGTCCATGGTCCGGCGCATCTGCAGGCTGTCAGTGGCAAGTGGCAGGGTGGTGGTCCAGCCGGGCAGATGCCGCCACGTCGCGGGCTGCACCTCGATCAGGGTGGATGCGGCAGCGGCCTTCACCTGCGCGCAGGCTTCGAGGAGTTCGGCCTCGGTGCGGGCGTGCACGGTCAGGTACAGGCCGACGCGGAACAGCTTCGCCGACCCGCGGGCGAGGCGTTCGGCGAGGTCGGCGGCGTCGTCGGCGACGGCCTCCACGTACGGGTCGGTCAGCTTGCCCCTCTGCTCGTCCGCCCGACGGGAGGACTCGAACCGGGCCCGCTGGTTACGCAGCCGCGAGGCGGCGATCGGGGTGGGAATCGGCTCGATGTGCAGGGCCAGGTCCAGCCTGCCCGGCCAGGACAGCAGCGGTTCCAGCCACGCGGGCCCGACTTCGGCCGGGTAGCCGGTGACCACCAGGGTGGCGGCGTAGCCGTCCCCGACCCGCAGGAACCGGGGCGTGACCTCCACCGAGGCCGGCGCTACGGTCGCCGCCAGTCCGGTGGACAGCGGGCTGGGACCGGGGTGGTTGTCGTTGTGGGCGCGTCGGCGCCTGGCGGAGATCACGATGTCCTCCTGGTGCGCGGCCCCCTGGCGGGAGTCGCGGTGATGATGGTGTGGGAGGCGGCCAGTCCGCCGGGGCGGGGCGGCCGGTAGGGATCGGCGGCGGCGGCCAGGGCGGCGGTTGTGGCGTGGCCGTCCAGGGCACGGGTGGTCACGCCCAGCCCGGACAGGGCCCGGACTGTCTGGTCGGCGCGGCGTCGGGCGGCGTGCTCGCTGCGTTCGCCCGAGTTCGCGTGGGTGACGATGAGGACCTGCCGGCGCAGCGGATCCCGCCGTTCGGCGAGGTCGTCGAGGAACCGGGCGTGGTCGGCTGCCGCGTCCGCGAGAGCGGGGTGCGGCATCTCTTCCGCCGCCTGGGCGAGGGTGCGGGCGGCGGAGTGCAGGTCGACCGGCTGCGCCGACACGACGATCTGCGTCGGCGTGGAGAGGCTGTTGAGCCAGCGGCCGAAGGTGTCGACGAGGGCGGCCTGCTCGTCGGCGGTGCGGAGCGCCAGGTTGACGCTGGTCGCCGCGACCATCGCCGCCTTCATCGCCCCGAGGTTGATCTCGCCGTGTTCGTCGATGGCGTCGGCGGGCAGTTTCAGCGGCGCCGGCAGCATCACCTTCGATGCCGGGGCCTGCACCCAGTCAGGTGTCTTCGCGGTGGTGTCGGTGGTGGACAACGCGCGTGGCGCCCGGACGTGGCGCACCGCGGCGGCCAGCCACACATCCATGGGCAGTCCGTCGCGGCGGCCGACAGCGAGGCCGAACACCAGGCCGCCGAGGACGACGGCTGCGCCGAGCAGCACCGGCGCGGGCACGACGGTGTGCAGGGCACTCCAGCCGCCGTATAAGACGACGGCGGCCACGGCCAGGATCGCGAGTTGCCGGAACGTCAGCCCGTAGAGCACCTTGTCCGGCGCGTCCACGTCGGCGGGCATCCGGGCGGTGGCGGCCTGTTCGTCGCGGCGGTCGAGGTTCATCGTCGCACCGACCGAAGGGCGGGGATGCGCAGCCCGCGGGTGAGCTGCTGCACGACGACGACCCGCACGACCGCGCCGATCGGGTTGCCGCCACGCGCGCCCCCGCTGGTGGCGAAGCGCTGCATCAGCCCCGGTACCTTGACCGTGGTCCACAGCAGGACCATCACGACGAAGAGGTTGAGCACGCCGCCCGGCTCGACCGGTAGGCCGAGGGCGGGCAGCATGGCGCCGGTGTCCAGCAGCATCCACTGACCGGCGAAGAGCACGAACGCCTGCACCACCGGGACCGCCAGCATGGCGACGTACGACCGCCACCACATGCGGGCGACCGGTTCGGTCTGCGGCAGGGCGTGGCACGCCAGCGCGATCGGCGCGACCGCGGTGAGCACCAGCGCGACCGCGAACCGGACGATCACACTGCAGGCAGTGGTGGCGAGCAGGAACACGATGATCGCCAGGCAGACGATGAACAACAGGCCGGCGGTCTGGTCACGCGATGCCGTCAGGTGGGTCTCGATGGCATCGAGGGCCCTGTCTCCGTTGAAATCCTGTGCGGTCAATGCGGTGGTGAGCGCGTTGGCGACCTCGATGAGCCTGCCGGCGATCAGCTGGGAGAAGTGGGCGGTGACGAATCCGACGACGCACCGTGGCAGAAGATCCTTGGCGGTGAATCGGGCGCGTTCGTCGCCGCCGGCGACCATGGTGAGGACGCCGACAGCGACGAACGCCAGGACGAAGACGGTGTCGACAACCCATACCGACCGTCCGGTGAGTGCCTGCACCTGCGGCAGGCTGGTGACGTCCGGGGTGATCAGCAGCGCGTGGGTGATCGCGGTGACGAGCCCGTTCAGGCAGTCCACCAGCAGGCTGGCGAACCAGTCGAGAATCTGGTTGAGCGTCCAGGTCATCGTCAGCCTCCGACGATTCCCCGGACCACCTGCAGCAGGACCGGAGCGAGCACGGCGAGGCCGTAGCCGACCAGGGCGTTTTTCAGCGCGCCCTTGGCCTTGTCGACCTGGGCCGGGTCGCCGCCGGCGGTGGCCCAGTACACCCCGGCCAGGACCAGGAACAGGGTGGCGACGGCGGCGAGAATGCCCATCACCCAGGTCTGCAGGTTGAAGATGACGGTCGGTAGGTCGTTGGGGACCGGTTTCACCGGCTTGTCGGGGGCGGCGTAGCCGGCGGTCGGCGCGGCCAGCACCATCGCGGCAGCCCCGACGGGCACGGCGAACCGGACGACGCGGTGAAACGTGCGGGACATGTAGAGGGCGGTGGTCAGGGCACGGAGACGTGCCCCCATCGTGGGGAACATCGGTGGCTGCACCTCCCGCCCCGGCAGTAGCCGGGGCGATACTCGAAGCGGGTCATGAAGTCGCCGCCGGGCTGGGAGTCACGTGTCGGACGGGGACCGCGGCGAACCTCGGGAGGAGCTCGTCCTCCCATTCGGGTTGGCGGTGATCGATGAGGTGTCAGCGCATCAACGTGGCGCGGCACCCGAGGGGCCCGATCCCGTGTCGGACAGGTGTCCCGGCCCGACGGCGGCGGGACCAGCCCTCCATGGCACCGGTGGCGCCGGAGGAGTCCCACACCCTCAAAACGGCCGTTGTGAGCTGTGGCGAACATCTGCCGGTCCGACAGCGGTCCGACACGATCTCGCGGAGGCCTGACAGCCCTGCTGGGAGGGGATCCGCTGTGGGAACGGCGCGAGAGTCTCACAGCAGACGGACGTCGCCCCATGGACGGCCGTCGTCAGGGCAGGGCGGGATCCGACGCCTGACAGGATCCGGGGAGGTTTCCGCACCGTCGGGCAGCCGGCCACAGCGGTGGAGTCGGCGGCTCCGTCACACGCAATCGCGGGTGTCGGCGTACGGGTTCCAGGTGCGCCAATTATGCAGAGGCACGGGGGAGTGGCGCTGGGGGACCCTGCGGCGCCGGTCGCCCCGGCGACGCACGTCCGTTGCTCACGATGAGTAACCGGTGGACGTGAGCGTCGCCCGAATCGCGGCATGAGCGGATGTCGCTGGTCGATGCCAACCCAGCCGGTGGACGAGCCAGAGGTGACCGAACCTGTGTTGCTGTTGCCCGAGGTCGTCGATGCACCCCGATGGTGTTTAGGTATTCGTGCCCGTTTCTCAGGTCGTTTTCCGGGCTGTATCTCGCTGCGTACTTGTTCGAGTGCGGCGATGTCGGAGGCGAGGTCGGGGTGCTGGACTTGGCGGTTGAGTTCGACGACGACTTCGAGTTCACTGGTCTCCTGGTCGAGGTCGCCCTGCCCCGGTGAATCATCGCGATGTTGAAGCGGGGGACCGCTTCGCCGGCCCGGTCGCCGACCTCCCGCCGCAGGGGCAGGGCCTGCTGCCGATCCCGAGCTTGTTGTACACGAGGCCGATGTTGTTGAGGGTGCCGCCTGCGCGCCGCCGCGGCGAGTCGGTCGCCGGTTCTGTCTCACACCAGCAGGGCTGCGATCGCGACCGCGAGCGCGAGCGCCCCGCCGGATGCTGAACCGCCGATCAGCAGTGCCCGCGGCACGCGATGGTCATCGAGCCAGGACAGCCATCCTGCGGTCGCGCCGACAGCTGCCGAGAACAACATCGCGACCGCTACGCACAGCCCCACCAGAACGCCAGTGTTCACTCAGTCTCCCTCCGTCGAGCCCGCCCGGCCGGCGTTCTGCCGGGCCTGATCAGTGCGGGCCGTGGGGAAACAGTCGCACCTGAATCAGGGCAGGAAAAACCGCCCTCTGACCGATCAGCCGCACAGACTAACCTCGATATCTGCAGGTGAGGGCCTGGATCGGTTTCTTCTTCTCTGTGGCTCTCGGCGAAGGAACTTCTTGGTACGGCTGATCGGTCACATATTCTTCGCGGCGTGAACGCTCGCGATGCTCAGCGCCACCGCGCCCGAGTCGCCTCCCTGCGCGCGCACGAGCAGGCGTATGTGATGGCACGACGCGAACTGCGGCGTATTCATGAGGGCGGCGGGCAGAACCCGGCGCTCTATCTGGTTCGCCGGACCTTCATCGTGGCCAGGACTCCCGGGCCGAGTTCCCCGGTGGTGGCGTCGCCTGCTGCGGCGCTTGCCCCAATGAAAGGGTGGGCGCTGCATCTGTATCTGATCGCGCTCTTCGAGGCGCAGGCGCAGCACCGCGCCGGCTTCGCGGTCGACAACACGCGGCCGCTGCTGGACGGGAGCAAGCTGCAGGCCGCCTGGGTCGATCTGCTGCCCGCGGTCACCAGCACAACGCCCCGCTCGGCCGGGATGCGGCGACAACTCGTGCGCGCCCTCGCTCTGCTGGAGCAGCAGAACCTGATGGGCTTGCGGGGTCGCGCAGGGTTCCGGGGTAGATACGACTACTTCCGCCTCCGCCTGGAGAACGGCGTACGCATTCAGGGCCGGGAGTCCGCCTATACCGTCCCGCTGCCCGGCGACGCCGGCATGGTCGACCCGGCATGGATTCGGCCGCCGGGACCGGCCGGAGGGCGCAGCGCGGTGATCTCGTTGCCGGCGTCGTTCTTTCTCAACGGATGGGTGCACGTGCTGTCCGCCGCAGAGATCACCACATACCTCATGCTGCGCGACCTCGAAGCCCGCTATCCCGTAGCCGGTCAGGCAGGCGTCTACGCCAACAATCCCCAACGCGAGACCTGGTACGGGATTCACCGCGACATATACGCCACCCACCGGCAGTTGACCGCGTACGGGCTCGTCGATCGCCTCGATGCTCCCGCCCGGAACCCGGACGGAACAATCGCCCCCGGTGGCGGCAAGCAAATGCTGCAGCCCTACTGGTTCCGCACGACACCGGAGGGTTTCGACCAGGCCGCGCTGCCTACCGTCGTTGACCGTCTTGACCTCCGGGTGTCCGAGCTCAAACGAAGTTGATCCGTATGAAGCGCGTTGACCTGCGGCGGATCAGTTTGACTGAGACGACTGCGAGTCGGCCGCTCACTGAACCTGATCTTCTTGCGCGTTATCCTGCTTCACTTTGAAGTCACCAGCTTCGCTTGTCCGGCGCCCTCTCATCGACCTCAGCCGCACGGGCCGCAGCCAACCAAAGGTCACGCAGGGTAACGACCCTGCGGCCGTCGCGCCTGGTCCGCGGCAGTTGAGTGAGCCGGCGGTTCGTAAGGCCGATGCGTAGTATCCGCGCATGGAGCTTGCGGAGTTCGAGGCGCTGGCGGAACCACTTCGTCGAAAGTCGGCTGCGGAACAAGCCGAGTATGGGTGGGCACTTATCGAAGGCCATACCGCCACCCCGGAGGAAATTATGAGCGTCGAGCGGGAGATGGCGGTAGCTCTGCCGGACAAGTACAAGGCGTTCATGATGCGCTACGGCGGGGGCGCGTTCGGCTTCGTCGAGTTATTCCCGATTGTGCCGGTGCCCTCGTCGTGGGACGACCTCCATACCCTCAACGACCGGGAGTTTCCCGACCGCAGCTTCGTCGCGGTCGCCCCGGTCGGCACCGGCGACCACTGGGGCTTCCCGGTAAGCGACGGCCACTGCCACGAGCAGGTCTGGTTCCGCTTTCACGACGCCGGCGATGACGAGCTCGTCGCCCAGGACTTCCTTGAGTTCATTGCAAGCTACGGGCTCAAGGCCTGACGAGCCGGTGTGCGGCGATTGTCTCCGTACACCGTCGTCGGGTGGCGCGCGACCTGCGGTAGATCAAGCGCGTCTCTCGTCTCCTATGCTGGCGCTCGGCGTCGGCCGGGTGTCGTCATCTCAAATCGCGGCGGCCCAGACGAAGGCGAGAGACTGGGACGAGGACGTTGACCAGCTTGGCAAGGGCGAGTCAGGACGCATGCGCTGCGGCGCTTCACCGCTACGGATTCGCCGCCAAGCGCAGAGGTCTTCTGCTTCAGACGAGTGGTTCCAGAGCAGCGTCGGGATGGCTGGGACTCAATCTCGCCACGTGGTCGCTACCTCAGGTCCTGCATATCAACCCCGTAGTCGGCGTCAGGCACGACTCCCTAGAAGCCATCCTGGTTCCCACTGCCGGTTGGCCGGCACCCGTAGCGTCGGTCAGCAGGCCCCTGGGCTACCTGATGCCGCAGAACACCTTCGTCCAGTGGGACTTCTCCGCGACTGGCGATCTGGCGGCGGTAGCGGAGGACCTTGCTGATGCAGTCGCCACCTACGGCCAGCCCTTCATCGACCACTGGTCGGACTGGAACACGTTCTCCCGTGAGATCGCCAGCTCTGATCTCCTCCTTGACAACGTCCGCTTCGTCATGTTGCCGGCCGTAACCGCAGTCAACGGCAACTACGAGCTTGCGGACCGGCTGATCCGACAGGAACTCGAACGCACGGCAGGCGAGCAGGACGCCTACTCGAATGGGTATCGCGACTTCGCCGAGAAGTTCCGCAGGGCTGTTTTGACGCACTGATCTCGGCTACTTGTTTCATTGACCTGCGACCGTGGCCCGGCCAGGCTTCGGTCGAGGCGCCCGGGCTGTCGCTCTCATTTCGGCTGCCCACGCTGGTCGTGTGGCTCTCATTTGGCCTGCGCGGCCCGGGCGTCGCCCCAGGGCAGGGAGAGGCTCAAGAGGGGTTTGTTCAGCTCGAAGTAGCGTTGCCCTCCCGGCTCGACAACCCAGGTGAATCGAGCGACGGAGGACGCGTTGACTGTCACAGCAGACCGTGTGGTCATCGGGATGGACCCGCACAAACGCTCCGCCACGATCGAGATCATGGCCGGCGACGAGACCGTGATCGGCGGCGGCCGGTTCGACACCGACCGCGACGGCTACACGGCGATGAGGAAGTACGCCGGCCAATGGCCGCGCCGGGTCTGGGCGATCGAGGGCTGCCAGGGCATCGGCCGGCACATCGCCAACCGGCTACTCGCCGACGGCGAGCAGGTCGTCGACGTCCCGCCGAAGCTGTCCGCCAGGGCACGGGTGTTCGCCACCGGCCAGGGCCGCAAGACCGACGCCACCGACGCCCACTCCATCGCGCTGGTCGGCACCCGCATGGCCGGGCTGCGGCCAGTGGTCAACGATGAGCAGCTCGCCTTGCTGCGGATCCTGGTCGACCGGCGCCGCTCCCTCGGCGAGGACCACACCCGGATGGTGTCCCAGCTGCACCAACTACTCCTCGAACTCATCCCGGGTGGCGCGAAGAAGAGTCTGTCCGCCGCCCAGGCCAAGGCACTACTGGCCACGGTCCGGCCCCGTGACACGGTCGGCAAGACCCGGCGCCGGGTTGCCGCGGAACTGATCGGTGACCTCGAACGCGTATACCGACGGTCCAAGGAAGCCGACAAGGAACTGAAAGAGCTCGTGGCTTCCACCGGAACCACGCTGATGGACCTGCACGGCATCGGACCCTCCGGCGCCGCCCGGCTGCTGGTCGAGGTCAGCGACATCACCCGGTTCCCGAACCGGGCCCACTTTGCCTCCTGGAACGGCACCGCCCCCATCGACGCGTCCTCCGGCGAGCAGGTACGACACCGGCTCTCCCGAGCCGGAAACCGGCAGATCAACCGGGTGCTGCACATCATGGCCACCGTCCAGCTACGCAACCCCACCGAAGGCCGCACCTACTTCGACCGGAAGAAAGCCGCCGGCAAGACATCGATGGAAGCGATGCGCGCGCTGAAACGACGCCTGTCCGACATCGTCTACCGACAGATGACCGACGACGCCACGATGGCCACGGCGACGGGCCCGGGAGGACAACGGGAGACGACTACTGACTCCAGCGTGACCAGCTCACATCCCCATGCCGGCTCTTCAGAGAAGTCACTTCCCGGACCCGCCACACCCCAGCCTAGAACAACCCTCGCCGCGACCTCTTGACACAGAGGGGAGCCAGATCCGGACGCCGCCAGGCGACCAGAATGACTGGCTGTAGTTGATCGTTGCAGAGCAAGCTCGGCCGCGAGCCGCAGCCGCGCTCGCAGATGTCGATAGCTGCCGTGTGCTCGGTGGCGTACCCGGCTCTGCACTCGAAGCCGTACGCCGACAGCGGGTCCGACCAGATGGTCGGACCCGCGTCGGGATCGGTCAGCGATTAGGCTGCCGCCAGCCTCGCCTGCGCGGCAGCCGTTCGTGCGCCGCCACCACGGGCGGCCCGGATGCGCTGGCGTCGCTCGGCGGCTGCGGCGAGGTCTTCCCGTACCCGGGGCGAGGTCACCTCGGTGAGAACTCCGGCGGCAAGCGCCTCGGCGATGCGGTTGTCGATGCGCTCGACGCGACGGCGCAGGGTGTCGACCTCCAAGCCGACATGGGCGGCGATGGGTTCGATGGCCCGGCGGCCCAGCCGCAGGTCGATGTAGGGCTGCTCGTCACATCCGTCGACGATGCCCAGCTCGACCGCGCGTCGCACCAGCAGGTCTGGATGCCCGTAGGGCCGCTTCGGCGTGCGGGGGCCGGTGACGTGTTCGAGGTTGTCCACCGGCGTCGCCTCGGCGCCGTCACGCTGACGCAATTCGTGCCCGGCCCGCCACGCCGCCATGCACAACGCCGCGTACGGTGCTGGCTTCGCCAGGTCGACCCGGTCACGCAGGGCGGACAGGAAGCCGGTAAGGATCTCGGCGTCCAGGTCGTGGGCGTCGCCGGCCCAGCCGGTGCGCAGCCGTCCGGCGTAGCGGCGCAGCGCGGGCATCGCGAGGGCGACGGCAGCGATGACCCAGGCGGGCCCTTCGACGCGGGCGCGGCGGATCAGTTCCCGCCACACCACGTCGCGAGCCGTGTAGGCGTCCGGGTGTTCCAGCAGCCACTGCCGCAACGCCGGCAGGGCGATGACACCGCCGGGAAGGCCGGCGGTGTCATCGAGTTGGTCGGCCAGCGTGTCGAGATCCAGTGACAACGGGGCAGGGTCACAGGTCAGTTGGGCGAATGCGGTGTCCACGGCGTCCAGGGGTGAGTCGGGCCAGTCCTTGCCGGATGCGGTCATGTCATGAACTCCTCGTCCGGGATCTCGCGGCCGGCGTCTGTGGCCGGCGGGCCTGACCGCAATTGCGACACCCCGCTCTCACGGGCCTCTGACAGCGCAGGCCGGCGGGCACGTGCGGCGGTTCGACAGCGCCGTCCGTCCCGGCTCGCCGGCCGCTGGCCACCGGGCGCCGCCGAGCGCCATGGCCACGTCGAAATGGCGTCGACCTGCGCTTTGACACGGACACGTGGCAGCGGACACGGTGCCGGCGGCGACGAGGCGATGAAGAGAGGACCGCGGAGTGACAACGCCCCTCCGCCGGTCTGACAGCACCTGACAACGCCGACGGCATACCGGTACCCGACCGTGGTCGGCGGGACGCCGACGTCGAGGGCGTCGTCATCTCACGCTGTCATTGAGGGCCGGCGGCCGGCTGACAGTGCCCATCCGGCGGGCTGGGACGGTCTGACGAGACCGCCGTCCGGGTGGCAATGCTGCGGCGCGCGGCTCGGTGACGCCGCTGACGTCCGGACTCCGGCAGCAGCCTGACAGGACCGGTCACCTCCGTGTCATCGACATGGATCGATGACATGGGGTGCGTTGTCACGGCCCTGGGATCTGACAGCACGCGGCGATGTTGGTCCTGGCGAACCTCGCGGCGGCGACCCCCGGGCACGGCGGAGCGAGCGCCCGGAAAGCAGTCCCGGCGGCAGGGCGGGACGAGTGGGCAGGGCGTCCGCTGCCAGAAATGTGAGAGATCGCTGTAAGAGCGGCAGGTGTTCGCCACCGCTCACAAACACCGGTTTGAGGGTGTCAGCGCATCACGGCGCGGCGCGGAGCCGACACCACATGAGCGAGCACACGCCGCAGCACCACGAACCCCATCTCGGCCCCACCGTCGACACCGGCCCGTACGCCGAGGTCGACCCGACACCGACTGACCTGGTCGCCGGTGACCCGCCGGTACCACTCACCGTCTGGCGCACCGCCCGTACCCCGGAGGACGCCGGCCACAGCATCGGAGCCCGGCTGGCCGCCCGGCTCATCAGCGCCTACAGCCGCACCGGTGAGGCGGTCGTCGATATCACCACCGACCACGCTCTCACCCGGTCCTGCGCGGCGGGGGAACGTCGTCACCATCCGGCCTGGTTCACCGGGGCGTCCAGCCTGATCATCGGCCCGGCTACCCCGATCCCGCCGGCCGCTGGTACCACCACAGAGGCGGACCTGGACGAGGAGGACGACCTGCCGGAGATGGGCGCCTGGTTCGGTGACGACCTGACTGACCCCGATCTGCACCCGCCGGCCGAACCGGTGGCCGACCTGCCGTCTGGCGGCTCCCTGCAGGCAGCAACGAGTCTCGTGGTCACCTGCTGGCCGCTCGACGCCAACGCTGCCGCACACCAGGCCCGGCTTTCGCGGCTGCTGACGGCCTGCGCCGCGCTGCTGCAACCGGGCGGCTGCCTGATCCTCGTCGGCACCGTCCCGGCCGGCATCACCGCCACCCCGGAGGACTACTCCGGTGTGGTCCGGGCCGCCGCCAGCGTCGGACTGGGCTACCTGCAGCACCTCGTGGCGGTCACCGCCGAGACCGACGGGGACGCGTTCGTCTACCACGTCACCGACGAGGAACTGCTCACCCTAGCCAGCACCGCCAGCCAGCGGTGGCAGGTGGCGCACCTGCGAGCCCACGCGGACCTGATGGTGTTCAGCCAGGTTCAGGGCCAGCGCCAGCCCTCGCACCGGCGGGGTGGGCGTGACGGCGGTGGTCGCCGTGGGTGAGCAACGCAGAGACCCCGTAGCGGCCCGGCCCGAGGGGCGGGCCACCGCCAGCGGTGCCGCGGACAGTACCGGCGGAGAACGGCACCCCGCTGCGGCGGAGCGGCTGTCGGTCTGGGCCACCGCGCAGGCCACCGGGCCCGTCCAGCGCCGCGGCCGGTACGTCCGCGAGTCGGTGCAACACCCGGCACGGATGCTTCCGGCGATCGCCGCGCACGCCGTGGCCGCCTACACCGCGCCCGGGGACCTGGTGCTCGACCCGATGTGCGGGATCGGCACGACCCTGGTCGAGGCGATCCACGCCGGCCGCGACGCGATCGGGGTCGAGTACGAGTCCCGCTGGTCCGACGTCGCCGACGCCAACATCAAGCACGCCCACACCCATGGCGCCACCGGCCGCGCCGGTGTCATCCGTGGCGACTCCACCAGCATCCTGTCGCTGGTGCCGGCGGCCCTGACCGGCCAGGTAGCTCTCGTGGTGACCTCGCCGCCGTACGGGCCGACCGTGCACGGCCTGGTCCGGCCCGGCGCCGACGGCGTGGCGAAGTTCGACAACACCTACAACGACGGTACGGATCGGGGGAACCTCGCCTACCGCGACCTCACCGGGCTCGCCGACGGATTCGCCCAGATCCTCGCTGGCTGCCACACCCTGCTCAAGCCCGGCGGAGTCGTCGTCGTGACCGCCCGACCGTGGCGCAAGCACGGCGAACTGGTGGATCTTCCGTCAGCCGTCATCGGCGCTGGCACACGGGCTGGCCTCACTCCCGTCGACCGGTGCGTGGCGCTACTCGCCGCCGTCCGCGACGGCGGGCTCGTGGCCCGACCGTCGTTCTTCCAACTACAGGCCGTACGCAAGGCGCGGGCGGCCGGCACCCCCATGCACCTGATCGCGCACGAGGACGTCCTCGTGTTCATCAAGAGTCCGGCGACGGAAGCCGGAACGGTGGCCTGACCGCACGACTCACCGCGACCTGTCCCTGGGCGCCAGTGTGCAGAGTGCCACGCTCCCGCTGCTGGTCGCCCAGGGCAGGCGGCCTCTTCTATTCGCATCAGCAGTGAACGCAGCTGATTCCTCGCCGTCGTCGCGCTGCGCGACGACGGCCCCCGTAAGGAGCGACTCCTGTGCCTTCACGACGAACCCGCAAACCCACGTCGACCTCAGCGGCCGGCAGCACGCCCATGACCTGGACCGTGGAACGCATCATGGCGCTGGGCACGACCACGGACCTCGCGACCGCCGCGGCCATTCTCGGCATATCCCGCTCGGCGGCCTACAAGCTCGCAGCACGCGGCGCCTTCCCGACGCCACTGTTCCGCGCCGGTGCCCACTATCGCGTACCAACCGCCCCGATCCTTCGGGCTCTGCACCTTGGGCCACCAGCGCCGTTGGTCGACGGGGCCGACGAGGCTACGGGGCATGACACCGGCGGGCACGTAACCCGCGGTACGGACGCCACCGGCCGGGAACCGCGCTGAGCCCGCCCACGACCCACCTTCCCGACCAGGCGCGAGCCAGCCGGCCGGGCCGGGCGTCACGACTTGATTCTGCCCGCCCGTCACGCGTGGATGTCGATCGACGAAACCGATGCCCGGCCCCTTCACGAACGGGAGCACCACCTGCCATGCCAGACGGAAGCATCTTCAAACGCTGCGGATGCCGCCAGCCCGACACCGGCAAGCCCTTCGGCAACGCCTGCCCGAAGCTGCGCCGACCGAACCGCGCCTGGAGTTCCGAGCACGGCCACTGGGCCTACCAACTCGAACTCCCCGCCACCGGCGACGGTCGCCGCCGGCAACTGCGCCGCGCCGGGCTGGACAGCCGACGCGATGCCGCCGCCGAACTCGACCACGCCCGCGCGCTTCTCGCGCTGGCCGGACACGACCGCCGCCGCCGTACCGAGATCGCCGACCTGCTCCAAGCCACGGTCCGTGCCGGCGGCGTCCTCCCCGACATCGACGGCGTACGTCAGCGGCTGCGCGGCGACGGCCCGCTCGGACAGATGCCGACTGTGGCCGAGTACCTCATCCAATGGGTCAGCGAGCTCACCATCGACGCCAACACCATCCGTGGCTACGAGTCGATCGTGCGGGTACACCTCGTCCCGCATCTCGGCCAGATCCCCCTGGACAAGCTGCGCACCGGCCACGTCCGTGCCATGTTCACCGCCATCGAGAACCGCAACGAGGAGATCCGGGCCGCGAAGGCCAGCACCGATCCCGTCGTCCGCGTCACGGTTACCGGTGTCCGCCCGACCGGGCCCTCGACGCGTCAACGCATCCGCGCCTGCCTCCGCAAGGCGATCAACGACGCCCTCGCCGACGAACTCATCGTCGGCTCCAACCCCGCGGCGCTGGTCAAGACTCCCGCCAACCGGCCGCTGCCCATCGTGTGGGAGGACGAACGGGTGCAGAGGTGGAAGGCCACCGGGGAGGTGCCCGGCCCCGTGATGGTGTGGACAGACACGCAGATCGTGCGGTTCCTCGACTACGCAGCCGCTCACGCCCTCGACCTGTACCCGATGTGGCACTACATGGCCTACCGCGGGCCCCGCCGGGGTGAGGCGTGCGGGCTACTCGACAGCGAGGTTCGCCTGCACCGCAGCGAGACGACGATCAACAACCAGATCGCCACCCACGGCTACACCGCGGTGCAGAAGCCCCCCAAGAGCAGGGCCGGCACCCGCGACCTGATGCTCGACGCCGAGACCGTCAAGGTCCTCACCGCCTACAAGGCCCGCCGCGCCGCCTGGCAGCTTGCCGCCGGCAGCAGCTGGCCCGACACCGGCCTGTTCTTCGTCCGGCCCGACGGACAGCCCTGGCACCCCAACGCCGTCACCCAACGCTTCCGCAGGCTCGTCCGAAAAGCCGGGCTGCCTCCGATCCGGCTGCACGACCTCCGCCATGGCGCCGCCACCGTGGCCCTCGATGCCGGTGTCGACATCAAGGTCCTCGCCGAACAACTCGGCCATTCCACCACGACCCTCACCCGGGACACCTACCAGAGTGTCACCAAGGACCTGCACCGCAGCGCCGCCGAAGCGGTGGCCAGGACGATCGACCGGCGCCGCCCGAGAACCGCGTGAGGGGTACCGGTCGGAACCGGTGGCGGCCGTCGGATCGCAGCCCCGAAGGGACGCGCGATCAGGAGACCGCCCGGCCATCCACACACGATGGGGTTCGGTGTCTGCAAGATCATCTGTACCGGGCCCCGCGCTTCAGGGCGTACGTCGACACCGGGAGGAGCCGTGGTGATCGGTCAGCCCGCCTTGCGGGCGTGGACCGCCCTGCACTGGTAGGAGCCCAAGACCACGGCGGGGTCGGCCATGAGGTCCACGAAGTGGTCGAGGTCGGCGTCGGTGACATCAGGTGAGATCAGGAAAGGACGAAGACCCTCGACCACGGTCGCGAGGAGCTCACAACCGGGGCCACCACCGGTCCAGGTTTCGGTGCAGGTGTGGGTGCAGACCTGGACCATGCCGGCACCGAGGAGCCGATTGTCGATGCCGGCCGTCCACGTGGCGCCGCCGTCGGCTCCGGCGATGGCGTGGTAAAGCCCACGCGTGACAGTGTGGATCAGCCGGGTGTCGTCCGCGGTGGCCCTGAAGATGCGTGGCGTAGCGCTGGTGACATCGGCGAGGATGAGCCAGCCACCGGGACGCAGCCGGTTGATCAGCTGCTCCAACACCTTGGTCGGGTAGCGCAACGGGCCGTGCAGCCAGCGGGCGACGACGAAGTCGAAACTGTCGGGCTCGCCGGGAAGAGCGTCTACGTCGAGGTCCCGGTGGTATACGTCGATGACGGAAGTTGGATCGAGATAGCTGATGTCCTTGTCGACCGCGGCGACCGTACCGAGTAGGCCGACGTCGCGGGCGAGGCGGGCGGTGATCTCGCCGGTGCCGGCCCCGATCTCCAGGACACGCTGCCCCGACCGGACGTGGAGCCGGTCCAGTGCCTTGCGGATCGTCGGGTCGAGCAGTTCGCGCAGCCGGGCCGGGTGCAGTCGGCTGCCGTGGGTGGTCGTCATCTCGGTCCTTTCGATATTCCGCGGGTAGCTGCCGTGGCGGGCCTGTCGGTGTGCGCACGGTCACCGCCGGGCTACGGGGGGCGGTCAGTTGGCGTGGCGGTCACAGGCCTGGGTCTCCCTGCCTCGGCGCCGACGCGAGGTAACGGGCGGCCCAGCGGGCGTACTCGCAGGGAAAGGGCTTGAGCTGCAGGTAGGCGGTGTGGCAGCCGTGGCACATGCCGTCGTCGTCGGTGTGGGCTGCCTGGACCGCGCGGGCGTCGTCGAGAGAATCGTGCGGGGGACCCGCGGGCCCCCGACGGCGGCTGTCGGCCTGACGGCCGGGTGTGGAACTCATGGCGGGCTGTGTGGCGGGGACGGGGGAGAGGGTTCGTCGTCGATCCAGGCGACGTCGGCGTTGTGGAGGCGCGCGACGCCGTCGGCGTTGCCGCAGAGGGTGACCAGGGTTCGCGGGCCGCCGTGCGGGTTGACGGCGAACGCGGAGCCGTCGGGCAGGGCCAGGCCCCAGCCCACGATCTGCGGTGGGCTGTCGTCGTCGGTGTAGGCGAGTAGCGCGAAGCGGCTCGGCATGTCCCCGGTCGGGTCGCTGCTCATGCGTCGGCTCCGACCCGGGTGACGCCGAGCAGGTCGTTGAGGCGCTGGTGAAGCGATCCGGTGAGATCGGCGGGGGTGGCAGTGAGGGCGATGTGGCCGTGTTCGAGCACGATCACGTAGTCGGCCAGGGGCAGGGCGAGAGCCAGGTTCTGCTCGGCGATCACGACTCCGACGCCGTGGGCGGCGATGGTGGTGATGGCGTCGCCGATCTGCTGCACGAGGGCGGGGGCGAGTCCTTCGGACGGTTCGTCGAGTAGTAGCGCCCGGGGACGGGCCAGCAGCGCGCGGGCGAGAGCGAGCATCTGCTGTTCACCGCCGGAGAGGCGGTCGGCGGGGTGGCGCAGGCGAGTGCCCAGCGCGGGCAGGAGAGCGAGGACGTCGTCGCGGCTCCACTGTCGGCCGACGTGGCGGTCTCTGATGGCGGTGGCAGCCGCGACGGTGAGGTGTTCGGCAACAGTCAGGCTGAACAGTCGGCGGCCTTGCGGCACGAGAGTCAGGCCGGCGCGGGCGATGCGGTGCGCGGCGGTGGGGAGCCTGCATCCGTCGAGCGTGACGCTGGTGGGCGGGGTGAGAGGCAGCAGCCCCGCCAGGGCGTTGAGCACGGTGGTCTTGCCGGCGCCGTTGCGGCCGAGCAGCGCCAGGACCTGCCCCTCGAAGACGTCGAAATCGATGCCGTGCACCGCTGTGGCGCCGTCATGGCCGGCGCGCAGGTTACGGACCTTCAGCAGCCGGCGCCGGTCACCGTTGAGCACAGGGGCGGGTACGGGTGCGGGGGTGGGGGTGGCCGGCGTGTTGGCGGTCGTCAGGTAGACGGCGCGTACGGCGGTGTCCGCGCGGATCTCGTAGGGGGTGCCGGTGGCGACGTGGGTGCCGTGCTGCAGGACGGTGACGGTGTCCGCGACGTCCCACACGAGGTCCAGGTGGTGATCGATCAGCAGGACCGTGACCTGCGATGGGAGGGCCCGGATGGTCTCGACGAGTTGTGCGACGTCGCCGGGGTCGAGGCCGGCGGAGGGCTCGTCGAGCAGCAGCAGCCGCGGTTGGGGCGCGAGTGCGACGGCCAGTTCAAGCCGTCGCCGCACCCCGTATGGCAGGGCTGCGGCGGGAGTGTCGGTGTAGGCGTCCAGCCCCGCCTCGTGCAGCACGGCGCGCGTCTGGTCGGTGTTCGTGCCGCGGCGGGTGCTGGCGGATCGGGCTGCGGGCGGGGTCCGGCGGCTGATGGCCAGGGCGACGTTCGCGGCGGCGGTGAGCCGCCCGAACACGGCGGGGTGCTGAAAGGTGCGGCCGACGCCGCGTCGCGCGCGGGCTGCGGGGCCGAGGCGGGTGACGTCGCGCCCGTCGAGCAGGATCCGCCCGCTGGTGGGGCGCACGCTGCCGGCGATGATCCCGAGCAGGGTGCTCTTGCCGGCTCCGTTGGGGCCGATGACCGCGTGTCGGGTGCCGGTGGGCAGGGTGATGGAGATGTCGTGCAGGGCGTGTAGGCCGCTGTAGCGGCGGCCCACCCCGTCGAGGTGCAGAAGCGCAGGTGCGGAGTCGTTCACGGCTGCCTTCCTTCGGGTGTGCGGCGCAGGCGTGTGGTGAGGTGGCGGGCGAGTGGCCGGCCGTAGGCGACGGTGAGGAACAGAACGCCGAGTAGCGCGGGCCCGTGACCGTCGGTGCCGGCGCCGAGGAGGTCCCGGGTGGTGACGACGGCGAGTGCGCCGAGGACAGCGCCGGTCATGCTGCCTGCGCCGATCGCGGCGGCCAGCAGTGTGAGCGCCGCGATCTCGAAGCCCAGGTCGGCGGGAGAGACGTACCGGTTGACCGCGACGAGCAGCGCGCCGCCCGCCGCGGCGAGCGTGCCGGCGGCGGTGTAGCCGGCGACGAGTTCAAGGGTGACCGGGTGGCCGAGAGCTGCCATGCGGGGCTCGTGGTCGGCGCAGCCCCGCAGAACCAGGGCGAGGCGGGAACGCATCAGGACGGCCACGGCGGCGGTCAGCAGGAGGAAGCAGCCCAGGGTGTACCAGTAGACGTGCCCGACGCCGATCAATGGTGCCGTTGCGGGCCAGGCGGTGACCGGTGGGGTGTGCAGCCCTTCGTCGCCGCCGGTGACGGTCGTCCACTGCGCGGCGATGGTCGCGGCGAGGCTCTGCACCGCGAAGGTCGCCATCAGAAACGCGGTGGCGCGGGTACGTAGCACCAGCGGCGCCGTCGCGGCGGCAGTGAGCGCGCCGACGGCGGCTGCGGCGGCGAGCTGCACCGGGCCGGCGGTGACACCTGCCTGGGCGAGCAGGGCCGCAGTGTAGGCGCCGACGCCGAAGTAGGCGGCCTGGCCGAAGGACGGCAGGCCGGCGACACCGACAAGTAGTTGGGTGCTCATGGCCAGCACCGCGAAGACCAGCGCGGTACTGGCCAGCGAAACGGTGTAGGCGTCGGTGATGGCGGGCAGCAGCAGCGCGATGAGCGCTACGCATCCGGCCATGCCTGCCCGGACCGCCCGCTGCGGACGGCCGGGCGGTGGTGATGCCGCCGGGCGTGGTGGCGCGGCTGCGGTCCCGCTTACGGTGGCGGTGCTCATGCTGGCCTCACCGCCGCCGGGGCACCCGCCTGGCCTCGGACGACGAGGATGACGAACAGGGCGCCGAAGAGAGCGAAGGGCGCGAGGGAGGGCGCGGCGAGCACGCCGAGGGTCTGGACCTGCCCGACCAGCAGGGCTGCGGCGAGGGTTGCGGGGATCGAACCGGCGCCGCCGAGTACGACGACGATCAGTGACAGCACCAGGACCGTGGTGTCGACTCCTGGGGCAGGGCCGAGCAGCGGCGCGCCGAGGACCCCGGCGGTGACGGCGAGCGTCGCGCCGACGGCGAGGGCGGCGATGCGGACCCGGGCGGTGTTGATGCCGGTGGCGGCGGCCATAGCGGGATCGGAGACGGTGGCACGCAGCATCACCCCTGCGGTGGTCTGCCACACGACCCGGTGCAGTGCGACCGCGACGGCGGCGGCGACAGCGATGAACACCAGCCGGTAGGTCGGGTAGCCGTGCCCAGCGATGTCGAGGCGGCCCGCCAGGACCATAGGCGGGTCGGCGGGCAGCGGGGTCGCACCGAACACGGTGGTGAAGACGTCCGCGGCCAGGAACGCGATGCCGAGGGTGGCGAGGCCTTGATCGAGGTGACCGCGTCCGGCCAGGGGACGCAGCGCGGCAGCCAGGGCGGCGCCGCCGAGAGTACCGGTGGCCACGCCGACGGCCAGAGCGGTGAGCAGGCCGAGCAGGCTGCCGTCGGTGAACAGGTAGGTGAGATAGGCGCCGAGGAGGTAGAGCGTGCCGTGGGCCATGTTGAGCACGTCCATGACGCCGAAGACCAGCGCCAGGCCGGCGGCGACCACGAACAGCAGCAGCCCGAAGGCCACCCCGTCCAACGCGGTCACCGCGAACGTCGCTACCTGTCCCACGGCACGCTCCCCTTCCTCCTCGCGGGTCCTGGTCAGTCCTCGGCCCGGCGGCCGACGGTGGTGACCATCGGGTAGGACCACGAGAGGGTGTCCGGGTCGTCCATCCCGTCGCGCAGCGTCTCCATCTGCGCCGGGCTCACGCCGCGCGCGAGCAGCGCCGTCTGAAGCTGGCGACTGTTGCTGGCGTGCAGCAGGCAGCCCGGTTCCCCACCGGCCCACAGCCGGTTGTGGACCTCGGCCTCGACGTCGATGAGCCCGGCGTCGCGCATCGCTACCGGCACGCGGCGCGCCCAGTTGGCCGACGCGCCGTTGTCGGCGGCCAGGCCGACCAGGGCGTTCTGGAACGCCAGGAACGCCTCGGCGAGGTCGGCCGGGCCGCGCAGCAGCATCTCGTCGAGGTGGGTGCAGTCCCACTCGGAGATCACCAGCACCCCGCCGGGGTTGAGGGCGGCGGCGGCGCGGCGCAGAACCTGTTCCCGCTGACGAAGGTGCATCAGCAGCAGGCGGGCGTGCACGAGGTCATACGTCCGCTTGCCCAGGTCGATGGTGGTGACGTCGCCGGTGCGCACGTCGATCAGCTCGTGAGTCGCGACGTGCCGGGGGTCGGCGTCGAGGGCCACGACGCGTCCGGCGGGGCTGACCTGTCCGGCCAGCCAGGTAGCGATGCTGCCCGCGCCGGTGCCCAGGTCGAGGCAGTGCCAACCAGACTCCACCCCGGTACGGGCGAGCACGTCGGTGGAATGCGAGTCGAGGATCTCCGCGAGCAGGCGTACCTGGCGCCCAGCCTCGCTGGTGGTGTTGTCGAAGGTGTACCGGCCGTCGACGGTGTCGATGTCGGCCACGGGTGCGTCGGTCATGCGGAACTCCTGTTCTAGCTGCCGAGGGTGGTGAGGTTCTGCACGACGACGTTGGCCCGGGCCCGGCCGTCGTTCTGGACCTTGCGCAGGTACCAGGGCTGAATCGGGCTGTGGCTGGTGCCGAAGCGCCACTGCCCACGTGGGCTGTCGATCGCGCCGAGCTTCCCGATCGCCGCATTGATCGACTCGCTGGTCGGCTTGTCACCCGCGGCGGCGATCGCGGCGTCGAGCACGAGTGCGGCGTCGTAGCCGGTGACGTTGTACAGGTTCGGGGCCGTCTGATGCGCCTGCTGGTAGGCCGGGGCGAACGCCCGGTTGGCGGCGTTGTCGAGGTTCGCGGCGTAGTTGAGGACCGTCTGCACCCCGTCGGCGGCAGCGCCTTGGGCGGCCAGGACACTGCCCTCGGTGAGGAACCCCGCGCCGTAGAGGGGGATCCTGCCCTTGAGCCCGGCCTGCTCGTACTGCTTGACGAAGTCGACGGCCATCGTGCCGGCGTAGAAGCAGTAGACCGCCTTCGCGCCGTTGGAGGCGATCTTGTTCAGGTACGGCAGGAAGTTCGTGGTGCCCGGCCACGGTGTCCAGGCCGCCTTGCCGTCGTCGTTGGCGAGCTTCCCCCCGGCCTTGACGAAGGTGTCGACGAAGCCGCCGATCTGGTCGTAGCCGCCCTGGTAGTCCGGGCCGATGACGTAGACCGGCCCGTCCACCGTGGTACGGACGTGCTCGGCGATGGCCTGCCCGGTCTCCCGCGACAGCCACGAGGTGTGCCAGATGTAGGAGACGTCGGTCAGGGTGGACGGCCGGCCGCCGGTGCCCACGAACGGAATCTTCCGCTCGGTGACCATGGTCTTGATGGATTCCACGGCGTCGGCGCTGCCGGTTCCGGCGATGACCGTCACCTTGTCCTTGTCCAGCAGCTTGCGGGCGGCGTTGAGCGCGGACTGCTTCCCCTCGGCCTCGTCGGCGGTGACGACCTGCACCCGGTGGCCGCCGAGCTGGCCGTCGTGGGTGTCGAGGTAGAGCTGCCAGCCCTTGACCAGGTCATCACCGATGGCCTTGTACGGGCCGGACTGCGGCACCAGCAGACCGATGCGGATCGCGCCCGCGGCGGTGGAGTCGTCGAGGCTGGAGCCGGAGCATCCGGCCGCCGCGGCGAACATGGTCGCGGCGGCAGCGGTGGCGAGTAGACGGGTGACGGGTCGTCGGCGGATCACGGGGCTCCTCATCTGGGTTGGGGATGGTGATGGGCTTGGGCACACCGCAGGGTGATGGCGTACTCGACCAACGCGACGAGCGTCTGGCGGACCTGGGCGCGGTCGAGGGCGTCGCGGTGCAGCAACGGCACCGTGTCGGGCATATGGAGCGCCTGACGCAGCTCCGCCTCGGCGAAGCGGGGCGCCGCAGGGAAGGCGTTGATCGCCACCACGAACGGCACCTGCTGGGCGTCGAAGTAGTCGATGGCCGCGAAGCAGTCATCGAGGCGGCGGGTATCGGCCAGGACGACCGCGCCGATCGCGCCCCGGCACACCTCGTCCCACATGAACCAGAACCGGTCCTGTCCCGGAGTGCCGAACAGGTAGAGGATCAGCGTGTCGTCGATGGTGATCCGACCGAAGTCCATCGCGACGGTCGTCGTCGTCTTCCCGGGCACCGCGACGGTGTCGTCAACTCCCACGCTGGCAGCCGTCATGACCGCTTCCGTGCGCAGCGGCGTGATCTCGGAGATCGCCCCTACGAACGTGGTCTTCCCGGAACCGAAGCCACCCGCGACCACGATCTTCGCCGACGCGACACGGGGCATCTCGCCGGTGGGGCGTGCGCGCCGCCGGGGCACGGACCCAGGCCGCTGTCGAGAGGCCGTCATACCCGCTGCACAGCTCGCTGCTCGGGCGTCAGCGCCCCACCGGCCCGGTTGATCAGCATGGCCATCTCGTAGACGACCTGCCCCATGTCCGCCTCTTTGTCGGCAAGCGCGGTGAGCACCGAGCCGTCACCGATCGACATGACAGCCAACCGGCCGCTACCCATGTCCACGACGGTCTGTTCCACCGTGCCGGCCTCCATCAGCGACGCCATGCCGCTGGTCAAGCTGGCAAGTCCGGCAGTGAACGCCGCGAGCTGGTCGGCACGGTCCTTAGCCAAGCCGGTGCTGCGGGCCAACAGCAGGCCGTCGGTGGACACCGCGACGGCGTGCGCGACACCTGGCGTGGTGCGGAGCTGGTCGAGCAGGAAGTTCCAGTTCGGGCGCGCGGACCGAGTCATCGGTTGGACTCCTTCAATGTGTGGTGGGTGCGGCGCCCGGCCGCACCGAGCGCCCTGTCGATCGCGGTCATCTGCCGGCGCAGCGCCTCGGGATCACGTTGAGCCGGCACTGGTGCTCGCGCACCGGACACAACCGGCGGAATCACCCGTCGACCTGGACGGCGTACCGGTAGCCCGTGCGAGGTAGTTTCGGCCGCTGGATCAGCCGCCGCCGACGCCGCCTCGGCGGCAGCCTTCCAGCGAGCCGGCATCGCGGGACCACCTTGCGCCGCAGCGCCGCCAGGCGCGGAGGTGAACCACGAGTGGCGCGGGTCGGCTCGCACTTCGTTGAAAGTCGCCAGCGGTGGTGGCGGCCCGACCGGCGCGGACGCGGGTACGGGCGTCGCGGGCAGTGCCCGCACGGCGGGCGGCCATGCCGGTGGAGGGCCCTCCGCCCGCGGTCCAGGGCGGGTATGAACCGCGGGTAGCTCACGGGTCAGCTCGTCGGCCAGTGCCCGCGGCGGTGTTGCCGGCCAGCCGGTCTGCGCGACCGTGAACTGGTGCGAGGCGACAGTGACATCTACGCGGGTGCCCTCGCCGAAGTCCGAGCGGATCTGGACCGTGATGCCGAGGCGGTCGGCGATCCGCCCGACCACGGGCAGGCCCATCTGTTGGGTGGTCGCCCGGTCCATACGGTGGGGGTGCGCGAGCCGGTCGAGGACCGCCCTCAGCTCCGTTTCCCGCATCCCGATGCCGTAGTCGCGGACCTGGAGATGCAGCAGATCCCCGACTCGGCTGCCTTCCACCATCACAGGGGTGTCAGGGGCAGAGAACCTGGTAGCGTTGTCGATCAACTCGGCCAGCAGGTGCATTAGTTCTTCCGCCACATCCCGGCCGACCAGGACGGCACCGTCGATGACTCCGAGCTCCACACGCTTGTAGTCGTCGACCTCGCTGCCGGCGGCGCGCAGCAGATCCGGCAGTGGCACCGGTTCGGGCGTCGGGCGGCTCGCACGTCCTCCTGCCAGCACCTGCAGATTGGCCGTCATCCGGCGGATCAAGGTGGCGACATGGTCGAGATCGAACAGCTTCTCCAGGCGGTCCGGGTCTTCCTCGTCGCGCTCCAACGCGTCCAGGTTGACCATCATCCGGTCAGCACGTGACTGCAGCCGACGCGACAGCGACAGGAAGATGCCCGACACGGTGGCACGCAGCGCCGCCTGCTCACCAGCGATCCGCACCGCAGCCAACGAGACCCGGTTGAAGGCGTCAGCGACCTGCCCCACCTCATCGCGCCCGTCCACCGCGATCGGCTCGGCCGCCTGCGCCATCAGCCCGTCGATCGTCGCCTGCTCGGGATGATCGCCACCGAGTTGAGCGACCATCCGCGGCAACCGATCCGCCGCGACCGCATGCGCCCCAGCGCGCAGGCGCTGCAACGAACCCGTCATCGACCAGGTCACCCACCAGCCCACCGCCACCATCACGGCCAGGCACGCCACCACTGTCACCGACAGCAACACGATCGTGCGCCGCTGCTCATCACGGCGCTGTGTCACCGCCGCCAGCAGCTCCGCGTCCAGCTCCTGCTCGGCCGCATGCAGCAGATCCATCCGGGTACCTACGGCCGTCGCCCACCTGGAGGCGCTGACACCCAGCCGCAGGGAGGTCCCCGGCGTCGCGCGCGCCACCACGCCCAGCAACCGCTCAGCCTCAAGCACGTTCCTGCCGCTCAGCTGGGCGTTGACCCGGGCCTGCCACCGCACCGGCGCAAGCGCGCGAAATGCCTGCATCGCTTCGGTGAAACCGACATCCGCGCCAACGATCTCCTGCTGCCCCGCCGGCGTCAGCCGCCCCGAACCGATCGAGCGCACCACAGCGACCTGCATCAACCCCAGCGACTCGACCGCCTGCGACAGCGAAGCGGTGGCCCGCAGATCGTTGCCCGTCTCCGCGTCAACACCCACCTGCGACAACCCCTGCCGGTAGGCCAACAGGTCAGCCACCACCGCCCGATACCTGAAAACCACCAAACTGCTCGTCGCATCCGGCCCCGCCTGCACCTGCTGACGCAACGGCCCCAAGTTCGCCAACTGCTCCCCGGCGCGTCGCAGAGGCCCCTGCAGAACCTGGGGCACCCTTACACGGCGCCGCGCCTCGTCGAACTGCGTGACCACACCGTCCGTCAGGGCGATCTGCCGGCGATAACTCTCGGCGGCGACCGCGTTACCACCGCGTGCGAGGACCAGGGCAGCAGCCGTCCGTTCACGCTGCAGATGCGCGGCCAGCCGGCCCGCCGTCCCACCCAGCACAACGAGCTGCCGCGACTGCTCCGCCTGCGAGGCAGCCGACGCAGCACCCGCGCCCAGAACCCCAGTCAAGGCAACAGTCGCCATCAACGGCAGCGCCAACAGCAGAGCCAGCTTGGTACGGATCCGCCTGTCCTGCAGCCGCCACCGAGGCAAACAAGAGGTTAATGGCGTCTGGGAGGCTGAACGCCTCACAACTCCTCCTTTAGTATGGAGCAGGAAATGGCATTGATATGCGTCCCGCGCCCATGCCGATGCGGCAACCTGCAGGCCATCGCCCCGAAGCGAGGCTCGGTCCGGGCACTCGGTACGCGTACTGGCTTGTGTCGACCAGTCGAGGCGTCAGCCCGTCGACGGTTGACCGGTTGACCGGTTGAGAGTTAACGATCACGGATCCGCACACGGCTGGGAATACCGACCTTCGGTCCGACCTCACATACCGACTTGCGGTCCGATCATCATCTGACCTGCGCAAACAGCGACAGACCATCAGGCGCATCAAGGTGATTCACAGAATGGGTCGGGTTACAGTGGCCTCACCTGACCGACTAAACCGTCGACCGGGCATGAGTGGTCCCTGGAGGCTGCCGGTGAACCGTCCCAGTCCGTACGTCCGCCGGCAATGGCTCGGACGCGAAATCCGCCGCCTGCGCGAGGAGCATGGCGTGACCGGCGAGTCAATCGCCCGTGCCCTTGGATTTCCACGCCAACAGATCAGCGCCTTGGAGAACGGGCACCTCGGTCCCGACATCGACCTCGTCAGCGGAATCTGTGACTATCTTTCGGTCGGCGCGAATCGACGGACCGCAATCATGGACGCGGCGGCCGACGGCTGGACTCGTGGATGGTGGGCGGCCGATGCCGAACAAATGGGCATCCGGCAGGCCATTTACGCCGACTTGGAAAGCGGCACCAAGACCATCACCGAGTACGCCATTTCACTGATCCCCGGCTTACTCCAGACGCCCGCGTTCGCCGACGCACGGCTACGCAGCGATCCCGCACGCCACGGCGACAGGTTCGATCCTGCCGCCGCAGTCGCCGCCCGCGCTCGTCGCCAAAGCCTCGTCCTCGCCGCCGACGGCCCGCACTACACCGCCGTCATCGACGAGACCGCGGTCCGGCGCTGCGCCGCCGACCCCGTCGTCGTAGCCGATCAACTTCGCCACGTCGCCGCGGTATGCGCCGCCTACCCGTCCGTATCCGTTCAGGTCCTACCTGTCGGCGCATCGATCAGAGGGCACAGCGCTCCTCGGTCCGCCTACTCGATATACCGCTACCGCGACCGGCAAAGTTCACACGCCGCTGCGGTGGACACTCTCACCAAAGACCTGGTCCATACCGACCCCGGCGAAGTCGCCCCGTACCTGAGCCTGCACAGCAGACTTAAGTCCGCCGCGCTGCCACCCGATGCGAGTATCCGCCTCCTCCGCTGCGCGGCGGACCAACTGGCACCCACCGAAGGAGTCCCGGCATGAGCACGACACAGTACGCCTGGCGCAGGTCCAGCCGCAGCGACGACGGCAACTGCGTCGAGGTCGCCGTCGACGACGCGGTGTTGATTCGCGACTCGAAGAACCCCGACGGCCCGGTGCTCCGATTCGCTCCGCGTCGGTGGCGATCCTTCATTTCGGCCATTCGAGCCAGCGAATCCGTACTGGACGCGCCCGATTGAGCAAAGGACGATGGCGATAGTCCCGCGTCGAATGTACGATCCGTTGGCGAAGAGCGGACAGTCTGTGAGAAGCATTCGCCGTGCGTGCCTCAGGAGGTGCTGTGCCTCGTCATCCGGAAACGGAGACCGTGCCGAACACATCCCTCACCGAGGCGCGAGAGCGCCGGCCGTCACCTCGGCGTCAGAGGCAGCGCATGTCCCGCAGCGAGTTGGCCGACGCGGTCAACGCTGCCTTACACCATCTCTACCCGACCAGGGATCTCGCCGCGCACTACGTTGACCACCGTTGGGTGGGCAAGCTCGAACGTGGCGAACATCGCTGGCCAAGTCGCGAACGCCGCGCCGCTCTCCGGCATGTTCTCGAAGTCGCCAGCGACATCAGCATCGGTCTCTACAATCCACGGCGCACCAACAGCGGGCAGGCCGTCTCCTCTACCGTCCAGAGTCCGCTTGCCCGACTCGGTCCACACGCAGACCCGTCTCCCGCCACAGACTTGCTGCAACTCGCGGCCCCCACGGCAGCACTCGGACTACTCAACGATGATCGAGCGTGGCGCCAAGCGGTGATGGCGCCCCCAGGCGAGCACTTCGCTGGGGCAACGATTGATGTCGAGTTGTATCCGGCGGTCGACGACGGTCGCATTCTCGCCACGATCGCGGATTCTCCGACGGACCATCGCTGGCACCGGTCCGCCCAGCGGCGGCTCATACTCGGACACGTCGACACACCGGACCACGTCAGTGTCTTCGCATTGGACTCCCAGCGGGCGCACCGGCACCTGGTCGCAGCCGATCGTGACGCCCGGCTGCTCATTCCTCGCGCGTACCAGCTCGATGCGTTCACCGCCGGAGTCCTATGGGCGGTGACGAATCTCGACCTGTCGCTGCTGCTGGACGACGCCCGTTTGGACGCCGCTCAGGCCGCGGCATCACCGTATCGGGACATGGCCAGATCTGCCGCCAGCCAGGACATCGCCGACGACTTGGACTCGGTGTCACGGCTGTGGATCGGATCGGCGTTCTGCGCCGACCACATCCGCCGCCACTACGATCTCCTGTCCGACGTCCCCGTCTACTGGACCCGGGAGCAGCGCGGCGAGGAGGCCAGCACCTGGCTGCTGTTCCGACATAAGCTGCGCTACCTACGCGAGACCGCCGAGCGGTTCCGCAGCACCTCCCAGCCGATGACCAGGATGTTCTGTCTTCCCTCGCTTGCCGTGGCCGCCTCGTCAACATCTGAACGGATCCTGCTCCTGATGGCCCTGGCCTTGATGGAGTCCCTCGGGATCCATACTGCGGTCACCGACGACCCGGAGTACCTCGCACTGCCCGGCTTCGTCATGGACAAGCATCGCGCGATCATGGCCACCTGGATCCGTGCCGACGATGTCTGGCATGTCGATGTCACCGACCACGCCCACACCATCGCCGCGTACCGCGATGCTGTCGGCAACGTCCAGGCCCACTCGGTGATCGCCGACGACACGCCCGGCGGCCGGCTACGGCACTTGGCCGACTACCTGAGCCTTGAGTGGCGCTGGCTGCAACGACGCTGCGCCGACCTCGGCCAGTACGGCTTCGCTGGCCTCGCCGAGCCCCGCAGCCGTCTGCTCTGCCTCGACGGCGTCGACCAAGCATGTCGCTTCATCGGCGCCCTGCCGTAATAGGCTCCTGCACACCACACACCTCACCAGGCCGCGCCGCGACTGCTGGAAGGAATTGTCGTGCCCTCGACCCCGACAACACTCCCGCCGCGAGTGGTGGTGTTCGGCCTCGGCGGAACGATCGCCATGACCAGCGCCGCAGACGAAGGCGTCCGTCCGACGCTGACCGCACACGACCTGGTCAACGCCGTCCCCGGACTGGCCTCCGCGGCAATCGGCATCGAAGTGGTGGACTTCCGCCGCCGCCCCGGAGCGTCCCTCACCTTCGCCGACATCACCGAACTCGCCAGCGCAGCGACCCACGTACTCGCCGAAGGCGCGACCGGAGTAGTCGTCACCCAAGGCACCGACACCATCGAGGAGACCGCGTACCTGCTCGACCTGCTCCACCAACGACCCGAACCTGTGATCGTCACCGGCGCGATGCGCAACCCCACCATGGCCGGCGCCGACGGACCCGCCAACCTCCTCGCCGCCATCCAGACCGCCGCCTCCCCGGCCGCCCGAGGCCAAGGCTGTTTCGTCGTTCTCGCTGACGAGATCCACGCCGCCCGCTGGGTCGCCAAAACTCACTCCACCAACGGCGCCACCTTCCGCTCGCCGGACACCGGCCCCATCGGTTACGTCATGGAAGGCACCGCAAGACTGCTAACCCGCGTCCCGTACCGGCTCACCATCCCCACCCCGAGCAAGCCCGAGCGCGCCCGCGTCGGCCTCTACACCGTCAGCCTCGACGACGACCCCACCTTCCTCGACGCCATCGGCCCACACTGCGACGGCCTCGTCATCGCCGGATTCGGCGCCGGCCACGTGCCCGAATCTCTCGTACCAACCCTCACCGGCCTCGCCGCCCGGATCCCCGTCGTACTCACCTCCCGCACCCCGGCTGGGCCGACACTCACCCGCACCTACGGCTTCCCCGGCTCCGAACGCGACCTCCTCACCCGCGGACTCATTCCCGCCGGCTGGCTACACCCACACAAAGCCCGCATCCTGCTCCGCGCGCTCCTCGTCGCCCACGCTCAGCCGCAAGACATCGCCCCAGCATTCGCCGTTGCAGGCAACCTCGATGAACCATCCTCGTGGCCCTGGCCAACACCGACCCTGACCGCTAATCGAACGGAGGCAACAGCCGCGCATGCGTAGCCACGACCTGACCCCAGGACGCATGATCGGTGTCGTCTTCGACCACGGCGACGACTTCTTCACCGCTCTCACCGACGCCTGCCACGCCCACAACATCAAGCAGGGCTACATCCCCATGTTCATCGCCGGCCTCTCCACAGCCAAGATCGTCGGCACCTGCCAGCGCCTCGACAACCCCGACGCACCTGTCTGGACGCACGTCGACCTCACCAACGTCGAAGCACTCGGCGGCGGCACCCTCGCCTGGGACGACGTTACCCAGAGGGTCCTCCCTCACATCCACATCACCGCCGGACTCAAGGAACACAGCGCCATCGCTCGCACCAGCCACCTGCTGGACGCAACCGTCCAATTCCTCACCGAAATGCTCATCATCGAGATCAGCTCACCGGTCATGCGCCGGCTACCGAACACCGACCTGTACGACGTACCGCAACTACACCTCGGCTAACGACCCGGACCCCGGCCCAGGGATGGATGTGTAGTTGCCACGTCACCCCGACATCGTGGTCGCTCGCCGTGAGCAGCAACGCAGCTTGGCCAGGACCTTCCAGGTCTTGAGCGTGGCGATCGCCCGTTCGCCGCGGGCGCGGATCTTCGCGTGGACGCGGTTCACGGCCTTCTGCCGGCGTGACAGCTTGGGCCGGAAGCGGTGCCGCTTGAACGGCGTGCTCACGCTCCCGCCGGCTCCCTGATAGCCCTCTGTCCGCGAAGGTCATCACATCAGCGCTGGCCAGCGCCTCGATGATGCCGTGGGTTCGGGCTGCGGTCAGGTCGTGGACTCAGCCGGACAGCGCCGTCGAAGCCCAGACGAGGCGGCCAGCCGCGTCGGCGATGACCTGCACGTTCACGCCGTGCCGCTTATGTTTTCCGGAGTAGTACGGTTTCTCATCGGCGACCCAGTCGATCGGGATCAGGGTGCCGTCCAGGATCACGTATGCCAGCTGGCGGATCCGATTCATGGCGGTGGTCAGGTCGTCGGCGGCCGACGCGAGCAGGGCTACCGCTTCCTGCACGTACCGCCATGCGGTACTCACGTTTCGACGGCGAACCCGGCAGCCAACCGGGTGTAGGTATCGCCGTTGCGCAGGTGAGCCAGAGCGAGCAGTGCCTGCCGTCCCGCGTCGAGGCGTCGCCACCTGGATCGACACTGGTTGCGGTGGTTGCGGATACGGTCAGCGAGGTGGTTCAGGGTCCGGCTGGACAACGAGATCGTGGACGGGTAAGACAGCACAGGCGAGGCTCCCGTGTTAGAGCATCGGATTTTGGTCGATTTGCTGTCTTGCCTGGAGTCTCGCCCTTATCGATCACGGGGCTACGCACACCGTCCCTGACCTAAAAATAAGTTTGAAAAAGGCTTACTATCTATCGTTCAGTGCCTGCACGTGACGAATAAAGGCATCTTGCGAGCTGCTGTTGCGGTTACCCGCGGCGGATGCTGCAACTTTTCCGATGCTGTTCAAAGCGCTGATGGCGAGCGCGGATATCGTCGATCCAGTTGCCGCACCCACAACACCCTGCACGACCATTTCTCGGACGCCACTGGCCCGCTCCGAAAGGAACGCGCTACGACCAAAGGAATGCCGCAGAAGCGCGGCTTCGTGGTTGACCTCGCGCTTGACTTGACGAAGCGTAGCCTGCGTGGGATTCAGCAAAGAGGGAATGCTTGCTGAATTTGCAACTCCAGCCCTCAATGCATGCCGCCATCTCTCGAACTCATCACCGTTGCGAATGCTTACAATTTCTCTTGTGGTCAAGGAGGCGAAACCCGGTATTTGCAGGTCTGCGACAGATCGGCCTACGAACATTTCGTCATCGGCCACCAGGTCGGGCTGAATCAAGCGATGAGTTGGCATCGCATTGCCCGGGCGAGATCCATAAATCCATTGGATCAGTTCGCGATCCCGCGCCTCCAGCAGGCGAACGTCGACACGACCATATAGCTTGCGCGCCCGCCAAAGCTCATGCACAAGATAAGACACTCGGTCCTGCGCTGCCGCTGCAGTGGGTCCGTGGCGCGCCAGCCACTCGCGGTCTTGAACGCCAAGTTCTTCGAAGTTGCAGCTTGGTGGAGCCTTCGGGCACTCATCATAGTCCCATTCCGGCCTGCAGAACTGGATACACCCCGCCTCAATCAACGGATAGACATAGCTCATGATGGTCGCATAGGCAACCAAGTCCGTGCGAAATTGACTCACCGGCGAATCCTCTATGCGCAAAAAGGTCGTCACAGGGTCGGCGGTTGCAATCGAATGCGCGTAAATAAGCTCGTGCTGCAGGCTTACGATCGCATCCTCGGCCGCTAGGTGCACCCTTTTAAGATCGTTGGGCGCATGTTCTGACCCCCATGGCCATAGGGCTCCCTCGCCTACGAACGGCCGAAGTTCGCCTTCTGTGCGAGGCGGTACGGGCATGTCCCGGTATCCGCCGATTGCGCCTCTAATTGCCTCGATCCGAGATGATGAAGCTGAGAGCAGGGCCTGGACGGTCTCCTCTGTTCTATCAACGCCTAGGCAGTCCTTGATCGTTTCTATCGCAACGACGTTGAACCCCATGAGCGCTCCTAGCCTGGCGGTGCAGTTGCCATCAGGATAGCGGTACTGACCAAACGCTATTTGATCTTTGATCTCCACCTGGCATTCCCGGCAGATGTCCCGGCGATGCAGAAAACAAGGATTCAACATTGCGCTGCGCACGACCAACATGTTCGACTCAGGCGCCCTGACGCCTGCACGACGCGGCATGATTGTGTGCACTCACATCGGCTACTTGTTTCATTGACCTGCGACCGTGGCCCGGCCAGGCTTCGGTCGAGGCGCCCGGGCTGTCGCTCTCATTTCGGCTGCCCACGCTGGTCGTGTGGCTCTCATTTGGCCTGCGCGGCCCGGGCGTCGCCCCAGGGCAGGGAGAGGCTCAAGAGGGGTTTGTTCAGCTCGAAGTAGCGTTGCCCTCCCGGCTCGACAACCCAGGTGAATCGAGCGACGGAGGACGCGTTGACTGTCACAGCAGACCGTGTGGTCATCGGGATGGACCCGCACAAACGCTCCGCCACGATCGAGATCATGGCCGGCGACGAGACCGTGATCGGCGGCGGCCGGTTCGACACCGACCGCGACGGCTACACGGCGATGAGGAAGTACGCCGGCCAATGGCCGCGCCGGGTCTGGGCGATCGAGGGCTGCCAGGGCATCGGCCGGCACATCGCCAACCGGCTACTCGCCGACGGCGAGCAGGTCGTCGACGTCCCGCCGAAGCTGTCCGCCAGGGCACGGGTGTTCGCCACCGGCCAGGGCCGCAAGACCGACGCCACCGACGCCCACTCCATCGCGCTGGTCGGCACCCGCATGGCCGGGCTGCGGCCAGTGGTCAACGATGAGCAGCTCGCCTTGCTGCGGATCCTGGTCGACCGGCGCCGCTCCCTCGGCGAGGACCACACCCGGATGGTGTCCCAGCTGCACCAACTACTCCTCGAACTCATCCCGGGTGGCGCGAAGAAGAGTCTGTCCGCCGCCCAGGCCAAGGCACTACTGGCCACGGTCCGGCCCCGTGACACGGTCGGCAAGACCCGGCGCCGGGTTGCCGCGGAACTGATCGGTGACCTCGAACGCGTATACCGACGGTCCAAGGAAGCCGACAAGGAACTGAAAGAGCTCGTGGCTTCCACCGGAACCACGCTGATGGACCTGCACGGCATCGGACCCTCCGGCGCCGCCCGGCTGCTGGTCGAGGTCAGCGACATCACCCGGTTCCCGAACCGGGCCCACTTTGCCTCCTGGAACGGCACCGCCCCCATCGACGCGTCCTCCGGCGAGCAGGTACGACACCGGCTCTCCCGAGCCGGAAACCGGCAGATCAACCGGGTGCTGCACATCATGGCCACCGTCCAGCTACGCAACCCCACCGAAGGCCGCACCTACTTCGACCGGAAGAAAGCCGCCGGCAAGACATCGATGGAAGCGATGCGCGCGCTGAAACGACGCCTGTCCGACATCGTCTACCGACAGATGACCGACGACGCCACGATGGCCACGGCGACGGGCCCGGGAGGACAACGGGAGACGACTACTGACTCCAGCGTGACCAGCTCACATCCCCATGCCGGCTCTTCAGAGAAGTCACTTCCCGGACCCGCCACACCCCAGCCTAGAACAACCCTCGCCGCGACCTCTTGACACAGAGGGGAGCCATGACCGGGCACTGGAGACAGCCCCTCACATGTCACGCACTGTTGCCCGGTCGGACGCGGCAGATCAGGGCACGCCGAACTCACGGGGCGAGGGGCCTGGTTGGTCGTCGAACTCGCGGTACCAGATCCGTTCCCAGCGGCCGTCCGCCGGGGAGGCATGCCAACGCCGGGGCGGGACCGTTCGGATGGACGCCATAGGTCGGGCATGCGTGGCCCCGGGCTGCGCCGTTCGTCGCCGCATGTGAGGGCAGTGTATGTCGGAGCTGATTCCGGCAGCGTAGCGATCGAGGGTCGCCTTGACGACCGTGGCGAGAGGCGCCGTCGGCGTTGTTCAGGGTCTGGACAGTTGAGCCAAGCGGCGGATTCGGCGTACTGGGCGGCAAGGCGAACGACGCCAGGGCGCAGCGCTTAGGGCAACTCACGCAGAAAGCTCTCGATTGCCACCAGTTGCGGGGTGACACCCATCAGCGCGTACTCAGGCCGAACAGCTTGCCGTTCTGGACCAAGAGATGCCATTGCTCGCGCAGCAAGTAGCTCGCCTCGGCCCAACTGCTGGGTAGAGACTCAGCTGTCTCGATGGCGTAATCCCTATCGCTACGCCGAGGACTGTAGAGATCGAGATTGGCATAGGTGGCGGTGCCCAGGACCTGGCGCACTGCTGCTCCCCACGCTTCGCCGGGCCAGCGATGCTCGCCACGCTGCCGGACATGGGTTACAGCAAAGTCGGACCGCAAGTCGGTATTCCCGCGCTATTCACCATGAGTGATCGTGTGAAGCGTACTCGTAGGGCGTCGTGCGGCAGGCGGGCCGCTTGTGCCCCACCTGCAGACGGCAGGTTCTGTCGGCCCTGCGTCACGCGCTACCCGCATCCGGCACCCTGCCAACACCAGACGGCATGAGGAACATGAGATTGGAGCGCCGAGTGATACACGCGACTGACAGGTCGGATTCCCCAGGTCGAGCCGAGGAGATGCGGGATGCCCTCGTTGATCGGCTCGTCGCTGACGGCATGATCACTTCCTCGGTCGTGGAGGCGGCGTTCCGGGCGGTGCCGCGGCATGCGTTCGTGCCTGGTGGCACACCGTTGGCGGTCGTCTACGACGTCGACCAGTCGGTGATCACCAAGACGGATGAGCACGGGGTGCACCTGTCCTCGGTCAGCGCCGCGTACATCCAGGCGCGCATGATCGAACAAGCCGGTGTCGAGCCCGGGATGCGGGTCCTGGAGATCGGCTCTGGTGGCTACAACGCCGCGCTGCTGGCTGAGGTCGTGGGGGTGGACGGGCACGTCGTGAGCGTGGACATCGACGCGGACATCACCGGCCGCGCCGAGGCTCTGCTGCGCGAGACGGGCTACGGGCACCGGGTACGGGTGGTGCAGGCCGACGCGGTGCACGGCGTGCCCGGTGAAGGTGTGTTCGACCGGATCCTGGTCACGGTCGGTGTGTGGGACATTCCTCCGGCCTGGCTGGAGCACCTCGCCCCGGACGGGGTGATCGTGGTGCCGCTGCGGATGAACGGCGTGACCCGGACGATCGCGTTGCGGCGCGACGGCGACCACCTGACCAGTACCTCCAGTGAGGTGGCGGGGTTCGTGCCCCTGCAGGGCGACGGTGCCCGGCCCGAGCGGATCTTCCGGCTACCCGACCGGCATGGCCGGTTCGTCAGCTTGCGCTTCGACGTCGGTGCCCCGGACGACGTTCGTCAGTTGGATGGGGTGCTGGACACCGAACGCAGCGAGGTCTGGTCGGGGGTCACGGTCGGACACAGCGAGTCCTTCGCGGATCTTCACCTGTGGCTGGCCGGATTCCTGCCGGGTTTTTGCCTGCTCGCGGCGGACGAAGGTACTGAGCTGGCTGCGGAGCGTCGCTGGTTTCCGTTCGGTGTCGTGCTCGGCGATTCGTTCGCCTACCTGGCCTGGCGTCCGGCGGAGGGTGACTCGGGTGCCGAGCTCGGGGCCCGCGCCTTCGGACCACACGGTAAGGACGCCGCGGCGGTGATGACGGAACAGATCCAGGCCTGGTACGAGCGGGCCCACCGCAGGTCGGCACCGACGTTCGCCTACTGGCCGTCCGGCACCAACGCCGGCAGTACGCCGGCCAACGTGGCGGTGTTGGCGAAGACGTACGGCCTGCTCCAGATCTCCTGGCCGGCGGCGAGCTAGCCGCCCCCGGCCGGGTATGCCCCATCCCTGTTCGACCTATTCGAGGAGCGTGAGGACAATGGCCCCGCCGCTGCTGGAACTCGATCGCACGGACGACCCTACCGCCGCGACCGACGACGATTTCGTGCTCGACATGCGGGTCGTGGAGTCCACGACCCCGCTGGTGGTCATGATGTGCAGCACGAGCGACGGTTGCGGCAGCAGCTGCAGCACGAGCGCCTGCACGACCAAGTCCTGCGACCCGGTCTGATCCAGGCCGCCTGATCCCGACGATGCCGTCGGCGCCCGCCTAGGCGCCGACGGCGCGGTTTCTTCGTTGAGGGGACGATCTTCGTGCCAGCTCCGCCCATCTTCCGTAGCGCCGGTGTGATCGTGGTGCGCGCCTCCACGGATCCCGGCGATCTTGATGTGCCTTCGCAGCTGGACCTCGCCAGCGACGCCGTAGTGCTGGGCGAGGGCCTGCCGTGGCTGGTGCAGACGTGGGGCCGCGCAGACGTCCGGGATGCCCTCACACTGGCGAGCCCCGCCCTCGCCGAACAGCTTGACCGCATCAGCGCGGGTCCCGGCATGGTGACGGCAAAGGTGGTTCGCCGGGCCGTCATCTCCGTCGCCGGCTACCTGCTGCGCTGGCAGCGGCGGGCGACACCGTTCGGTCTGTTCGCCGGCGTCACGATCGCCGCCACCGGACCGGGCAGCGTGCACGTCGGACGGCGCCACCGTACGGTGGCGCGGGTTGACAGCGAGTGGCTGACGGCCGTGATCGCTCGGCTGGAGCAGCACCCGCAGCTGCGTCGTCGCCTGCGGGTGATCAGCGACAACACCGGTGTTGTTCGTGACGGCCGGTTCATCACCGCCCGCCGGGCCGACCCGGGCGGTGGCAAGGCGGTCCCGCTGCGCGACGCGTCGGTGCGCTACACGGCGCCGGTGGGAGCGGCGCTCGCCAGCGCCGCCGTTGACGTCCGGTACGACGATCTCGCCGCCGGGTTGGCCGAGCGGTTCCCCACGGCCCGGCCCGATCAGATCACCACTGTCCTCAACAACCTGCTGCAGCAGGGCGCCCTTATCAGTGCTCTGCGCCCGCCGATGACGGTCACAGACGGCCTCACACATGTGATCGAAGCAGTGACAGCCGCTGGCGGCGAGCAGTTCGGCGACATCGCCGCCGTGCTGCGCGACCTGGAGATGGTGCGGCACCTGATCGAGGAGCACAACACCCACGACGACCCACGGGAGGCGACTGCGGTCCGGGCCTTGCTCGCGGAGCGGATGCGCGGGATCGTTGCCACCAGCCAGCACACGCTGGCGGTCGACACCCGCCTCGATGCTCAGGTCCGTGTTCCCGAGCAGGTGCTGACGGAAGCTGTCGAGGCGGCGCATGTCCTGCTGCGGGTCAGCACCAAGCCGTTCGGGTCGACCGCCTGGCAGGACTACCGGTCCCGGTTCCGGGCTCGCTACGGCCAGGGAGCGCTGGTGGCGGTGCGAGACCTGCTGGCCGACTCCGGGCTCGGCTACCCGACCGGCTATCTCGGCGCGCCCCGCGCGCACCCGAGCTGGCGCAGCGTCAACGAACGCGACGCGACGTTCCTTGCCCTTGTGCAGCGGGCCGCGCTCGACGGACGCAGCGAGATCATCTTGACCGACGCGGATGTCGAAGCGTTGACCGTGGGCGAGCCGGCAGACGTGATACCGCCGGCACGTATCGAGCTCGGCGTGACGGTTCACGCCGCGTCGATCAACGCCCTCGACCGGGGGGACTTCCGGCTGAGCTTCGCTGCGGCACCGGGCTCGCCGACGAGTATGGTCGGCCGCTTCATCCACCTCTTCGACGACCACCAGCAGACCCAGCTTCGGGCCGCCTGCGCGCCGGATTCGCCGTACGGCGAGGCGGTGGCGGTGCAGCTGTCGTTTCCGCCGCGTCGTCCGCACAACGAGAACGTCACCCGGGTTCCCCGGCTCCTGCCCGACGTCGTCGCGCTCGCCGAGCATCCCACCGGTAATCCGGTCAGTCTCGAGGACTTGGCCGTCACTGCCGACGCCGACCAGATGTACCTGGTGCAGATCTCCACCGGCCGTCGGGTCATCCCACACATCCCCCACGCACTCGACACCGTCGTGCAAACGCCTCCGCTGGCACGCTTCCTCGCCGAGGTCGCCGACGCGCGCACCGCGGTGTTCGGGCCGCTCGACGTCGGTGCCGCCCGCACGCTGCCGTACCTGCCACGCGTCCGTTACCGCCGCACGATTCTCGCCGCCGCACGATGGCTTCTCACCAGCACCCACCTGCCGTCGCGGGACGGCCACGGCTGGGACTCCGCGCTGCAGGCGTGGCGACGGCACTGGCGTGTTCCCGCCCGGGTCGTGCTCTGTCACGGCGAGTTCCGCCAGCCGTTGCACCTCGATGACCGGCTCGACCGTGCGTTGCTGCGCCACCGGCTGGCACAGGCCGAACGGGTGGAGCTGCGGGAGGACGCTCAGCCCGACGACCACGGGTGGATCGGCCGCGCCGCGGAGCTGCTGATCCCGATGCTCGCCGTCACGCCCGCGCGCCGGCCGCTGCCATACCTCGCGTCGCCCGGTCGGGTTCAGGTGCCCGGCGACGCGGGCGTGGTGCAGGCACGGCTGGCCGGCAACCCTGCGCGTTTCGACGACATCATCCGGCACCTCGCATCGTTCACCGCGACGCTGGACGGCGAGATACACCGGTGGTGGATCCGGCGACAGCGCGACCTGGTCCGCATGGACGCCGACCAGCACCTCATCGTCGTGCTCCGGCTGACCGGGCGCGAGCACCACGCGGCGGTCACCGCAGCTCTGGCCGCGTTCGCCGCCGACCTCGCCGCCCGTGGTCTGCCCGGCCAGTTGTCGCTCGTGCCGTACCAGGACCATCCCGGCCGCTACGGCTGCGACGAGGCGCTCGCCGCCGCCGAGGACGTGTTCGGCGCCGACACCACCTCCGTTATCGCCCAGATAGCAGCCGCCGCCGACCTCAACATGCCGGCGCAGGCACTGGCCGCCGCGTCCATGGCCCGGCTCGCCGCCGCGTTCGCCATCGACGAGACATCGGGATATCAGGCCCTGCTCCAATGCCTGCCGCAGCAGACCGGGCCGCTGGACCGCGCACTGTGCGAGCAAACGCTACGGCTGATCGACCTACCCGTTGACGGGCGGCAGCCACAGCCACACCCCGCCGGTAAGGCGGTCTTCGACACGTGGCGGGCCCGCGACACCGCCCTGCGCCGGTACTTCGACGCCCTCGCCGCGCAGCGTGACCCGTCCGGTGTCCTACCGACCCTGCTGCGTGACCACCACATCCGTGCACTCGGCATCGATCCCACCTTCGAGCAGGGCACCAACCGTCTGGCTCGCGCCGCCGCGCTGCGCGCCCTGGCCCGAATCGCCCAGCAATGAACAGACCAGCGACGACCACCAGCGCCGAGGCCGGGACGCCGACGATGGACGGTCCGGACGCCGCCCGCCAGTCGCTGGCCACCGGAACGGCAGGCATCGCTCTGCTGCACCTCGAACGGGCCCTCGCCGGCACCGGATCTTGGGCAGACGCGCATGCGCATATCCGGGCAGCGGCGACCGGGCCACTCGACGGCGGCCAGCACACCGGCTTGTACTACGGCACCCCCGCCATCGCGTTCCTTCTGCACCGCGCCGCTGAGGCCGACGACCGCTACCACACCGCGGCGGCGACCCTCGACGAACACGTGGCACGGCTGGCACGCCGCCGCCTCACCGCCGCCACAGCCCGCCTGCGGCACGGTGGCACCGGCTCACTCGGCGAGTACGACCTCTTCTACGGCCTCACCGGCATCGGCGCACTGCTGATGCAGCGCATGCCCCACAGTGACACCTTCGCCGATGTACTGCGCTACCTGACGGTGCTGGTGCGCACGCGCAAGCAGGACAATCGCCTACTGCCCGGCTGGTGGGTCGCCCACGACCCCGACCCGACCCTGCCGACACCCGGTGGGCACGCCAACCTCGGTGTGGCGCACGGGGCAGCGGGAATCCTCGCCCTGCTGGCCCTGGCGATGCGTCACGGCCACATCGTGGACCACCACACGGAGGCCATCGACCAGCTCACCCGACACTTCGACCGATGGCGTCAACACGACGTCGACGGCGGCAGCTGGTGGCCACAGTGGCTCACCCTCGACGACCTCCGCACCGGTCGCGTCAGCCAGCCCACACCGGGCCGGCCGTCCTGGTGCTACGGCACCCCCGGCATCGCCCGCGCACTGCAACTCGCCGCGATCGCCACGAACGACCCGGCCCGCCGCGCCGACGCCGAACACGCCCTCGCCGCCTGCCTCACCGACCGCCACCGCAGCCGGCTCACCGACCTCGGCCTCTGCCACGGCCTCGCCGGTCTCTACGCCACCGCCCACCACGCCACCGCCGACGCCCTGGACCCCGCCCTCCACCACCAGCTACCCGCCCTGGCCAGCGCCATACAGACAGCCACCCACCACCACGACCAAGACGGCAACGCCGGGCTGCTGACCGGCCACGCCGGCATCCATCTGGCCGCCGAAACCGCACGAAACGGCACTACCCACACCGGATGGGGCACATGCCTGTTGATCACCTGACCACCACCCCGCTGGCCGCCAGCGTGCTCACCGTGCTCGCCGGCACCCCGCTGCAGACAGTCGCGGCGACAGCAGCCATCGATCCCGCCGATCTCGCCGACGCCGTCGACAGCTACCACCGTGCCGGCTGCGCCGCGCTCGCCGAACACGCCGACGGCCACTGGTACCAGGTACGCGTCGAGTTTCCCGACTGGAACACCGCAGAGACGACAGCGGTCATCTCACTCGGCCCCCGCCTCGACGACCTCATGAACGAAGGCGCCTGCGGCGGTTGGTGGTTCCTTCGCAAACATCCCTGCTGGCGCCTGCGCTTCACCCACGCACACGTCGACGCCGTGAACCACGTTTTCGACGACCTCACCACCACCGGCGAACTCACCAGGTGGTGGCCCAGCCGGTACGAACCGGAAACCGCCGCCTTCGGCGGTACCTCCGGCATCCGTATCGTGCACGACCTGTTCTGCGCCGACAGTCACGGGGTCCTCACCTACCTCCGCCAACCACAGCCAGCCCTCGGCCGCCGCGAGCTGTCGCTCCTCCTGCTCGGCGGCCTTCTCCAGGCCGCCGGCCTCGACTGGTTCGAACGCGGCGACGTCTTCGCACGGGTCGCCCAGATGCGCCCGATCGACCACATCACCGACAGCCGCCTCGACGCGCTCACCGCCAACGTACGCGGGCTCCTCACGGTAGCGCCCACCACGGACAACTCCCTGTTCGAAGCCGACGACGCGGTTCCCTTCGCCGCCCCATGGCACCGCGCGTACACAGACGCCGGACGAGCACTCGCCGCCGCCGCGACAGCCGGCACCCTCCACCGCGGCCTACGAGCCGTCACCAGCCACGTCGTGATCTTCCACTGGAACCGACTCGGGCTACCCGCCCACACCCAAGGCGTGCTCGCCCGCGCCGCACTCGAAGCGTTCCTGCCCCGGAGCTGACCATGAACACCGCCCTCGACCCCGCCGCCATCCGCGCCGCTGTCCGCCGTTTCCCCCTGCTCGGCCGACCCCGGCCCGCATGCCCGGCCCTGACCGCCCGCGTCACCGAAGTCGCCGGACTCGCCGCCACAGCCGCCGCGCACGACGACAACGGCATGGCCGAAGCGGCCCACGCCCTGAACAAGGCCGCGCTGATCGCCAGCGACTGCGGCCTGCCGGCCCTCGCCCGCCAATGGTGTTGGGAGCACATCAACATCTACCGGCAACGCGGCACGCTCACCGCCTTGCAAGCCAGCTACCTGCTCGAACCCGTCCTCAACCTCGCCCGCCTACAGATCCGCGCCGACAACGGCCAGCCCGCGCTGCACCTGCTTCAGGCGATGTACCAGGCCGTCACCACAGGTACCAACCTGGTCGTCGACGGCCGGACGCTGCCGCTGAGCAACCTGACCGGCACGGGCGATGAGCTCGGCAAACTCCGCCAGTGGGCGTGGCTGCAACACCTCAGCGAAGGCATCCGCATCCTCGCCCTCGCCGGTCGGTGGGGCCACGCCGTCACCCACGCCAACGCCCTCAACGGCATCGGACGTCACCTCATGGAAGGACGACAAGCCACGATCATCGCCCACCTCCTACGCGACGACACCGACGCCGCCCGCACCACCCTCGACGACAGCACCATCACCCAACCCTGGGAACAACAGGTCAGCACATGCCTCGCCCTGATGTGCGCAGCACCAATGTCGGTCGGCCCGCAGATGACCGCCATGGCCGAGCACTTCCTCGCACACGAACCCGTCGACGGCTACGCCGTCTACCGAGCCCGATGGGGCCTCACAGCCATCACCCTGTCCAGCACGCATTACGAAGCCATAGCCCGACACCTTCTTCACCACCTGGCGACCGAGACGCTCGAAGCACCCGACGGATACGCGGCCCGAGAAATCCTCCGCCACCGCCGAGCCCTGAAACTCAAGCAGCCACATGAGCAAGCCCTCGCCCGTATCGTGTCAGCAGCCGGCCTCGGAGCCGGCGCAATGCCCGAGCCCGCCCGTCGAACACTCGAGGGCGCAGTCAAGACCGCTCACAACGCCCTGACGCGCTCCGTCGCAAACCAATAGGCCAACCCCGCGCAGCAGCGGGGAGTTGTTCCCGCATCGGCTTGCGACTGTTCATCCCGCTGCAGGTGGTGGACATGGCCGAGGCATCCCGGCGGCAGGGGGCGTCGCCAGAGCGGTGGGCGAGCCGGGAAGAACACGACGGCGAGCAGGAGCCCACCTGATTCGAGTGCCTCTGGTTACCGTTACGGGCCGCGCACGCCCTGCAGTCCGGTCAGGATGCCCTCGTGAGCCGGTTGTTCGGCTGACCGGGCATCTCAACAGCGGCAACCAGGGGGAACCGATGCGGGAAGACGAACTGCGGGATCTGGTGCGGCGCAGCCCGTGGCTGGTGCGGGCGCTGGGCGTCGTTCGGGACTCCGGGCTGTCGGACATCTGGATAGGCGCGGGCGCGATCCGCGACCTGGTCTGGGGTGAACGGTACGGCGACGGCTTCGACCCGTCATCGGTACGTGACGTCGACGTCGTCTTCCTCGACCCAGCGGACCTGAGCCGCGACAACGACGCCCGGGCCACCGAGCGGCTGGTGGCGGCTTGGCCGGAGCCGCCGTGGGAGGCGAAGAACCAGGCCGCCGTGCACACCTGGTACCCGGTCAGGTTCGGCGGTGGCCCGGTGGCTCCGCTGCGCACCATCGCCGACGCGGTCGCCACCTGGCCCGAGTACGCCACCGCCGTGGCCGTACGCCTCGACGCGCACGACCAGATCGCGGTGTGCGCGCCGCACGGCCTCGACGACCTGCTCGACGGGGTGTGGCGGCACAACCCGACCAGGGTCAGCCCGGAGGTCTCCCGGCAACGACTCATCCGTCAGCGCCCTGCCGAACGCTGGCCCGGCGTCCGCATCGCGATCTGAGTCAGCGGCTGAAGCCCCTGCATGGGCTCCTGTCGGGATCTGAGGCCCTGGGTCTGGAGTCGTTCGACATCGACTTTTCAACACGGCGACCAGGATCGATGGCCGCTGGTGAACTCCGACGTTCGGACAACAAGATCGGTACTGAGACCGCCTCCCCCTTGTCGAACCCCCCGACTAGATTGCCTTCGATGAAGGCGGAGATGGGAGGCAAGCTGTGGCCTTGGCTGGGGGTCCGCCGAAAGCTTGGCTGATGCTGGCCGTCAGTACGGATCGCCAATACGGCGGCAACGACGGGTACGACGATGATCCCGACGCTCATTACAGCTGGGATCATACAGTCAATAACGCACGCATCGTGGCTGTCGGCGACCGGATTGTGTTGTGGGACAAGGAGGCGGTCATCGGCGCTTCCGTGATCGAGGAGATCGAGACGCGGTGGGCCGAGAAGATTCTCTACCGGTGCCGCTACTGCAATGGGGCGAACATCAAGAGGCGTAAGCGTGAGACGCCTCGGTTCAGGTGTACTCCTTGTGACAGAACCTTCGAGGAGGCCCTGACCCGGGTGGAGCGGGTTGAGACCTTCAGGTCCCGCCATGACGCGAACTGGGTGGATCTTGGGCGCTGTCTGGACGCGAAAACCCTGCGGGCCCTGTGTGTATCTCCGAAGTCTCAGCTCAGCATGAGGCCGTTGCGCTGGGATGCGTTCAGTGAAGCACTGGACCGAGTCGGCAGGACACGAGATGCAGCGAGCCTCAGCGAGGCGACCACGTGGGCCCAGTCCCTCGTGGGGGGTCACCGCCAAGCCAAGGTGCGAGTTCGTGCTGGCCAAGGCGGGTTCAGGAGGCGGCTGCTTGCGGTACATGGCCCAGTCTGCGCCTTCACCGGGCCAAATCCGGCGGCGGTGCTGGAAGCGGCACATCTGTACAGCTACGCCGCGCTCGGGCAGCATCACGAGGATGGTGGGCTGCTGTTGCGGCGGGACCTTCATTGGCTTTTTGACCGAGGTGACATTGCTGTAGACCCTCGAACCCTGACCATTAGTCTTCGCAATGACCTGCTCACGTACCCGAGTTACGCGTCTCTTCAGGGCAAGCCCCTGGCAACGAGACTGGAACACGGCCACCTCTCCTGGATAGAAAAGCACTGGAGGCAGCACCGGATCTGATCTTGGGCCAGATGGCGGGTAGGTGCCATCCGCGATGCGCTGTTGCACCGCGTTGACGATCACCACGTACTTTGGCGGCTGGATCAGTCTGTCGATTGCGCGTTCTCTATGTGGAAGCCGCGACAGCTAACCTGGTGAGCTTGCGTGAGGTGCTCGTCGTGCGCTCTCCAGCGGATGCCAGCCCGGGTGAACAGGTGCCAACGCGGGTCACCGCGGCCGACTCCCGGTCCACCACCAGGACCTTCCCCAGCCGGTACGGTCAGGCCCGCTCGGCGGCCTCGGGGGCGAAGCGCAGTGCCGAGGCCGGCCGGGCCAGCCGGTCATCCACGTGGGGCGAAGAGGGTACGGCCCTACTCTCGCTACGTGATGGAACTACCCCTGGACTCCGCGTTCGCGGTCTTCGACGCCCAGGGCTCGGGGTGCGTCTCGTACGGCGTCGAGGCGGCCGGACGCCGCTGGTTCGTCAAGACAGCCACCACCGAGCGGAGCCGCCACTCCCTGCTGCAGGCCACCCGGTTCCACGCCGCGGTCCGGCACCCGGCGATCGTGCGCCCCGAGCACGTCCTCGACGGGCCGACACTCGTCTACCCGTGGCATGACGGCAGCGTGCTGAACCACGCCACCACCCACGGCTCGGACCGCACCGCCCTGCGCCGGTTCCAGCACCTACCCCGGCGCGACGTCGAAACGGCCATCGACACCATTCTCGACGCGCACCTGGCCGTCACCGCCGCCGGCTACGTCGCGGTCGACCTCTACGACGGCTGCTTCCTCTACGACTTCCACGCCCGTCGACTACGCCTGATCGACCTCGACGAGTACCGTCGCGGACCGTTCACCCTCGACACCGACCGCCTTCCCGGATCCCGCCGCTACATGGCCCCCGAAGAATTCGTCCGCGGCGCCCTCATCGGCCAGCGCACCACCGTCTACACCCTCGGCCGAACCATCCACCACGTCCTTGACTCCCCACGCGGCTGGCGCGGCTCCCAACAGCAACGACAGGTAGCCACACGCGCCACCACCACGACACCCGCCGACCGACACCCCGACGTGGCAGCACTCGTCGCCGCCTGGCGCACCACCCTGCCGAACCCGTAACCCGTGCCGAGGCCTGTGACAGTGGGTGGCGGCTCCTGAGCGGAAGGGTCCGAGTCAGGAGGACTCGCGGGAGCGCAAACTGCGGGAGTGGGTCCAGCACGGCCCGCGACTGCTCCGGGCACTGAGTGTCGTGCGGGCCTCATCCCGAACGCTGCCCCTGCGTCCGCGTCGTGGCCTGAGTCAGCGCCCGAGGCTCGCGGAGGATTGTCGCCGCAGCGCGCCCTGCCGGCCGGCGACTCCTCGGCCGGGGATCAGTGGGCATCATGATCTTCGATGATGTGCGCGGTGTGTGCTCTCCAGCGGATGCCAACCCGGGTGAACCGGTGCCAACGCGGGTCACTGCGGCGACCGCCGGTCGCAACCCGGGGTTCGTGTGCTCGGCGTGTGGTCCTGGGCTGGGCGAACGCCGGTCCGGGGAACGTGGGTGAACGTGGGCGACTCCCTGCCACCCCAGGTGAACGCCCGGGTCGCTAGACTAGGCCCTCGCGCCCTCGTAGCTCAGGGGATAGAGCATCGGTTTCCTAAACCGTGTGTCGCAGGTTCGAATCCTGCCGGGGGCACCTCGAAGATCAGCAAAACACCTCTGAGCAGCGGATACGCCTCCGCGTCGATCGGTCGTCCCGTGCAGCCGGATGCCACCCGAAGCTGCCGTTTGCAGCCGTCCGTGCAAAATACGTGCAATGATCTTGGGCGGTTGAGCGACCCTGTTTCCCCAGCTCAGAGCCGCTACAACGCGGAGGGCCGCAGCGTCGCCACGGCCCCTCGCGTCCCACTAGTGATCATCATCGGCACGCCGCCTCAATCCGCTCGTTCATCCGGCTACGGTCCCCGTCAAGGCGGCCGCAGGCGGGCCGCGCCGGCGCGGCCCCGGCCTGCTGGCGACCTCCGGCCGGCATCGGCCGGGCCGGCCGGCCACGCTGACGGGACACAAGACCCTGAAGACCTCGGGGCTCTGCCCCGATGTCGCCGACACCCGAACCCCGGCCCTCCTCAGAGATGCCGCCACGGATCAATCGCCGGGCACCACAAGGGCTACCAGCCTCCCCGTCCGGGGAGGCTGGACGGTGTACGACTACCCGACGAGGAGATCCGTTAGCTCCGTTTAGATGAGCGCTTTCCGCCATTGCCAAGCCTCGCCAGCAATCCCAGCAGCCCAGCGCCGACGAACAGACCGATGACACCGAAGGCAAGGGTCTGCACCAACCAGTGAGCGCCGTTCAGGAGCGACACGGCCAGCCAAGCGCAGAGAAGCCCGGCCAGCGGTCCCGCCACCAGCGCAACAACAGTCGCCGTGAGTCGCTGACCGTCGCTGGCGTTGGAGTACGTGTTGATCCTGCTGCCCCAAGATGGCTCGTGCTCTGACATGTCGCCCTAAGTACCCAGGCGCCTGAGTGCCAGAAACCGGAACTCGGCCATGACCCGGCATGTCGTACAGCCATCCATACAGCCAAGCCGGTCGACGGGAACAGTTGGCCAGCAGCGCCAACCACGTGTCAGTAATCGGTTCACCGGCCGGTCACCAGGGGGCACGAGCGGTCCCGCACTACTTGCCTTAACCTGGCCCACCAGGTGTCTGCTAGCGGTGATCTTCGTCCTTCCAAACTGCGGGTGACGGATGCTGAGTGGGGCCTACCATCGCGGCGTGTCAGACGACGACATCAGCGGGCACTTATGGCGCGAAGGGGCGGCGAAGCAGCCGCCTCTTGCACAGGACGCCCAGGTGCTGGGCCGGCTGATTGAGGACGACCACGACCCGGCCGAGGTCTCCTACTACGAAGCGTTTGCGGACCCAGACGCGCAGGCGCTCGACGACGCTCAGCGCTCCTATGCCGGGCAGTACCTCCGGAGAGTGCGGCGGCTTCGGGAGCGTGACAGGCAGGCCAAGAGCGACCGAAAGGGCTGATGGCCGCCGTCGGGCATCCGCAGCACCTCGTGCATAGTGCGTGCAATGATCTTGGCTTGCGGTGTCGATGTGGAGCCGGCCCGCGCAGGTCACGGACCCAATGGCAAGACTGCGAGTGTCGCCTTCCTAAATCGTGTGTCGCAGGTTCGAATCCTGCCGGGGGCACCTCGAAGGTCAGCCCGCCCGCCGTGCTCTGCCTGGCGGCCTCCGGCCGGCATCGGCCGGCGCGTCGGGCTGCATCTCCTGGCTGGACTGGCAGGGTGAAACCGGTCACGCTCCGTGGGTGGCGAGGTATCGGGACATGCCGTCCGTAGCATCGACCCGGTGGTTTCCCAGATGGATGCAAACGACGGTGGAACCGGCTCGGCCCTGCCGGTGCCGGCTGCGGGTTCCCGCGATGCGTTTCGCGTGGAGTTCGTTCCGACTAGCCAGGACGGCCGGTTCGGTGAGTTCCAGCTCTACGTGGGTGGCGTCCCGATCGGGGATGGCGGCACAACTGCCTGGTACCCGCACTACATGGATTTCTGCCGCCTGTGCGGCTTGGCGGAGCAGCCTGGCATACGGGAACGGGGGGCCGTTGCACCTTGGCGACACCTTCGACCACCTGAACATGTACGTGGAGATGACCGAGATCGACGTGGTGTTCACCTTCACCACCCGCCCTCGCTTGGAGTGGGGTGAGCCACCGCCATGGGCGCCACCGGTGGGCGTATGGATGCGGCTGAGCGTTGCCCGTTCGGAGTTCATCAGCATCTGGCGTCAGGTCGAGCCGCAGTTCCGCTCTCTCACGGCAGGACGGTAGCCGGGACTTCGTCAGTACGTCGGGCTTCCCTCAGACTTGTTGGGGCGGCGAGGAAAGCGGCCCGGGGAACGGAGTGTTGGTCGACCAGTGGACGCACCGCAGCGACGTCGTGCGTTCTGCGGACGAACTGGTACGTCCTCCGCGCCCCGGGCAATTCGCCGACGACCGGAAGGAGTACGCCTGGCGGTGCCCGACGAACTCCTTCCAGCGATCGGCGAGCGGTGGCTCAGCTGAAGGTGTAGCAGTACAGCTGCACGTTGGCGGTGTAGTAGTAGTCGCTGACCTTCGTGCTGCTGCTGTAGGTCGTGCGGCAGTCGAGGTACGTGTTGAAGCCGCCCATCTGAGCCTTCCACTTGGCGTCGTTCTCCGCCGACCAGATGGCGAGCGAGGCGGAGGATCCCGAGCCGTAACCCGTGTACCAGCCGACTGCGTTGGCTCCAGCGTCGGCGGACGCGGGGGCCGCACCCGCCAGCAGGGACACCGCGGTCGCGCCGGTGACGGCGGTGGCAGCGAGGATCTTTCGAATCGCGCGCATTGACGCTCCGTTCTGTTCGAAGGGATGCCCCGAGCCTGCCACGACAATCAATCACTGTCAATTCATCGTGCCTGGTGTTGACAGTTGTTAAATCGTCGGTAGGGCGCGACGGTTGTTCCGAGGATGCTGTCTGCCGTCTCGGTCCTGGTAGGCGGCTTGAGTCGGCGTTTCATGCCGCGATCCAGGCGGTTAAATCGGCTTTCGGGTCGGCGAGACTGCGGTAGGCCAACCGACGTGGTCTGCGGTAGGTTGGTTCGCGCAACCAGTTCGACCAGGGTCGAGCCACGGACGAGTAGTTCGGGGCGAAGTGCAGGTGAAACTGGTGTGCTCAATGAGCCCCTGCTCAGTGGCGGGCGTCATGTGGGTGGCGTAGCTGCCCAGCATGATATGTAGTTCCAGTTCGGTCGGGGCCTGCTCGGTCGATGGTACGCAGGAGGCGCAGCAACCCCTGGTGGCGGCGTATGCGCTGGGTCTGGCCGATGGGCCACGTCACGCGGCGAAGAGGTTGGTGGTGCCGTGGCGGACGTGTTCGGTGGTCGCTGTCCGTCAAATTGGGTCAACCCCAGAGGGCGTGACCACGGGGCGGCGCTGGCCGGTTCGTGATCGGCCCTTCGACCTGGCGCACCGTGCTGTTGTTGGCCGCGGTCTGCTTCCCCTTGAGGTGCCGATGGCGGTAGGTGCGGAGGCGAGTTGCCGAGTCGCGGTCAAGCCGGCCATCAGCGTGGACCATTTGCGGATTGATTCTGTCCTAATAGACTGAAACATCTTCCGTCGTAGCAGGTGAGCGGCCCGTGCGAGGCGTGGGCGTCGTACTGCATTCCTGACCGGGCCGGTTGTCGCAGGTTCGGATCCTGGCCGGGCGCAGGGAATTGGCCGAGGCGCGACAGTGCCCGCCTCGAAAGGGGGCTTCGTGTGTCTGGTTGCCATGCGCCCCTGCACTCCGTCGTACCCGAATCGCGGCCCGTCCCGGCGCGCGCGCCGGTGGCCGGTCACCGGCGCGAGGCGAGGTGTCCGCTGAACCGGCACTGTGGCCGTTGCCGACCTGGTGCCGAGGAGATCCTGCGGCGCACGAAGAGTGGCTACCCGGTGATGCGCGACCCCTGGTACGACGCCGTGGTGCTCAGCGGGGTCGACAAACTCGTCGTCGACGAGACCTCGCCGTTGCACCGCCTGTTCGATCCCGACCGCGTCCGCGCACTGATCGAGTCGGGGAACCGGACGATGACGCACGTCGACGCGGCCCACCTGGTGCTTCCGCTGAGCCCGTGACGACGTGGCCGGCGGACGCGACCGGGTGGGGCGGGCACCCACCTCCCGCCCCTACGCGGCGGGCGCCGCCGAAGGCGCCGCCGCGATCGACCGGTACGACCCGTGCAGATAGAGCAGGGGTGCCTTCGTCGGATTCAGCGCGCCGTAGGACACCGCCTCCCCGATGACCACCGAGTGGTCGCCCTGGTCGGAGAGGTCACGTACCCGGCAGTCGAAGTAGGCCAGTCCCTCGCTGAACACGAGGCATCCGGTGGCCGGCGCCCGGTGCACCCGGACGCCGGCGAACGCCGCCGCGCCGGAGGGTCGCCGGGCGTCGGCGAACCAACGGGCGACGTCCCGTTGGTCCGCCGCCAGCACGGTGACCGCGAAGATGCCGGAGTCGCGGATCTGGGCGAGCAGTCGACTCCGGTGCTTCAGGCAGGTCAGGACCAGGGTGGGATGCAGCGAGACGGTGGTGAACGAGTTGACCGTCATCGCCAGCGGGATGTCGTCGTACACGCTGCTGACGATGCCGACGCCGGTGGCGAACGCCCCGGCGGTACGGCGGAACTCCACTGCCCGGTCCTGGTTCGTCATGGCGTCAGTCCTGACCCCAGACCAGGCAGAACGGGTGTCCCGCCGGGTCGGCGTAGACCCGGAAGCCGTGGTTGCGGCCCCCGCCGCCGCGCAGCAGGGTGGCGCCCAGCCGGAGCACCGCCTGCTCGGCCTCCCGGATGTCGTCCACCTCCACGTCGAGGTGGGCCTGCTGCGGGAAGGCCGGATCCGGCCACTGCGGCGGCTGGTAGTCGGCGACGCTCTGGAAGCAGAGGCGGGGGTGCCCGTCCGCGCCCTTCAACGTCACCCAGTACCCGTCGCTGTCCGCCCACTCCAGGCCGGTCAGCTCGACGTAGAACTCCGCCAACTTCTCGGCGTCCGGACAGTCCAGCACCACCGAGTGCAGTCGACCGATCATCCGACCTCTCCCGTCATCGTCGTGTGCGCGATGACCGGCGCCCCCGGCCACCGCGTCAGTGAAGGTACTCGCCGAAGGTGGTGAAGTAGTCGATGGCGCGCACGGGTGGCCCGGTCTCGGTGGAGACCTGGAGCAGCACCACCCCGCGGTCGTCGCCGTCGCCCGGCCCGCCGCTGGCGACGACCACGCCGCCGTAGTCGGCCTTGACGATCCGGCCGGGCGTGCCGCCGTGCGCCCGGGTCGGCCGGGTGGCGGCCTTGACCCACAGCCGGAACCCGCGGTGCGTCGTCCACGCGTTCACGAACGGGTCCGACTGCCCGCGCACCAGGTTGCAGATCGTGGTGGCGCTGTCCCGCCAGTCGATGCGGGTGTCCTCGACCCCGATCCGGTGGTAGAACGACGCCCCCTCGGGCGGCTGCGGCTCGCCCCGGTGCCCCTCGGCGACCCGGTCCAGCGCCTCCAGCGTGACCGGCACGTACTCCGCGAGGAGCCGTTCCAGGATCTGCCCGGCGGTGTCGTGCGGGCCGATCTTCACGCGGGCCTGGGTGATGACCGGACCGGTGTCCAGCTCCTCCGCCATGTAGTGCACGGTGAGGCCGGTCTCCTCCTCACCGTTGCGGATCGCCCAGTTGACGGCGCCGAACCCGGCGTACGCGGGCAGCAGCGCGTCGTGCGTGTTGACCGCCCCGCGTTCCGGGATCCGCAGCACCTCCGCCGGCACCCGGGTCCGCCAGTTGGTGGAGACGATGAGCTCCGGTGCGAGCTGACGCAGTTGCTCGTGCAGGTCGGGCTCGCGGGCGGTGGCCGAGTAGCGCACCGGCAGCCCCAGGTCCGCCGCGGCCAGCTCCACGTCCGGCTCGCCGAGCCCGCTGAACTCGGCCCGGTGGGTGAGCACCAGCAGCACCTCGTGGTGCGGCGCGATGCCCCGCAGCACGGTCGCGCCCAGCTCGCCGTACCCGAAGAAGACGATCCTCACCGCTGCGCCGCCCCGCCGGTACGTCCGGCCCGGAAGCGGACGGTGTTGACCCGCAGCCAGCCGGAGGAGTCCCGCTGGTCGAACACGTCGTCGGCCTCGAAGGTGGCGAACGCGGTGTCGTAGCGGCTGTGCGGGGAGCGGCGGCCGATCACCTGGACGGTGCCCCGGTGCACCCGCAGGATCGCGTCGCCGGTGACGTCCTGCTGGCTGAAGTCGATGGCGGTCTGCAACATCAGCCGTTCGGGGGCGAACCACAGGCCCCGGTAGACCAGGGCGGTGTACTTCGGCATCAGCTCCTCCTTGAGCTGTGCCACCTCCGGGTCGAGCACCAGCGACTCCACGGCCCGGTGGGCGTGCCAGAGCAGGCTGCCCGACGGCGCCTCGTAGATGTTGCGGGTCTTCATGCCGAAGATCCGGTTCTCCACGATGTCCAGCCGGCCGATGCCGTGCCGGCGGCCGATCTCGTCGAGCGCTTCCAACACGGCGCTGGCCGACATCGGCGTCCCGTTGACGCCGACCGGGTTGCCGCCCTGGAAGTGGATCTCGACGGTCTCGGGCTCGTCCGGGGTGTCGGCGAGGTCGCGCACCCGGAACAGCAGGCCCTCCGGCGCCGGCTGGGCCGGGTCCTCCAGGGCCTCGCCCTCGTACGAGGTGTGCAGCAGGTTGCTGTCGATGGAGTACGGCCGCTCGCCGCTGCTCAGGTCCAGCTCGATGCCGTGCCTGCCGGCGTAGGCGAGCAGGTCGCTGCGGGAGGCCAGGTCCCACTCCCGCCACGGGCTGATCACCGTGAGGTCGGGACGCAGCGCGGCGAAGGTCATCTCGAAGCGGATCTGGTCGTTGCCCTTGCCGGTGGCCCCGTGCGCCACGGCGTCGGCGCCGACCTCCTCGGCCACCCGCACCTGCGCCGCGGCGATCAGCGGCCGGCCGATGGAGGACCCCATCAGGTATTGCCCCTCGTACAGGGCGTTGGCCCGGTACATGGGGAAGGCGTAGTCGCGGGCGAACTCCTCGCGCAGGTCGACCACCCGCACCTCGTCGGCGCCGAGCTTCTCGGCCTTGCGGGCGGCGGTGTCCAGCTCCTCGCCCTGCCCCAGGTCGGCGATGAACGCGGTCAGCCGGCAGCGGTAGCGCTCCTTGAGCCAGACCAGGGCCACCGACGTGTCGAGTCCGCCGGAGAAGGCGAGCACGATGTGCTGGGGGGCGATGTTGTTCCGAGTCGACATGATGGTCACACCTCTCCGGCGGGCACGGTCGCCCACAGCTGGTCCATGGTTTCGTGGGTGAAGTCGCGGGTCAGGTCGGACGTCGAGGCGTACCCCATGTTGATGATCTTGCGGCGGCCCTGGCGGACCGGGGCGACCCGGTGCAGCGTGGTGTTGGTCCGCATCAGGTACAGGTCGCCGGGGAACAGCTCCATCGAGTAGATCGGGCGGCTGACCAGCGCCCGGTTGATCTCCGGACGCTCCTTGTTCCAGGTGGTGCCGGGCACGCACTGGACGAAACCGCCGTGCTCCACCGGCGGGCACTCGACCACCCAGACCAGCGCGAAGGTGAAGTCGTCCCAGTGCCAGCCGTGGGTGTCGCCGTCCTTCTCCAGGCAGGTGATGACGAACTGCTCCGGCTCGTACGGGCACGGGTGCACCGGCTCGCCGGCCACCTCCGACAACACCCGCAGGATCGGCTCCGCGGTGTAGATCCCGTTGATCACGGTGCCCAGTTCGGCGATCTCCGCCCGGGTCACGTTGCGCATCCGGCGTGGCGTGTAGTCGGTCTCGGCGAACCGCAGGTTTCGGCGCTTGCCGGCCTTGTCGATCAGCTCGTTGACCTCGTCGGCGACGGCCTTCTTGACGCTGTCGGGGGCGACGAAGGACACCTTCGCGTGCCCCAGGTAGGAGAAGTCGCGGCGGGCCGTGGCGATGTCGTCCGGCGCCACGTCGCGCTCCACGTGCTCCCGCAGTTCCTGGTACAAGACTCTCGAGTCGAACACGGATCCTCCTTGGTTAACCTCGCGCCGCCGCGACGCGCGCGAAATCGATGACGGCCGCCGCTACCTGCGTCACGGCGGCGGAATGCAACACTCCGAAGTGGTCGGTGCCGATCCGCTGGGACCGGGCCGCCCCGACCCGCGCCGTCCACTGGGCGAGCTGCGCGTCGAGCAGGTCCGCGCCGATCACCAGCGCGGGAGTGTCGACCGGGCCGTCGTGGACGTACTCGGCGCTGGCCCGGACGTGGCGCTCGTAGCTGCGCCACCGGTGCGTCAGCAGCGCCGTCGGCACGGGCTGCCCGACGGCGGCCAGGCAGGCCGCGAGCGTGCCGAGGGCCAGCCGCCCGTCGAAGCCGGCCGGCTCCGGGACACCCGTCACCCGGGGCCTCGGGGCGTCCGGCTCCAGGTCGAGGGCTTGGTGGATGTTCTCCGTGAAGGTGTCGAAGCGGTGCTGGACCTCGTCGGCCGGAAGCTCGTACCCGACCGGCGGGGCGGAGTCCAGCAGCACCAGCGCGCTTCGCCGCCCGACCTGGTCGGCGGCCATCTGGTAGGCGACCTGACCGCCGAAGGACCAGCCGCCGAGCAGGTCCGGGACCAGCCCCGCCGCGTCCAGGTCGGCCCGGTAGCGGTGGGCCAGCGCCGCCACCGTCGGCAGCTCCGCGCTGTCGCGGGAGGCGGTCACCCGCCAGTGCTCCGGCAGCTCGGCCAGCAGGTCCTGGTAGTCCTGCGGGCTGCCCCCGGCGCCGTGCACGAGGTGCAGGTGCGGCCCCGGGCCCGCCCGCAACTCCACAAGCGTCGACTCCGTCGCCACCGGCTGCGACCCGTTGCCCAGCAGGTCGGCCAACCGGCGGGGGGTCGGCTCGCCCAGCCACCGTACGACGTCCACCGCCGGGCGCCCGTCGGCCGTCAGCGCGTCGACGAGGCGGAGGGCGCTCAGCGAGTTGCCGCCGGCGGCGAAGAAGTCGACGTCCGCGCCGGCCGGCGGGCCGCCGAGCACGTCGGTCCAGGCGGCGACGACGTGCCGCCAGTCCGCCGACTCGGGCAGCGGGCCGGTCGCCCGGTCGCGGTCCACGGCGGCCGGGGCCGCGCGGCCGGCACGGGCGCGGGTGGCGACGTCGAACGAGCCGACGGTACGCTGCGGCTCGGCGCCGCCGTCGGCCAGCACCGCGTCCAGGTCGTGCAGCAGGGCCAGCACGCTGCTCTCCCGGTAGCGCCCGGTGTGGTACTCGATCTCGGCGAGGTAGCCGCCGTCGGCCTCCCAGACGGACATCGCCAGGTCGGCCCGGGCGGCCCGGTTCGGGCTGGGTAGCAGCGTCGCCGGGACCGGGCCCAGCCGCAGGTCGGTGCCGATCGGGCCGAGGTAGCTCAGCAGCAGCGGCGCGGGATCGCCGAGCGCGGCCCGGGTCCGTTCGGGCAGCGCCCCGAACACCACCGGGTACGGCACCGCCTGGTGGGTCAGCATCTGCCACATCCCGTCCCGCGCGGCGCCCACCACCCCGGCGACGGTGTCCGCCTCGGCTACCGTGGCGCGGGCCACGCAGAGGTTGGCGGTGTACCCGAGCAGCGCCTGGTCGCGGGCGGTCATCCGGTTCGCGGTCACCACACCCACCGCCACGTCCGCCCCGGCACCGGCCCGGGCGAGCACGATCTGCGCCGCGCCGAGGATGACCGCGAACGGGGTGGCGAAGGTGGCCTTCGCCAGGGCGGCGATCCCGGCGCCCGCCTCGGCGCTGAAGCCGTAGCGCAGGATCGCACCGGGCGCGCCGCTGGCCACCTCGCCCGGCAGGTCGGGCTCCAGGGAGGCGGAGGCGGCGCCTGCGAGCGCGTCGCGCCAGTACGCCAGGCTCTTGTCCCACCGGCCGTCCACGCGGGCCGCGGCCTGCTCCCGCGCGTACGTGCTGAACGGCACCGGGTCGGCCGGGAAGCTCACGGCACGTCCCTCCCGCGCGGCCGCGTACGCCTCGGACAACTCGCCGACGAGCAGCTGGACCGCCCAACCGTCCAGCACCACGTGGTGCACGGTCAGCAGCACCTCGTGCCGGTCGCCGACCCGGACCAGGGTGATCCGGGCCAGCGGTGCCGTCTCCGGTTCCATCGGCCCGGCGTGCACCTCCTCGGCGACGAGCCGCAGCAGGGTGCCCGGGTCGGCCGGTCCCGGGTCGTCCACCTCCACCCGGTGCAGGCCCACGACGATCCGGGGCGCCACCACCAGCGTGACGGCGTCCGCCTGCCGTACGACCGAGGTCCGCAACGCCTCGTGCCGGTCGACCATCGCCTGCCACGCGACGGCCAGCGCCGCCCCGTCGAGCGGCTGGTCGACGGCGAGCCGCCAGGTGAGGTGGTAGACGGACCGGTTGCGGGCCCGCTGGTGCACCCACCACAGGGACTCCTGCATCGCGGTGGCCGGGACCGGGCCCGGGGCGGCCCCGGCGCGCTGCTCAGCCACGGGTGGCGAGCAGCTCGGAGGTCAACCGCTTGCGGTCGACCTTGTCCACCTCGGTCAGCGGGATCTCCGCCCGGTGGTGGAACGCCCGTGGCCGCATGTACGGGGGCAGGTGCCCCACCAGCCGGGTGAGGTCGTCGTCGGCCAGCGCCGCGCCGGTGTAGACGGCGTGCAGGTCCAGTTCCCCGTCGTCGCCGGCCACGGTGAGCACCACGGCCTCCACCACCTCCGCGTGGGCGCGCAGCGCGGCCTCGATCTCGGCCAGCTCGACGCGGTTGCCGCGTACCTTCACCTGGTGGTCGATGCGGCCCTGGTGCACCAGCTCGCCGAACTCCCGGCGGACCCGGTCGCCCGTGCGGTACCAGTGCGCCGCGGTCAACGGCCCGGTGCCGTCGTAGAGCCGGCCCCGGTCGCCGTCGAAGGAGACGAACCGGCCCGCGTTCTCCGTCGGGTCCAGGTAGCCGGGGAAGCGCTGCTCACCCCGGACGCACAGCTCGCCGTCGTCGCACGGGCGCAGGTCCTCGTCGAGCAGCACGTAGTCGAGGTGCGGGTAGATGTCCCCGATCGGCACCGACCGGTTCGACGACTCGATCCGGGCGGCCGGGTCGGCGGGCACCTCGTACGCGGTGACGATGACCGTGGTCTCGGTGGGGCCGTAACAGTTGATCACGGCCGTGTTCGGCGCGGCGGCCGTCCAGTCGTTCACCTGCTCGATGGTCAGCGGCTCCCCGCCGAAGGAACTCAGCCGCAGGGTCGGCATGCTCTCCGGCGCCAGCGCCCGCAACCGCTTGGCGAACGAGATCAGCGACGGCACGGACAGCCAGTGCGTGAGCCGCTTCGTGTTGATGAAGCGCACCGGCGTCAGCACGTCGCCGCGCTGCGCCACGCACAGGGTGGCCCCGGTGCCCCACGCGCCGAACATCGCCAGGATCGAGCCGTCGAAGCACATCTCGAAGGTCTGCGAGACCCGCGACTCGGGCCGGAACCGGTACCTCTTGATCACCTCGGTCAGGAACGAGTCGACGTTGGCGTGGGTCGCCGGCACTCCCTTGGGCTTCCCGGTGGTGCCGCTGGTGAAGATGATGTACGCGAAGTCGTCGCGGCCCCGCTCCACCTCCGGCGGGACCTCCGCCGCGTCGCCCGGGGCGAGGAACCGGCGCCAGCCCTCACCGGTCAGGTCGAGGACCGTGACGGTGGTCTGCGAGCGGAACTCGGCCAGCCCGTCGCCGGAGGTGTCGTCGACCATGACGAGGTCGAGCCCCGCCTCGTCGGAGATGGCGAGGTTCCGGGCCGCCGGGTTGGCGGGGTTGAGCGGCACCACCGTCGCGCCCAGCCGCAGGGCGGCCAGGTAGGCGACGTAGCCGACGAGGCTGCGGGAGGTGAGCAGCCCGACCCGTCGGGGTGGCCGCCCCGGCGCGCGCTGCATGGCGGCCGACAACCGCTCGGCCGCGCCCCGCAACTCGGCGTAGGTCAGTGCGTCCGAGGCGACCTCGATCGCCACGTTGTCCGGGTGCAGCCGGGCTGACGTACGGAACCAGTCGTAGAGGGTACGGGTCTGCATCGCACATCCTTCACAAGGTCTGCCGGTGCGGGCGTTCCGCCGCCGGCGCTGGGGTGGTCGACCGGTCTCGTTCCAGGTGCCGCAGGTGCTCGAAGGTGGTCCGCACCAGCGCGGACCGGGGACGCCCCCGGCGGGCCGACTCCACCGCGAAGCGCAGGGCCCGGGGCAGGTCCGCCCAGGCCCGCACCGCCTCGTCGTCGCCGAGGTGGCGGTACCGGAACGTCCGGTGCTGCGCGACGGCCCACAGGTCGTCCAGATGCGCCCCGGCGGCCTGCGGGTGCGCGGCGACGTGGTCGCACAGGAACTCCAGGGCCGCGTCCTCGTCGAGCAGCCAGTCACCGGGCAGCTCCGGCTCGCCCCCGGCGCTGCCCGTACGGACCAGCCAGTGCGGGTGCGCGCCGGCCGGCGGGGGCGCCCAGAAGCCGAAGGCCAGCGCGTTGCGCCGGTCCTGCTCCGGGCGCCACGCCGGCGGCGGGGTCATCGCGGCGAGCAGCCCGGCGGTGCCGAGCCAGCCGGCGTACGGCTCCTGCTCGCCGGCAGGCAGCAGCCCGCTGAACCCGTCGACCACGTGCCAGTCGTCGCCGCGCCGGTCGTCGAGCAGCAGCCAGTGCGGCGCGTGCGCGGTGCCGTCGGTCGAGGGGGACCAGGGCAGCGCCGCGTTGTCGGTGACCACCAGCACCCGACCGTGGCGGCGCAGCTCCGCGTCGACGGAGTCGACCACGCCGTCGACCGGGGCGGTGGCCCACGCCAGCCGGGTGCCGTCCGGCAGCCGGTCGAGCGGCACCCGATGGTGGGAGAAGGCGAGCTGCCGCTCCGGCAGGTCCGTGCGCACCGCTACGCGTACCGAGTCGGCGAACCGGTCCGGGGTGTCGGCGAACTCGCCGGCCTGGTAGCCGGCCAGGTTGGCGGTGTAGCAGCTCAGCCCGGCGAAGCGGGGGTCCGGGGCGGTCATCGCGTACCCGCCCCGTGCGCCACGCTCGCGGGGATCCGGCTGTGCCCGCGCAGGCTCACCCACCGCAGGTCGGCCCACCGGCCCGTCCGCCGCCCCGACGGCACCGGAATGGCCCAGGGCCGGCCGGCGAGGCCCGCGCCGGTCGCCTTCACGCACGCCTCCTGCACCGTCCAGATCCAGGCGAACTCGCGGTCCCGGGCCGGTCCGGCCAGCCGGTCCAGGGCGGCGCGGACGGCGGGGGCGCAGCAGCGGCGCAGCAGCGCCGGCGGCGCGGGCACGGGCACCTGGACGTCGACGCCGACCGGTACGCCCCGCCCGAGCGCGGCGGCCACCGTCCCGGCGTCGTGGGAGAGGCTGACCGTGACCCCCGGCCACTCGGGCAGGTGGGGCTGGCCGCCGTCGTGGGCGGCGATCGGCGTGGCGCCGGCCGCCGGACCCAGCTCGGCGACGAGCAGCAGGCGCAGCAGCGCCCGGGCGGCCAGCCGTTCGGCGCGCGGCCCGGCGGGGAGGTCACCGACGGTCGCCAGGTCCGCCGGGGCCGGCGGAAGGTGGGCGAGCAGCCGCTGATCGGCCACGGCCACCCGCACCCGCGCGCCCAGCCGCAGCCGGACGACGCCACGGTGGCGGCCCGTCGGGTCTCGGCGCGGCCGCGCCCGGCGGGCCAGCGCCGCCCGCTGCCGGGCCGTCACCACGGCCGGCCCCCGAGCAGGTCCGGCACGTGCTCGGCGATGCCGGCGAGCATCGCGCCGGTGGCGCCGCCGGCCGTGGCGAACATGCCGGCCGCGGCCCGCAGCTGTGCCAGCCCGCCCTCGGCGTACGCCTCCGCGCCGAGCAGGGCGGCGCACTCGCCGAGCACCACGTCCAGGCCCTGCGCCACCGAGGTCTTGAGCAGCATGCTGGTAACCAGGGGCTCGGTGCTCACCCGCTGGGCGTCGCAGGCCGCCTGGATCCGCCACGCCTCCACCACGCACCGGGCGAACCGCTCCCGGATCGCCGCGTTGTCCCAGGCCCGGCCGTCGCCGAGGGGACGCTCGACGAGCCGGCGGTGGGTGTCGGCGAGCACCCGCCGGCACATCGCGGCGGCCCACACGCCGCCCGCGAAGCGTTCCGTGGCGATGTGCCGGGCGAAGCTCACCATCCCCCGGCCGGGCCGGCCGACCAGGTACGACCGGTCCAGGCACACCTGGTCGAAGTGCAGGTCGCCCAGGCCGGCGCCGGAGAGCGGGGTGCCCCGGGTCGCGGACACCCGGACGCCGGGGGCGTCCGTGGGCACCAGCACCCACACGAAGCTGGTGAAGTGCCGCTGCGGGCGGTGCCGGGCCAGCACGAGCGCGTGCCCGGCGGTGCGGGCGTTGGTGATCCACCGCTTCCCGCCGTCGAGCACCAGCGACCGGTCGTCGAGGCGTACCGTCGTGCCGAGCTCCATCAGGTCGGAGCCGGCGCCGTCGCGGTCCGTCGCGGCCAGCGCGAGCGCCGCGCGACCGGCGACCGCGTCGAGGTACGCGGCCCGGACCGGCCCGTCCTCCGGCTCCGCGTCGACCTGTTCGCGCAGGACCGGCAGCGCGCTGGCGACCTGGACGCAGACGGACAGCACCACCCCGACCGGGCAGCGCGCGTCGAGGGTGCCGAGCAGCCCCGGCAGGTCGGCCGGCCCGAGGTCGCGCAGCAGGTCGTGCTCGCCGAGGGCCCGCCACACCGCGCGGGCGTCCCCGGGCGTCGCCAGCCCGCCCAGCGCCGCCCGGGTACGCGCGGCCACGTCGCCGTCGCGTTCGGGTGCCGCCGGGCCGGGCCCGGTGCGGGCCGTCGCCGGTGCCGTCCGCAGCTCAGGCAAGGTGCACCTGCCGGTCGCGCAGCGTCAGCGCCCCGTTGACCAGCAGCAGCCGGTCGTTGGCGTAGTTCAGCGAGGCCGAGCGGAGGTCCCGGAAGACCCGCTCCAGGTACAGCGGCGACGACCTGAGGTAGCCGTGCCGGAGACCGACCAGCTCCACCATCTCGTCGGCGGCGGCGAAGCACTGCTCGGCGGCGTGCACCTTCAGGGAGTTGACCAGCAGCTGGGTCGACGGGTCGGCCACGTCAGGTGTGCTCTCCACGGCGGCGACGGTGTGCCGCAGCAGGGCGTTGACCAGGTCGAGCCGGCCCCGGACCCGGGCCAGCCGGGTCAGCAGCAGCTCCGACGACGGGTCGAACTGGCCCCGGCCGGCGTCGCGGATGTGGTGCAGGATCCGCGACAGCGCGCCGGTCGCCGCGCCGAGCCACGCCGCCGACCAGCCGATGTGCGCCAGCGGACCGAAGGTGGGGGCGACGATCTCGCGGAACTTCCCGGGTGCGCCGATCACCTGGTCGGCCGGCACCCGCCCGGTCAGTCGCATGGGCACGCTCTGGGTGGCCCGCATGCCGAGCGGCTGCCAACCGCCGCGCACCTCCAGCGTGAGCTGGTCGCGGCGGGCGTACACCAGGGAGACCTGGCTCGGCGAGGTGGCGTCCGGCGCCAGCGTGGTGATGAGGTACGCGTCCGCGTGCTGGCCGCCGGTCACGATGGGGGCGTCCCGGTCGATCGTCAGCGTCCCGGCGTCCTGCCGGACCGTCGACTCCGAGCTGAGCAGGTGCCCGCCCTTGCCCCGCTCGGTGGTGACCGAGGCGAGGTAGACGTCCCCCTTGCCGAGCTCCGGCAGGAGCCGCTCGGCGAACGGGCCGTCGGCGTGCCGGACGACCGCCACGACCTGCTGGCAGTGCATCGCGAAGATCAACGCGACGGACATGTCCACCCGGGCCAGCCGCAGCGTCACGTCGACGAGGTCACCGAGCCCGCCGCCCCCGCCGCCGTGCTCCGCCGGCACGAGCAGGCCGAGCAGGCCGGTCGCCCGCATCGCGTCCAGCGCCGCCGTGGGGAACTCCGCCGTCTCGTCGGCGTGCTCCGCGTGCGCGGCGGCGGCGGCCAGCACCTCCTCCAGCGCCCCCTCGTGGCGGGTCGCGGTGCTCACGCCGCCCGTCCCCGCAGCGACTCGATGGTGCTCCACAGGCTGCCCGCGGTGGCGAAGGTGCTGTCGGTCAGCAGCTCGTCGGGCATGGACACGCCGTAGGTGTCCTCGATGGTGAACAGCAGCTCGATCGCGCGCATCGAGTCCAGGCCCAGTTCGTTGAGCGAGGCCTCGGCGGTGATGGGCTGCGTTCCCGCGTACTTGAGGAACGGCTTGAGCAGGTCCGGAAAAGCGGCGTCCATTGTCAGATCAACCCCTGTCGCTGCCGATGACGGTGTGCCGGGTGAGCTCCAGCCGGGTCACGCCGGTGATCCGGCCCCCGGCGACGGTGACCTCGACCGGCATGGGATGCGCGAGGAAGGCCACCAGGCTGGCGTAGAGGCCGTACGCGCCCACGTTGGGCACGGCGACCAGCTGGCCCGGGACCAGTGGCGGGAGGGCGGCGGCGCGGGCCCACGTGTCCAGCGGCGTGCACAGCGGCCCGGTGACGATGGTCCCGGGCACCGGCGCCCCGGCCGCCGCGTCCACGGTGACCAGGTCCGGCACGATCGGCGGCAGCCGACGCAGCCCGGACATCCCGCCGAGGTGGTGGATGCCCGACTCCAGCACCACCACGGTGGCGCCCTGCGACCGCTTCACGTCCAGGACCCGGGTGACCAGCGTGCCGCAGGTGCCGACCAGGTACCGGCCGGACTCGAAGGCGACGCCCGGCCCGCGCTCCGGCCAGCCCGGGAAGGCGTCGCCGAGCAACGCCGTCAGCCGGTCCGCCAGCTTCGGCAGCTCCGGCCGGTCGCCGGCCCGCGCGAAGGGCGCCCCGAAGCCGCCGCCCAGGTCGATCAGCTCCGGCTGCACCCCGGTCGCCGCCGCCAGCCGCCGCACGGTGTCGACGGACTGGGTGAACTGGGCGAGCAGGGCGTCCTCGCCGTCGACGTTGCTGCCCATGTAGAGGTGGAACCCGACCGGGGCCACGTTCCGGCGCGGCCCGAACAGGTCGGGCCGGTCCAGCACCCAGCGCACGTCCGCGCCGAACTGCGAGGCGACGCCGGTCATGGTGAGCCCCTGCCCGGGGGCCGGGGTGTCGTCGTTGATCCGCACCAGCGCGCGTACCTCGACGCCGTGCTCGCGGGCCACCCGGTCGAGCTGGTCCAGCCCGTACGGCGAGTCGACGGAGAAGAGACCGACGCCGGCCCGTACGGCGTCGACCAGGTCGACGTCCCGCTTGCCCGGACCCGTGTAGAGGACCTCGGCCGGATCGCAGCCGGCCGCCAGCGCGACGCGCAGTTCGCCGGGGGAGCAGACCTCGGCCCGGCACCCGGCGGCGGTCAGGTCGGCGACCACCGTCGGGTGCGGGTTGGCCTTGAGCGAGTAGAACAGCTCGGCGGGCCCGGGCAGGGCGGCGCGCAGCGCGGCGTACGAGCGGGCCAGCTCGTCCAGGTCGTAGAGGTACGCCGGGGTCTGCGGCGCGTCCGGCCGGTCGAAGAGTCCCGCGAGCTCAGACACTGGCGCGCTCCGTCCACATCCGGTACAGCTCCGCCCGGTCGACCTTGCCGTTGCGGGTCAGCGGGATCTCCGGCACGACCAGGCAGGTGCGAGGCGTCTTGATCTCGTCGAGTTCGGCGCGCAGCGCGGCGAGCACCTCCGACGCGGTCAGCTCGCTCACCGCGAACAGGGTGGCCGAGTCGCCGCCGTCCTCGGCGCGGGGCGGCAGCACGGCGGCGGCCTGCACCTGCGGTATCCGGTACGCCGCCGCCTCGACCTCGGTGACGCTGACGCGGATGCCGCGTTCCTTGTAGATGTCGTCGCGCCGGCCGACGAAGTAGAGGTAGCCGTCGGCGTCGAGCCAGCCGTGGTCGCCCGTGCGCAGCTGGGGGAAGAGCCCTTCGACGCGGGGGAAGCGCTGCGCGGTCAGCTCAGGGCGACGCCAGTAGCCGGCCATCACGTGCGGGCCGCGGACCACGATCTCACCGACGGTGCCGGGCGGCACCGGCGCGCCGTCCGCGTCCACGATCAGGATCTCGGTGCCCGGCAGGGCCCGCCCGGAGGCGCCGGGCCGGCGCAGGTCCTCGTCGACCGGCATGATCGCGGCCCGCTTGCACTCGGTGAGCCCGAACATCAGCTGCACGCGCAGGGTGGGGATCCGGGCGCGCAGGTCGCGCAGGACCTCGGGCGGCATCGCCGCGCCGGTGTTGGTGAGCAGGCGCAGCGCGGGCGTGGCCGTGCCCGGGCGGGACAGCATCCGGGCCAGGCCACGGGCGAGCGCGGGCACCGCGGGCAGCACGGTCGCGGCGCTGTTCACCAGGTGCCGGGGCAGCGTCGGGCCGGTGTCGGCGGGGGAGGCCAGGTGCAGCCGGGCGCCGGCCAGCGTGCTGAGGAAGATCTGGTACATGCCGTAGTCGAAGGAGAGCGGCAGGGCGCACCACACGACGTCGTCGGCCCGGTAGGCGAGCTGGGAGGCGATGGCCCCGACGGCGAAGACCACCTGCGCGTGGGTGGACACCACCGCCTTCGGCATGCCGGTGCTGCCGGAGGTGTAGATGAGGCAGACCGGGTCGACGACCAGCGGGGACGCGGCCGGCTCGGCGTCCGGGCCGTCCCGCACGATGCCGCGCAGTTCCGCCGAGCCGACGGTCGGCACCCCGTGGTCGGCGGCCACGGCCAGCGCCCGGGGGCTGTCGGTGACGAGCAGCGCCGGCTCCGCGTCGGTCAGCACGTGCGCCAGGGCGATCGCGGGGGACTGGTCGTTGACCACGCTGAACACGGCGCCCGCCCGGGAGCAGGCGTACAGCAGGGCTGGCAGCAGCGGGTCGGTGGGCAGGCAGACGACCACCCGCTCGCCCCGGCGGACACCCCGCCCGGCCAGCCAGCCGGCGAGCCGGCGGCTGGCGGCGTCCAGCTCGCCGTAGCTCTGGACCAGGTCGCCGTGCGTGATCGCCGGCGCATCCGGCCGGGCGGACGCGGTGCGGTCCAGCAGGTCGTGCAGCAACCCGCTCACCGGCCCGACACCCCCTGCGCCGCCGGCCGGGCCCGCCCGAACACGGCGCCCAGCGAGTCGAGGTCGTGCAGGGCCGTCCCGGTGAGGTCGTCCGGGTCCAGCTCCACCCCCAGCCGGGTCTCCGCCCGCTCGATCACCTCGACCAGCCGGAACGAGTTGAAGCCCGACAGCGTCCGCAGCGGACGCCCGTCGACCGGCACCTCCGGGCCGACGCCGAGGACGGCGCGTACCTCGTCGGCCAGGACCGCGCGGATCCGGCCCGGGTCGGCGGCCGGCCCGTCCTGCGGCGGCGGCACCGGCCCGGCGTCGGCGAGGCGCCCGGCGAGCGCCACGTCGTCGCGCAGCAGGCCGGCGAGCTGGTCGAGGACGGGGGCGGGGAAGACGCCGCCCCGGCGGACCCGGCGCATGGCCACGTAGCTCTGACCGGCGAGGGCGAGCCAGGCGTCGGCGCGTTCGGCGGCCTCCCGCGCCGCGTCGGCGGTGTCCGGGTCGCCGGCCAGCCAGGCGGCGTGCAGGGCCCGGGAGCGGCCGAGCAGCCACACGTCGAGCACCAGCTGGGCCGCCGCCTCCGCCTCGCCCGCCCGCCGCCGGACCGCCGCCAGGTAGTCCTCGATCCGGTCGGCCCCGGCGCGCAAGGCGGCGGCGTTGGCGCGCAGGACCGCCGTCCGGTCGAGCACCGGGGCACCGTCGGCGACGACGGTCATCGCGGTCGCCCGGGGCACCGCCGCGTCGAAGTCGGCGGCCGACATCCGCCACGTCCCCGGTCGCGCGTCGCCCCACTGGGTGGAGTTGTGGTAGCCGTCGACCACGACGCAGTGCTCGCCGGCCTCGACCAGCAGGAAGCTGTGCTCCATGTGCTGGTGGCCGGCGTAGGGCAGCCAGCTCATGGTGAACGTGTCGGCGACCACGTAGAGCGGCGAGTGCTCCGCCAGCAGCTCGCGTAGCCGCGCGCCGGGCACGTCGTCCCAGCGCCGGGCGACCCGCAGGCCGAGCAGGTCGGCCGCCTCGGTGAGCCGCTGCTCGACCGACGCGGTCACCGCCGGCATCCCGGCGGGCCCCTCGGCGGCGTGGAAGCGCAGGGTGGCGCCGAGCGCCAGGTGCGCGCCGGGCCGGTAGGCCCGGTCGGCCAGTGCGGCCAGGTTCACCTGGACGCAGTCCAGCAGTTCGGCGCGGAGACCGGTCAGCACCGGCGTCCACTCCCGGCTGCGCGTCGGCACCGCAGGCACAGCGACCATGTCACGCCCTTCACGTCGGGTGGACCGCGCGGAGCGACGCCGTCGCCGCCCGCAACGCGTCCGCGTCGGCCGGCCGGTCCTCGGGCAGACCGGCGAGGAGCTTGTCGTACGCGGCCAGGTCGAGCAGGCCGTGCCCGCTGACGCAGACCAACACCCCGTGCCGCGCCGGGTGCCCGGGTTCGCGCCCGGTCGCCACGCGGGCGGCGGCCGCCAGCGCGTGACCCGACTCCGGCGCGGGCAGCACCAGCTCGGTCAGGGCGAACGTCCGGCCGGCGGTCAGCGCCTCCCGTTGGCCCACCGCCAGCGCCGAGATCTGGTCCCGGTGCCGCATCGCGGAGACCAGCTTCGCCGCGCCGTGGAAGCGCAGCCCGGCCGAGTGCGACGCGGGGATCGCGTACCCGCTGCCGATCGTGTACATCGGCTCCATCGGGCCGGTGCCGGTGGAGTCGGTGTGGTCGTAGGCGTACACCCCCCGGGTCAGCTTCGGGGTGGCGCTGGACTCGACCGCGATCAGATCGGCGGGCACGTCCAGCTCGCCGGCCCGCCAGGCGGCGAAGAACGGCAGGGCCAGCCCGCCGAAGTTGCTGCCGGCGCCCACGCAGCCGATCACCGCGTCCACGGGGGCGTCGAGGGCGGCGAGCTGGTCGATCGACTCCAGGCCGATCACCGACTGGTGCAGGATGCTGTACGTCTCGCCGCTGCCGATGCAGAACGCCCGCTTGGGGTCCGCCCGGGCGTACTCGACGGCCTCGCCGATGGCCAGCGCGAGGCTGTTGCCCTGCCCCGGACGCTCGGCGGCGGCGCGTCCCACCCCGGTCAGCGGGCTGGGACTGGCGTGCAGCTCCGCGCCGTAGAGCCGCATCAGGCTGCCCCGGTACGGCTTGTCGCGCAGGCTGCCGCCGACCATGAAGACGGTGCAGGCCATGCCGAACGCGGCGCAGGCGGCGGCGAGGGCGCTGCCCCACTGCCCGGCACCGGTGCCGGTGACCAGCTCCCGGAAGCCCGCGCGATGGTAGTAGTGGGCCTGCGCCAGCGCGGTGTTGAACTTGTGGCTGCCGGAGATGTTGCCGCCCTCGTACTTCACGTAGATCGGGACGGTGGCCCCGATCTCGGCCTCGAAGCGTCGGGCCCGCCACAGCGGCGCCGGCCGGTAGGCCCGGTAGCGCTCGGCCACCGGCTCCGGGATCGGCCAGAACTCCCGGGCCGACACGCTCTGCCGGATCAGCTCCAGGGGCAGGGTCGCGGTCACCGGGCCACCGGTGTCCTCGGGCGTCACGTCCGCGGGCAGCTCGTAGCCGAGGTGCGGCAGGACGCTGCGCCAGGCCCGGGGCGTCTCGGTCACGACTCCTCCTTCACCACGTCGGCGACGACGTCGACCAGGTCCGCGACGGTCGTGAAGACCCGCCCGGCGAAGATGTCGTCCGGCAGCGTCACGTCCAGTTCGTCCTCGAGCCGGACGAGCATGCCGAGGAAGCCCAGCGAGTTGACCCGCAGCAGGTCGCCGTTGAGGGGCTCGTCGTCGTCGACCGTGCCGGGGTCGACCGCGAGCCGGGACTCGCGTACGACCAGCCGTTTCACGGCCTCGTTGATCAGGGACCGGTCCGTCATGCCGCCTCCGTCCCGTCGCCGCGCAGCCTGCCCCCGGCGTCGACGACCCAGCTCCAGGTCAGCAGGGCGGACAGGTCGACGGGCCCGCGTACGTGCAGCCGGCCCGTGCTGATGGACAGCTCCGGTCCCAGCGCCATCGTCGGCCCGTCGTGCAGGCGCAGGGAGCCGTTGACCACCAGCGCGGCGGCGTCGACCCTGGCCAGGAACCCGGCCACGACCGCCGGGTCGGCGGCCACCACGCCCTCGGTGTGCCGGGAGCCGAAGCGGCGGATGTGGGCCGCCGCCTCGTCGAGACCGGCGACGGGCCGGATGCCGACCGCGCGTTCCAGGAACTCGCGGCCGTCGTCGGCGGCGGTCAGCTCGGCCACCGGCGCCCCGGCCGGCACGGCGGCGGTCAGCCGGGGGTCGACCCGCAGCAGCCACGGCTCGGGCAGCCCGGCGCCGGCCCGCAGCAGGGCCCGGGTCAGCTCCTCGGCCACGTCGGCGTGGGCCAGCACCAGTTCGAGGGTGTTGCATGCGGTCGGCTCGCCCAGCTTGCTGTCGAGGGCGATCCGGGCGGCCAGCTCCAGGTCGGCGCTGCGGTCGACGTAGAGGTGGTTGACGCCGCCGCCGCTGGCGATGACCGGGATGGTGGAGCTGGTCAGGCAGTAGTCAATCAGGGACGGGCTGCCCCGGGGGATCAGCACGTCGATCGCGTCGTGCCGCTTCAGCAGGGCCCGGACCAGCCGGCGGTCGGGGTCGGTGACGATCCGTACGGTGCCGGCGGGCAGCCCCGCGTCCTCCAGCGCCCGCCCGACGACGACGGCGAGGGCCCGGTTGGTGGCCGCGATCTCCGACCCGCCGCGCAGGACGGCCACGTTGCCGACCGCCACCGGGAGCAGGGCGCCCTCCACGGTCACCGTCGGCCGCGCCTCGAAGATCATCAGCACCACGCCGAGCGGCTTGGGCAGCCGGCGTACGGTGGCGCCGTTGCCGGCCCGGTGCCCGGCGGCCGGCGCGGTCACCGCCGGCAGCGCCGCGCGGGCCCGTGCGATCAGGTCGACCAGCGCGTCGAGGTGGCGCTTGCCGAGCGCCAGGCGGTCCACCAGCTCGGGGCCGAGACCCGCCTCGGTGCCCCGGGCCACGTCGGTGGCGTTCGCCGCCAGGACGTCGGCCCAGGCCGCGGAGAGCCGGTCGGCGAGCGCCTCGCAGTACCGGTCGTAGCGCCCGTCGCCGGGCGGGGGCAGCTCGGCCCGGGCCCGCGTCGCGCCGTCCAGGATGTCGTCCACATCGCTCACCACATGAACTGCCCACCGTCCACGATCAGCTTCTGCCCGGTCAGGTATCCGCTCGCCGGCCCGACGAGGAACTCCAGGGCGTCGGCGATCTCCTCGGTGGTGCCGATGCGGCCCCGGGGGATCTCCGCGACCACCGCCGCCCGGGCGGCCGGGTCGTCCAGCCGGAACCGGGTCACCAGCTCGTCGGTCTCGGTCATGCCGGGGATCAGGCAGTTGACCCTGATCCGGGGCGCCAGCTCCAGCGCCAGGCACTTGGTGAGCTGGAGCAGGCCGGCCTTGCTGGCGCAGTAGTTCACGCCGTTGCGGCGGGGGCGGATGCCGGTGGTGGCCCCCACGTTGACGATCACGCCGTCGCGCCCGGCCGCCAGCATCGCCGGCGCGAACCCCCGGGTGAGGTGGAAGACGCCGGATAGGTTGGTGTCCAGCACCCGCCGCCAGTCCTCCGTCGACATCTCCAGGAACGGCCGGTCGATGTTGATGCCCGCGTTGTTGACCAGCACGGTCGGCGGGCCGTGCTCCGCGAGGACCGTCCGCACGGCGGCGTCGACCGCGGCGGCGTCGCCGACGTCGAGCCGGACGGGGTGGAACGCGTCGCCGAGTTCGGCCGCCGCCGACGCCGCCGCGACGGCGTCACCCCGGTACGGCGCGACCACCCGGTGCCCCAGCTTCACCAGCCGGCGGCTGAAGGTGAGCCCGATGCCCCGGGTGCCGCCGCTGACCACCGCGAGCGGGCTCATCGCCGCACCGCGCCGGAGGCGCGGCCGAGGAACGGCGTCACCTCGTCGACCAGCTGCGGCAGGCGGTCGGGGTCGAAGACGTCGAAGTGCCCGGCGTCGAGTCGACCGGCGCGCAGGTCCGGTGCGAGTTCCCGCCACCGGGCCGAAGCCTCCGCCCGGAACCCGAACTCCTCGTCGGTGCACATCAGCATCAGCACCCGGCCGGCGTAGGGCCGGTCGGCCCGGTAGTCGGCGAGGGCGGCGACCTGGGTGTCGAAGACCCGCCGGACCCGCTCGACGGTCGCCGGGTCGGGGCGCGGCCCGAGCATCCCGACGACGGTCTCGCGGACCCGGGCGTCCTCCTCGGCCGTGGCGCGGCGCGGCAGCGGCGTCGCGTCCACCAGCACCAGGTCGGGCAGGTGCCCCCACTCGGCCAGCCGGACGCACAGTTCCCAGGCGACCGAGCCGCCGAGGGACCAGCCGAGGACGGCCGCCGGGACGGTCCCGTCCGCGTCCAGCGCCCGCGCCGCCGCGTCGGCCATCTCGGCGATGCTGAGTTCCGGCTCCTCGTCGGGCAGCAGGCCGGCCGCGCGTACGGCCGCGACGTTGTGGGTCCTGCCGATGGCCGCGGCGAGCCGCAGGTAGGGGTGCAGCCCGCCGCCGGCGCCCGGCAGCAGCACGCACGCCGGTCGGGCGCCCCGCCGCAGCAGGGGGACCAGCCGGCCGGGCAGCCTGGTCGTCACGGCGTCACCGCCGGGTCGCCGCCGCGCGCCGAGCGGACGAGCCCCGCCAGGGTGGCCACGGTGGGCGCGGCGAAGAAGTCGACCAGCGGCACCGCCACCCCGTAGCGCTCCTGCACCTCGGCGAGGGTGGTGAAGATGTTCAGCGAGTGGGCGCCGTACTCGATGAGCGGGCGGTCCGGCCGGATGCCCTCGACGTCGAGCACCCCGCCCCAGAGCCCGGCCAGCTCCCGCTCCAGGTCGTCGGCGTACGCGACCTCCGTGCTGTCCGCGCTCTGCTGCTCGACCAGCAGCTCGTCGGCGAGCCGCAGCAGGGCGTCGCGGTCGGTCTTGCCGGTCGGCGTGGTCGGGACCCGGTCGACCGGGAAGATCCACAGGGGACGCATGTAGACCGGCAGTGCCGTGGTCAGCCGTTGGCGGACCTGTTCCGGGTCGGCGGTGGAGCCCTCGTCGGGACGGACGAACAGCCCGAGTTCCCGGTCGGCCCCGGAGCCCCGGACCACCGCCACCGACTGTCGGACGCCGTCGACCTGGTTCGCGACCGCCTCGATCTCGCCCAGCTCGATCCGGTATCCCCGGATCTTGACCTGGGTGTCCATCCGCCCCAGGAAGACCAGGTCGCCCCGGTCGTCGCGGACCACGAGGTCCCCGGTGCGGTACACCGTCGCGTCGGGCGCGTCGGAGAAGCGGTCGGGCACGAACCGTTCGGCCGTGATCTCCGGGTCGTTGATGTAGCCGTCGGCGGGGCAGTCCCCGCCCAGGAGCAGCTCGCCGGCGACGCCGGGCGGGGCGAGGTGGCCGGTGGCGTCGACCACGTACGCGCTCACCCGCGGGTACGGCTGGCCGATCGGCACGTGGGTCGGCCAGACGGCGTCCCGGTAGGACAGCCGGTGCGAGGTGACCGCGTGGGTCTCGGTGGGGCCGTACAGGTTGACCAGGGTGCAGTGCGGGTGGGCGAGGAAGAAGTCGCGGATCTCGTCGTCGACGATGAGCTGCTCGCCGGAGACGCACAGGTAACGCAACGCGGGCAACCGGGTGCCCCGGCCCGCGGCGGTCTGGACCAGGGGGCGAAGCGCCGCGACCGGCAGGTAGACGTGGGTCACCTCGGTCCGGGCGATCCGGCTGAGCACGGCGGTGAACATCCGCCGGTCGGCCGGCTCGCGGGAGACCACCGTCCCGCCCGCCGCCAGGGTCGGCAGGATCTCCTGGAAGGAGACGTCGAAGCCGAGCGGGGCGTACTGGAGGAAGCGGGTCTCGGCGTCCATGCCGAGGGCCGCGATCTGCCAGCTGGTGAGGTTGGCCAGTGGGCGGTGCCCCATCTGGACGCCCTTGGGCTGCCCGGTGGAGCCCGACGTGTACATGACGTAGATCGGCGCGTCGGGGTCGGCCAGCGATTCGGGTACGGGCTCCGTCGCGGCGGCCAGGTCCGCCACCGCGACCGTGGGCACGTCGGGTACGAGCGCCTCGCCGACGACGAACTCGCAGCCGGCACGCCGGACCATGAACTCCAACCGCTCGGCGGGCAGGCCCGGATCCAGGGGGAGGTACGCCGCACCCCGGCGGAGGATGGCCAGGATGGCGGTCACCGTGTCGCAGAGGGTCGTCGCGGCGAGGCCCACCACGGCGCGGGGGCCGACGCCGTGCGCGGCGAGCCCGGCGCTGATCCGTTCGGCCTCGGCCAGCAACTGCCGGTAGTCGAGCCGGCGGGTCGGGTCCTCGATCGCGGGGGCGTCGGGCCGCTGCCGGGCCGCCGCCGTCACCCAGTCCCACGGCGTCTCGCCGGTCAGCGGGCTGGTCCAGCCGTCGGAGCGGATGCTGGCCGCGGCGGAGGCGTCGGCGAAGAGGTCACCGAGCCGGCGCGAGCCGTCGGAGACCGCCCCACGTACGGCGTCGCGCAGCGAGGTGAGCAGCCCGTCGGCGACGACCGGTGCGATGAGCTGCCGGTCGTACTCGAGTTCGAGCAGCCACCGGCCGTCGACGGGGGTGGCGCCCAGCCAGAGGTCGAACTTGGCGGTGCCGTTGCCGGGCTCCAGGACCCGCAGCACGGCCCCGCCCGCGTCCGGCGTGAAGGTGTCCTGCATGGCGAGCATCGCCGAGAACAGCGGGTTGCGGTTGCTGGAGCGGTCGGGCCGCACGTCGGCGACGAGCCGGTTGAAGGTGACGTCGACGTTCGCGCGGCAGAAGTCGATGGACTCCCGGACCACCTTGCCGAGATGCTCGTCGACGGTGCGGCTCCACTCCACGTCGACGGTGACCGGCAGCGTGTTGACGAAGAAGCCACCGAGGTCGAACGCGCCGATCGTGCGGCGGGCCATGAACGGGCTGCCGACCAGGACGCTGGAGACGTTGCCGTGCCGGGCCAGCACGGTGCCGTAGATGCCGGAGAAGAAGACGAAGGGGGAGATCTCCAGCCGCCGGAAGGTCTCCGACAGCGCGGCCGTCTCGGCCTGGCTGAGGTACCAGCTGACCCGGTCGCCGGTGAACTCCGTCTGCGCGGCGCGGCCGGGCAGGGGCGCCAGCACCAGGGGCGGGACCTCGCGCAACCGGGCCGCCCACTCCCGGGACCGGTCGACGACGCGGTCGGAGGTGGCGGTGCGGTTCTGCGCCGCCAGTTCCTTGACGAATGCCTTCTCGCGGGCGAGGCGCCGCTGCTCGATCTCCGCCCCGACGAGGCGGCCGGACAGCGCCTCCTCCAGGTCCCGCACCAGGGGCCCCATCGACACGCCGTCGAGGATGATGTGGTGGTCGCACATGAGGACGGCCACGCGGGGTTCGTCGACGCAGCGGACGACGGCGAAGCGGTACGCGGGGCCGTTGGCCAGGTCGAACTCGGGTCGGCCGATCCGCCGCTGTGCCGCGCCGACCGCCTCCTCGAAGTCGCGCAGCCGGGCCGTGACCCGTTCGAGCGGGAAGTCCTGCGGCTCCGGCGGCGGGGTGAGCCGCGCGTGCATCTCCGGGAGCAGCCCGAAGACCTGGCGCATCGCCGGCTGGACGGCGACCACCGTGGCCAGCGCGCGCTCGATCGTCTCGTCGGGGATCGACGGGTCGATGTCGAACCGGACGAGCTGGTTGTAGACGGCGCGGCCGGGCGAGCGTTCGTTGACGACCAGCAGCCCCTTCTGCGACTCGGTGATCGGCAGTCGCACCGGCCCGGTGTCCGTCGCGGGTTCCGTTCCGGCCGTCGTGGTCACCGTGCGCCTCCGGTCTCGGCTCCCACGCCGCTCAGCTCGCGTAGCCACTGCTTGAGGTCAGCCACGGTGCGGAGGTCCACCAGGCGGGTGGCGTCGATCTCCGCGTCGTCGTCGTCGGCCAGCTCGACGGCGAGCCGCAGCAGGGACAGCGATTCGAGGCCGGCCTCCAGCAGGGGGGTCGAGTCGTCGAAGGCCACCGACGCGTACTTCGCGATCGTCGTGTCGAGGTCAGCTGGAGTCGTCATCCCTGCTTCCCGTTCACCTGAGGTCGGCCGCGCCGCAATGATCGGAAACCGGACGTGGAGCCGGTCGCCGATCGAGGTGGGGTCGACTGAATTTGCGCTTGGAAGTTCTACGGGTCCGAGCATCCCGGCGCCGATGTTCTCTCGATGTTCCCGGGATGGAATGTCGTTGGTCGCTGATTCGGGCGGCACTCCGGTGCCCCGTACGGCTCTGGTCGGGGCGGCGCGAAAGGGGCGCTGGCCAGTGACGGAAGCCCGGAGACGGTGCGCGGCGGGGCGGCAATGCCGCCGTAATCGCCCCAGATGCGGCAGGGGCGACAGAAGCTCCCCGTACGTATTATTCGGGTCGCCGGCGGGCAGTGATCGCCGGCCGTTGCCGCCGCCGGGAGGGTCGGCCGGCGCACTGACGTGAGGATGGACACGTCCCCCCGGATGACCTATGGTGCAACCAGCGCAACGCAGAGTATTCCCATAAGGCGCGAAAGGGACTTTCCGCGATTGTTGGAGCCGCCTGCCGATACCCGAACGACCACCCTGTCAACGCGCGGACCCCGATGACCTGCCACTCCGCCCAGCCCGGTGACCAGCCCGATCGGAATTGCCGGCGATGACCGGGGCGGAAGTGCGGGATCGGTCGCCCACCCGCTCGGCATTGCGTGTCAGCTAATTGACACGCGCGGCCGGGTAAATGGTCCTTTATCGTTTGTCCGGGTGGTGTGCGTACTTCGCGGCGGAGTTCCCATTCACTTCTCCTAATTCAAGACCGTGCGAGGGATTGTCGTGGCCACAGCTCAAACCACAGCGCAGGCGGATCCGCCCGGAGCCAGGCGAAACGAATGGATTCTGGTCATCTTCACGGGCACCACGAACATCGCCGACGCGGTGGCCCGGATCGCCCTCCCGCTGCTCGCCGCCCAGATCAGCCGATCACCCGTCGTGGTCACCGCCGTCGCGGCCATCATGAGCCTGCCGTGGTTGGTGGCCGCGCTGCACGTCGGTGTCTTCGTCGACCGGATGGACCGGCGGGCCCTGCTGATGGCCGCCGAGATCGCCCGGATGCTCTCCGTCGGGGCGCTTCTCGTCGCCGTGCTCTTCGCGAGCCCCACGCTGGCGCTGATCTACGCCGCCGCCCTCGTCATCGGTCTGGCCGACGTGGTGGCCGGAATCGCCGGGGTCTCCATCGTCCCGTCGGCCGTGCCGAAACACCGCTGGGAGACCGCCAACGCGCGGATCACGGCCCTGGAGTACCTGTTCAACGGCTTCGCCGGGCAGCCGATCGGCGGCTTCCTGGTGGCGGTCGGATTCGGGTTGGCGCTCGGCGTCACCGGGTTCGCCTACGTGGCCGGCGCGGTCCTGCTGCTCCTGCTGGTCGGCAACTTCAGGGTCGCCAGCCCCGCGCGCAAGCGCTCGGTCAACGAGGACATCCGCGAGGGACTCCGGTTCCTCTGGCAGCACCGGCTGCTCCGGACGATGGCGCTGCTCATCGCGATCATGGCCGGCTGCTGGGCGGCGTGGCTCGCCCTCATCCCGGTCTACGCCGTCGGCGGCCCGCTCGGGCTCGACGAGCGGCAGTACGGCTTCCTGCTCACCGGCCTCGGCGCGGGCGGGGTGATCGGCACCGTCATCGTGGGGCCGGTCAACCGGTGGATCGGCCGGCGCTGGTCCATGTTCACCGACATCGTCGGCGCCTTCGCCCTCGTCGCGGCCCCGGCGCTGCTGCCCGCCGCGCCGTCCAGCGCCTGGGCCATCGGCGCCGCGGCGTTCCTGGCCGGTGCCGGCGGCACGATGTGGACCGTCAACTCCCGGTTCATCACGCAGTCGCTGGTGCCGGCCGACATGCTCGGCCGGTTCAGCGCCGCGAGCCGCCTCGTGGCCTGGGGCATGACCCCGGTCGCCGCGATCCTCGCCGGCATCCTCGCCCAGGTCTTCTCCTACCAGGTGGCGTTCGGCTTCTTCGCGGTGCTCTGCGTACTGCTGATCTACCCGTTCTTCAAGGTGGTGACCCGGGAACGGATGGCCGAGGTCGACGGTCCGGCGCCCGGTGCGGGCCCCGACGCGGACGAGGGCGCCGGCACCGCCGCCGACGACGGCGACCTGCCGGAGGCGGCCACCACCGGCGGCTCCCGGTGAGCACGGACGGCCCGACCCTCTTCCAGGGGTTCACCGACACGGTCCGCCGGCATCCCGACGCCCCGGCGCTGCGCGTCGCGGGGCACGAGCTCACGTACGCCGAGCTCCTGGACCGGGTCGAGCGGCTGGCCACCCGGCTGGTCGCCCTGCACGGCCGCCCGCCCCGGGTCGTCGGGCTCTGCGCGTCGCGCAGCCTCGCGGCGTACGTCGGCTATCTCGCCACGCTGCGGCTCGCCGCGACCGTCGTGCCGCTCGGCCCCGACGCGCCGGCGGAACGGATCCGGCGCACCTGCGCCCACGCCGGGGTGGACGCCCTGCTCGCCGACGACGCGGGCCGGCGGGTGGCCGACGAGGCGGCCGGGCCGGCCCGCGTCCTGCACCTGCCCGACACCCCGGAGCAGCGCTGGTACGACGTGCCGGCCGAGCGGTGGACGGACGCGTACGCGGGCGGCCCCGACGACGTCGCCTACACCCTGTTCACCTCCGGATCCACCGGCACGCCCAAGGGGGTGCCGATCCGGCACCGCAATCTCATGCCGTACCTCGCGCACTGCGTGCAGGCCTACCGGGTGGGGCCGGGGGCACGGCTGTCGCAGACCTTCGAGCTGACCTTCGACCCGTCGGTGTTCGACATGTTCGTCGCCTGGCTGTCCGGCGCGCTGCTGGTGGTCGCCGCGCCCGGCGACACCCTGGCTCCCGTCCGCTACGTCAACGACAACCGGATCACCCACTGGTTCTCCGTACCGTCGGTGATCTCCCTGGCCCGCCGCCTGCGCACCCTGCGGCCCGGCAGCATGCCGGGCCTGCGGTGGAGCCTGTTCGCCGGTGAGCAGCTCACCCTGGCCCAGGCGCGGGCGTGGGCGGACGCCGCACCGGGCAGCACCCTGGAGAACCTGTACGGGCCCACCGAACTCACCGTCACCTGCACCCGCTACCAGCTCCACGCCGACCCGGCGCGGTGGCCCCGCACCAGCAACGACACCGTGCCGATCGGGCGGATCCATCCGCACCTGGAGGGGGTCCTGCTGGCGGCCGACGGGACCGCCGCGGACGACGGCGAACTCTGCGTGCGGGGCGCCCAGCGGTTCGACGGATACCTCGACGCCGCGCAGAACCACGGCCGGTTCGTCGACCACGACGGGCACCGGACGGTTCCGGTCGACGGCCCGCCCGGCCCGGAGAGCTGGTACCGGACGGGCGACCGGGTCCGTCGGGAGGACGGTGAACTGGTCCACCTGGGCCGGCTCGACGACCAGGTCAAGATCCACGGCTACCGGATCGAGCTGGGCGAGATCGAGTCCGTCCTGCGCCGGCACCCGGGGGTGCACGACGTCGTCGTCCTGGCGCTGCCCGGTGCCGGAGGGGTCGAGCTGCACGCGCTCTACACCTGCGACACCGTGGCGGAGGCGGCGCTGGCGGCCCTGGTGGCCGACCACCTGCCGCCCTACATGGCGCCGGCGCGGTACCACCGGGTCGAGTTCTTCCCGGTCAACGCCAACGGCAAGGTCGACCGCCGGCGGCTGGCAGCGGACGTCGGACTGGTCTGAGCGGCACCGACTCCCACCACGCTCACGAATCGAGAGCAGAGATGCCCATCCCGCCGCAAGCACCGCCCGCCCGCCTGCGTTTCCGGTTGATGGGGCCGGTGGAGTTCCACGACGGCGTCCAGTGGCGGGGGATCGGCTCGGCTAAACAGCGCGCGTTGCTGGCGATGCTGCTGCTCAAGGCCGACCAGGTGGTGTCGCTCGAACAACTGGTGGCCGAACTCTGGGACGACAACCCGCCGGCCTCGGCCAGCGGCCTCGTCGCCGGGTACGCGTGGCGGCTGCGCCGCGCCCTGAACGACCGCGACGGCCGCGTCCTGACCACCCGCAGTCCCGGCTACCGCCTGGTGGTCGCCCCCGAGACGATCGACATCGGCGAGTGCGAGCGGTTGATCAGGCAGGCCCACGCCGATCTCGCGGCCGGCCTGCCGGACGCCGGCGTCGCGGGATTCGACGCGGCGCTGGCGCTGTGGCGCGGCGCCCCGCTGGCCGACGTCCGGCCGACCCCGCTGGTGATGGCCGAGGTGGCCCGCCTGGAGGAGACCCGGATCGCCACGGTCGAGGCCCGCATCGGCGCCGAGTTGGAGCTGGGCCGGCACGGCATGCTGCTGCCGGAACTCAAGGTGCTCGTCAGCCAGCACCCCCTGCGGGAGCGCCTGCACGCCCACCTGATGACCGCCCTGTACCGCGACGGCCAGCAGGCGGTCGCCCTGGGCGCGTACCGCGACCTGCGGCGGTTGCTGGTCGACGAGCTGGGCATCGAGCCCAGCGAGTCCCTGCGCGACCTGGAACAGCGGATCCTGCGCAACGATCCCGCGCTGCGGCTGCACCACCCCGGGGCCCGCCCACCCGTCCGGGTGGGCACGTCGAGCCCGCCGGCCTCCCGGTTCCCCGCCGACCCGGTGGCCCTGCACGGGCGGGGCTCCGAGCTGGGCCGGCTGGTCAGGGGCGTGCGGTCGGGGCGGCCGGGCGTGGTCCAGGGCCTGGCCGGCGCCGGCAAGACCGCCCTGGCGGTACGCGCCGCGCACGAACTGGCCGCGGAGCATCCGGGCGGGTCGGTGTTCGTACCCATGGGCGGGGGGACACCCGACGGGCCGGCGGAGGCCGCCCGGGCGGTGCGCGTCCTGGCCGAGGCGCTCGGGCTGTCGTCGCCGACGGACGACCACCCCGCGTCGGGCTGGTCGGCCCTGTTGACCGGCCGGCGGGTCCTGGTCGTCCTCGACGACGTGGCGACCGCCGCGCAGGTACGCGTCCTCGGGCCGGTGCCGGTCGGCAGCGCCCTGATCGTCACCTCGCGGTCCGGGATGACCACCCTCGACGGCGCCACCCGGGTCTCCGTCGGCTCCCTGGACACGGACGACGCGCTCGACCTGCTCCGGTACCACCTCGGCATCGAGCGGGTGGACGCCGAGCCCGAGGCGGCGCGGGTGCTCGTGGCGTGCTGCGACGCGCTGCCCCTGGCCCTGCGGATCGCGGCCGCCCGGCTGGCGACGCGGCAGAACTGGTCTCTCGCCGCCTTCGCCGCCCGGCTGACCGATCCCGCCGCCCGGCTCGACGCCCTGGTCTGCGAGTCGATGACGATCCGGGACTGCCTCGCCGGCGCGGTGCGGGTGCTGACCCGGTACGGCGACGGCGACGGTGCGGCGCTGCGGGCCCTGCGGCTGTTGAGCCGGCTGGACCGGGGCCTGGTCAGCGTGGCGAACCTCGCCGCGCTGTCGGGCCTGCCGATGGCCGCCGCCGAGGTCGCCGCCGAACGCCTGGTCGACGCGGGGCTCGCCGAGGCGCTGCCGGACGGCCGCTACCGGATCCCCCAGCTCGTCCGGGCCCACGTGCGCGAACTGGGCCGCAGCCCGGAGTGCGACCAGGTCGTCGGCCTGCACGGGCAGCTTCCCACCACGACCGCCCGACCGCGCCGGTGAGCCGACCCGAGCGGGGACGCGGTGCGGCGGCCCGGCTGTCTGCGGCCCGGATGCCGGCGGTTGATCGGCGGCGGGCCGGTCAGGCGACGGCGATCGCCTCGATCTCGATGATCCACTCCGGGTCGAAGATCCCGGTGACGATCACCGTGAGGGCCGGGCGGTGCGCGCCGAGCACCTCGTTGCGGACCTTGGTGTTGACGTCGGCGTGCCGGCGGTCGGCCAGGAACGTGGTGACCTTGACCAGATTGTCGACGTCCATGCCGGCGTCGGCGAGGACGGCCCGGATGTTGTCCCAGACCAGTCGGCACTGCGCCTCGGGGGTGGCCGGGACGTGGCCGTCCCGGGTCTGGGGGATCTGCCCGCTGATGAACAGCATCCGTCCGGCGGTCTGGACCTCCAGCGCGTTGTGGTAACCGCCCGTGGCCTCCGGCACCGACTCGGGGTTGATCGGCCTCATCTGCATGGTCTCGATCACGTGTAGTCCTTCCGATTGTCCGGGGAATCCGGATTACGGACTGTGACCTTAGTCTAAAGGTCGTCCGGGGGACCGAATCCCGGACGGACCGGGACCGCGTCCCGTCCGGGCTCCTTCTGGTACCCGGAGCGGGGTCCCGCCCAACCCCCGCCGGCGCGCGGGATGTTCCCGCCGGGGCCGGGCGGGCCGGCTACAAGGACGGCCGGGTCGTCGCGCAGGGGCCGCCCGCCGACGTGGTGGACGCCGCCCTCACGCGGGAGGTGTTCGGCCTGCCGAGCATGGTGATGCCGAACCCGGCGACCGGGATCCCGATGGTGGTGCCGACCGTCTAGCGCCGTCCGAGGGTTGACCTGAAGCGGGATTGAGGTTGTCGGATGGAGGCATGCGTGCGATTCGGCTTCACGAGTTCGGTCCCCCCGGAAATCTGGTCCTCGACGACCTGCCCGACCTGACACCCGGCCCCGGCCAGGTCCGGATCGCCGTGTCGGCCAGCGGCGTGCACCTGCTCGACACGACCCTGCGCCGGGGCGAGGCAGGCGGCCCGCTCCCGCTGCCCGACCTGCCCACCGTCCCCGGCCGGGAGGTCGCCGGCGTCGTCGACGGGCTGGGCGGGGGCGTGGACGGGGCGTGGCGCGGCAGGCGGGTCGTCGCGCACCTGGGCATGGTGCCGGGCGGGTACGCCGAGCAGGCGGTCACCGCCGTCGGGTCGCTGTACGCCGTACCGCCGGGGCTGACCGACGCCGAGGCGGTGGCCGCGGTCGGCACGGGCCGGACGGCCCTCGGGATCTTCGACCTCGAACCGCCGACGGCGGACGACGTCGTCCTCGTGCCGTCGGCGGCCGGCGGGGTCGGCTGGCTGCTGGCGCAGGCCGCGCGGACGACCGGCGCCACAGTGGTGGCGGCGGCGCGCGGGGCCGACCGGACGGCGAAGCTGCGCGAGCTGGGCGCGGACCTCGTGGTGGACTACGGCCGCCCGGACTGGGCCGACGTGGTGCGGGACCGGGTCGGCGGCCTGAGCCTGGTGTACGACGGGGTGGGCGGCGCGGTCGGCCGGGCCGCCCTGGAGCTGACGAGGCCGGGCGGCCGGTTCATGATGTTCGGCTGGTCGGCGGGCGAGGCGACCCGGATCGGCACCGACGACGTCGTCGGCCGGGGCCTGACCGTGGGCTGGCTGGGACACCGGATCCGCGCCCTGCCCGGCGGCATCCCGGCGCTGGCCGCCCGGTCGCTGGAGCTGGCGGGGCAGGGCTGGTGGCGGCCGCTGGTCTCCACCTACCCGCTGGCCGACGCCGCCACCGCGCACGCCGACCTGGAGGGGCGCCGGGCGCTCGGCAAGGTGGTGCTGACCGTCGCGGGCTGACCCGGCGCGCCTCAGCCGGCCGGCCGGCGGGCCACCAGGTACGCCTGCGGCGTGCGCTCCGGCTGGCTGCCGAAGGTCTCGGGCTCGCGCACCAGCCGGACGCGGACGTCCAGCCCCGCGTCGGCCAGCAGGTCGGCCACCCGCTCCGGTCGGCGGCGCCGGAAGTCCAGCGAGACCGGGTGGCCGAACGCCTCGGTGAGGTGCAGCGGCTCGTCGCCGACCTGGAACGCCAGGACCAGGTGACCGCCGGGCGTCAACGCCCGGTGGAAGTCGGCGAAGGTGGCCGGCAGCAGGTCGTCCGGGACGTGGATGGTCGAGTACCAGGCCACGACGCCGCCGAGGGAGGCGTCGGGCAGCTCCAGGCCGGGCATCGCGCCCACCTCGAAGCGCAGGTCGGGGTGGGCCCGGCGGGCGACCTCGACCATCCGCGGGGAGAGGTCGATGCCGAACGCGTCCAGTCCGAGCCCGTGCAGGTACCCGGTGAGCCGGCCTGGGCCGCAGCCGACGTCGGCGACGGGCCCGTTCCCGGCGGCGCGTACGAGGTCGGCGAAGGCGGTGAGGACCGCCCGCTCCCACGGGTTGGCGACCAGTTCGTCCTGGAACCGCTCGGCGTAGTCGACGGCCAGGGTGTCGTAGGACGATCGGGTGTCGTGCAGGTGCTCCGGTTCGGTCACGCCCGGGCACGCTACCGGTCCCGGGTCGCACGGCGGACACCTCCTCGAACGCCCGCGGTCAGCCGGCGCGGCGTCCGTGCCGGCCGACCGCGGCGGGCTCGGGCCGGTGCTCGCCGCCGCCCTGCGCGCCCTCGTGGAGGCGGCGCCGCAGGACGTAGCGAGATTCGTGTAACGAGATTCGTGCACAAGACGCTGCACCGGCAGTCCGCGCGGATTCCCACCGGCGGGAATAGGCTCCGTCGTATCGGTGGCCAGCACGGCGATGGCCATCGCGTACCGGAGGTCGGACGCGGATCGAGGGGGCGCGTCCGGCGCCGGTGTCGCTGCCTCCCGTCGCGGCCCGGGTCCGTCAGCTCGCCGGAAGCTGCTCGGCCTTCGTGACCACCCGGTCGATCAGGCCGTACTCGCGGGCCTCCTCGGCGGTGAACCACCGGTCGCGGTCCCAGTCCCGCTGGATCTCCTCCAGGCTGCGCCCGCTGTGCCGCGCGATCAACTCCTGCATGGTCCGCTTCACGTGCAGCATGTTCTCCGCCTGGATCGTGATGTCCGCGGCGGTGCCGCCCATCCCGCCGGACGGCTGGTGCATCATGATCCGCGAGTGGGGCAGCGCGTAACGCTTGCCGGCCGTGCCCGCGCAGAGCAGGAACTGCCCCATCGAGCCGGCGAAGCCGAGCGCCACCGTGGCCACGTCGTTGCGGACGAACCGCATCGTGTCGTAGACGGCCATGCCCGCGCTCACCGAGCCACCCGGCGAGTTGATGTAGAGCACGATGTCCCGCTCCGGGTCCTCGGCGGCGAGCAGCAGCATCTGGGCGCAGATCTGGTTCGCCGAGGCGTCGGTGACCTCCGTGCCCAGGAAGATGATCCGCTCCTTCAGCAGCCGGTCGAACACCTGGTCGCCGAAGGACGGCTGCCCGCCGTCCAACATCCGCACGTCGAGACCGATCATCGCGTCCGCCCTTCCGGCACTGCCGGCGGGCGACCGGAGGGCGCCCGGGGGACCGGCACCTCCAGCCTGCGCGGAACGCCACCCGCGGGGCCAATGATTCTGCCGGCGGCAGATCAGCCGACGGCAGAACCGGCCGGACTAGACGACGGTCAACGTCCGCGCGCCCGCCCGCGTCCGCCCGCAGCCCAGCGCGACACGGGTACGCGGGCCGGAGCGGCCGTGCACGGCGGAGGTGGGCCGCCCGACCCGGAGGGTCGTGCCGCCCTGGCGTGGAGCCAGGTGGAGCAGGGGGCCGCCGGCCCGGGGCGCGACCCGCACGGCCGGGGTGGCGGCGTCGGGCCGGCCGACCTCCGCCCGCTCCAGCCGGGCCAGGCCGGCCCGGGGCGCGGCCGGGATGCGCGGCTCGACCCGACGCAGGTCGTCGCGCGCCTCCTCGAGCAGGTCGGACAGGTGGATGCCGAGCGCCCGGCAGATCGCCGCGAGCACCTCCGAGGAGGCCTCCTTGCGACCGCGTTCGACCTCGGAGAGGTAGGGCACGGACACTCCGGCGGCCTCGGCCACCTCGCGCAGCGTGCGGCCCTGCCGCAGCCGGAGCCGGCGCAGCACCCCGCCGATCACTCGTCGCAGCAACGACATGCGGGCCTCACTCTCGGGCTCGTCGTCCGGGGGACACCCCTCATCATGCCCCCTGCCGGCCGCGCGGGTCGTCCCGTCGCGCCGCGCGTCGTGGGTGAGCCGTCGTGACCCGGGTCGACGGCCCCGCCGTGCGAGATCCGCGCAGGCCGCTATGTTGTGCTCGTGCAGGCGACGACAGGGCCGGGGAAGGCCCTCACGTGATCCACTTTCCCGCCCAGCGACGGGGCCCACTGAGCGCGCTGAGTCTTCGGCTGGCCGCCGCCCTCGGCCTGGTCTTCGCCACCGTCGCCGTGGTCTACCTCGACCGGGACGGCTACCGCGACGTCAACGAGGACGCGCTGACCCTCCTCGACTGCTTCTACTACGCGGTGGTCACCCTCTCGACCACCGGCTACGGGGACATCACCCCGGTCAGCCAGACCGCCCGGCTGATCAACGTCGTCTACATCACGCCGGCCCGGGTGATCTTCCTGATCATCCTGGTCGGCACCACCCTGGAAGTGCTGACCGAGCAGTACCGCACCGGGCGTCGCCTGTCGCGGTGGAGGAGAGCCGTGAAGGACCACGTCATCATCTGCGGCTACGGCACGAAGGGCCGCAGCGCGGTCTCCGCCCTGCTGGAGAACGGTCTCGACAAGTCCCGGATCGTGGTGGTGGAGCGCAGCGGTCCGGCGCTGCGGCAGGCCACCTCGGCCGGCCTGGTGGCGATCGAGGGTTCGGCGACCCGCTCGTCGGTGCTCAACGAGGCGCACGTACGCAACGCCAAGGCGGTGATCATCGCGACCGACAGCGACGACGCCTCGGTCCTGGTGGCGTTGACCGTACGGCAGCTCACCGCCGGGCAGGTGCGGATCATCGCCGCCGCCCGGGAGGCGGAGAACGCCCCGCTGCTCAAGCAGAGCGGCGCCCACCACGTGATCGTCTCCTCGGCCACCGCCGGCCGGCTGCTGGGCCTGTCCACCTCGGCCCCGCCGCTGATCGACGTGGTGGAGGACCTGCTCACCCCGGGCCAGGGCATGGCGCTGGCGATGCGCTCCGCCGAGCGCTCCGAGGTGGGCCGCTCCCCGCGCGAGCTGGAATCGCTGGTCATCGCCCTGGTCCGGCGGGGCAAGGTGGTCACCCTGGCCGACAAGGCCGGCGCGGTCATCGAGACCGGCGACATGCTGGTGCACGTACGCGACGACCGCCCGCAGGCGACCACAGCCTCCTGACCGGCGGCCGCCCTGACTCGGGCGAGGGCCGGTGCCGGTGCCGTTGCGATGCCTCGCCGCCGCGCTGCCAGGTGAGGGCCACGCCGCCGGTGCCGGCTGCGGATTTCCCGTGCGTCTGGCCCGGCGCCCGCCCGGTGCGGCACAACAGGACGCCGAGCAACATGCGCCGCACGCCCGTCGGGCTACACAGTTACGTTCGGTGTTCGATCCGCACGTCCCCGGCCATGTTCCTCCGGACGCTTTGCTCTGCATCCTCATGCGCACCAGTAACCGTGGGTGCCTGTTGCGTATGAGGATGCAGAGCAAAGGGCGCGCGGGGCTTGGTCGTTCCCGAGGGCGCCTCACGCTGAAGACGCTGGTCACGAGCTTTCGGCGTCAAGGGTGGCGAGCGCCCCGCCCTTCCGCGCCGACGAGACCGTCACTCATCGTAGTAACTGGCGGAAGGGCGGGTACCGTTACTTACCGTGATCAAAGCGGGGGTTGGCGGAGGCGGGTCCGGCTGCGTCGGCGGTTTGCGCAGGTGGTTGCTCGTGTTCCAGATGGGGAGAGCCGCAGCCGGGGCGTGACGGGATGGCAGACCTTCCCGCCGGAGGGGGTGACCCGACCGGCTCAGGTCCCGAGGCGACCGACCCGGCGACCCGGTGGCAGAGACCCGACACGTGAGCGACGAGGGCCCGCGACCCGGGATCGGGTTGCGGGCCCTCCTGTCGTTCCGGCAACGCGGCGGTGCGCCTGCCCGGCTCCCGCTCAGGGGCGGCCGGCCACGTCGGTCAGAGGATGGTCCAGGTGTCCCCGCTGGCGAGGAGGCCGGCGAGCTGCTGCTCCGGGGTCTCGGTGACCTTCGCCTTCGCCTCGGCGAGCTGCTCCTGCACCACGCTGTCGTACGACGGCCGGTCCACCGAGCGGAACACGCCGATCGGGGTGTTCCGCAGGTCCAGCCCGGGCAGCCGGGACAGCGCGAAGGCGTACGCCGGGTCGGTGACCGTCGCGTCGTGCACGACGATCTCGCCCGGGCTGACCGACGCGGTCTCCCGGACCTCCAGGCCGAACCCGCCGGGCGGGTGCACGACGCAGAACTGCCCGTCCTTGCCGAAGGTGATCGGCTGCCCGTGCTCCAGCCGGATCAGGAAGTCGTCGCGGGTGGTCGGCTCCTTGAGCTGGTCGAACGCGCCGTCGTTGAAGATGTTGCAGTTCTGGTAGATCTCCACGAACGCCGAGCCCTGGTGCTCCGCCGCCGCCCGCAGCACCGACTGGAGGTGCTTGCGGTCCGAGTCGATGGTGCGGCCCACGAAGGTGGCCTCGGCCCCGAGAGCGAGCGACAGCGGGTTGAACGGCGCGTCGGCCGAGCCGGCCGGGGTCGACTTCGTGACCTTCCCGACCTCGGAGGTCGGCGAGTACTGCCCCTTCGTCAGGCCGTAGATCCGGTTGTTGAACAGCAGGATCTTCAGGTTGACGTTGCGGCGCAGCGCGTGGATCAGGTGGTTGCCGCCGATGGAGAGCGCGTCACCGTCACCGGTGACCACCCAGACCGACAGGTCGGGGCGGCTGGCCGACAGGCCGGTGGCGATCGCCGGGGCGCGGCCGTGGATCGAGTGCATCCCGTAGGTGTTCATGTAGTACGGGAAGCGGGACGAGCAGCCGATGCCCGACACGAAGACGATCCGCTCGCGCGGGATGTTCAGCTCCGGCATGAACTGCTGGATCGCGGCGAGGATCGCGTAGTCGCCGCAGCCGGGGCACCAGCGCACCTCCTGGTCGGACTTGAAGTCCTTGGCGGTGAGCTTGAGGGCGACGGGCTCAGACATTCTTCAGGACCTCTTCCAGCATCGTCTCCAGCTCGGCGGCGGTGAACGGCAGGCCGCGGACCTGGTTGTAGCCGATCGCGTCGACCAGGTACTTCGCCCGGATCACGTGGGCGAGCTGGCCGAGGTTCATCTCGGGGATGACCACGCGGTCGTAGGAGCGCAGCACCGTGCCGAGGTTGGCGGGCATCGGGGCGAGGTGCCGCAGGTGCGCCTGCGCGATGGCGTGGCCGCGCTGGCGCAGGCCCCGGCACGCCGCGCCGATCGGACCGTACGTGGAGCCCCAGCCGAGCACCAGCACCCGGGCGTCGCCGTCCGGGTCCTCGACCTCCACGTCCGGCACCGGGATCGTCTCGATCCGGGCCGCCCGGGTGCGCACCATGAAGTCGTGGTTCGCCGGGTCGTACGAGATGTCGCCGGTCTTGTCGGCCTTCTCCAGGCCGCCGATGCGGTGCTCCAGCCCGGCGGTGCCCGGGACGGCCCACGGCCGGGCCAGGGTCTCCGGGTCGCGCAGGTAGGGCAGGAACGTGGTGCCGTCGTCGCCGTTGGGCTTCGTCGCGAACTCGACCCGCAGGTCGGGCAGCGACTCGACGTCGGGCAGCAGCCACGGCTCGGAGCCGTTGGCGACGTAGTTGTCGGACAGCAGGATGACCGGCGTGCGGTAGGTCAGCGCGATCCGGGCCGCCTCGATGGCCGCGTGGAAGCAGTCCGCCGGCGACTTCGGCGCGATCACCGCGACCGGGGCCTCGCCGTGGCGGCCGTAGAGCGCCATGTTGAGGTCGGCCTGCTCGGTCTTGGTGGGCATGCCCGTGGAGGGACCGGCCCGCTGCACGTCGACGATGACCAGCGGCAGCTCCAGCGCCACCGCGAGGGAGATCGTCTCGCTCTTGAGCGCCACACCCGGGCCGCTGGTGGTGGTGACGCCGAGCGAGCCGCCGTACGACGCGCCCAACGCCGCGCCGACCGCGGCGATCTCGTCCTCGGCCTGCATGGTGAGCACGCCGAAGCGCTTGTGCTTGCTCAGCTCGTGCAGGATGTCCGAGGCCGGGGTGATCGGGTAGGCGCCCAGGAAGACCGGCAGCCCGGAGCGGACGCCGGCGGCCACCAGGCCGAGCGACAGGGCCGCGTTGCCGGTGATGTTGCGGTAGGTGCCCGGCCGCATCTTTGCCGGCTTGACCTCGTAGCGGACCGCGAAGTCCTCGGTGGTCTCGCCGAAGTTCCAGCCGGCCCGGAACGCCGCGACGTTCGCCGCGACCAGCTCGGGGCGGGCGGCGAACTTGCGCTCCAGGAAGCGCAGCGTCGACTCGTACGGCCGGTTGTACATCCAGGAGAGCAGGCCGAGGGCGAACATGTTCTTGGCCCGCTCGGCGTCCTTCTTGGACACCGCCTGCTCGGCGAGCGCGCCGACCGTCATCGAGGTCAGCGCCACCGGGTGCACCACGTAGCCGGCGAGCGAGTCGTCCTCGAGCGGGTTCGACTGGTAGCCGACCTTGGCCAGGTTGCGCTTGGTGAACTCGTCGGTGTTGACGATGATGTCCGCGCCCCGCGGCAGGTCGGCGAGGTTCGCCTTGAGCGCCGCCGGGTTCATCGCCACCAGCACGTTCGGCGAGTCGCCGGGGGTCAGGATGTCGTAGTCGGCGAAGTGCACCTGGAAGCTCGACACGCCCGGCAGGGTGCCGGCGGGAGCCCGGATCTCCGCCGGGAAGTTCGGCAACGTGGAGATGTCGTTGCCCAGCTGCGCGGTCTCCGAGGTGAACCGGTCGCCGGTGAGCTGCATGCCGTCGCCGGAGTCACCGGCGAACCGGATGACCACCCGGTCCAGTTGACGGATCTGCTTGGTCACGCCTGCACCTCGCTTCGCTGGGCGCGGTCGCGCGGGCGGCTGAACGTGTTGGTGACCTCGCCTTGCCCGGCCACGTGACCTCCTTGACGCACCGCTGCACCAGACCCGCCGAGGCGGGCCCGGTCCGCTGTAGTTACCTCACCTGAGAGCCTACGTCGAATCGCCGCCCCAGCCTTCTCGGAGGCCGCCCTATGGGATGCGATCCAGCGAGATTCCACCCCGATTTGAGGGGTTTCCGTCCCGTCGCCGTAATCCAGATCACCGGTAGCGGGGGCGGGCGGGACGCCGGCCCGGGCGGACCGGCGCCCCGGGGCGGGCCGGGTCACTCGGTCGGTGCCGTGGACGGTCCGGCCGCCGGGGCGGTCATCCGCCGCCGCAGGGAGGTGGTCGCCAGCGTGAGGGCGAACACCACCAGCAGCGTGGAGATCACGATCAGCAGGATCGCCGTTCGCCGTACCGAGCCCCCGCCGTCGTCGCTGACGGCCGGGGCGTCGGCGGCGAGCACGCCCTGCGACCCGGTCGGCGCGGGCGGCGAGGCCACCGGGGTCGCCAGCGCGGCGGCGGCGGTGATCCGGAAGCTCATCTGCACCTGCCGGGCCCGGCCGCTGCGCGGGTCGAGCTGCCCGAGCACCGCGCCGGCCAGCGGGGCCTGCCGCTGGGCCTCGGGGGTCGCGGAGACCGGCAGCCGCAGCTGCGCGGTCCGGCCGGCGGCGAGGGTGCCCAGCTCGCAGCGCGTACGGGTGGGGTCGACCGTGGTGCAGCCGGACGGGGGCGTCGGCACGGTCACCCCGGCCGGCAGGACCACCTCGATCCGGCCCTCGGCGTCCACCTTCCCGGTGTTGCCCAGGCGCACGTCGAGCCCGCTCGACCCGCCGCTGATGTCGAAGGAGACCGCGTCGGCGTCCAGCCTGATCCCCGGCACCGGCGGGCCGGGCGGGAAGAGCACCACGAAGCCCTCGTCGTCGCCCACCGCACCGGGCACGCCGGGCGCGGTCGCGGTGACCCGGACGGAGCCGCTGAGCGGCATCCGCTTCCAGGCGTCGCCAGCGACGCGTACCCGGAGCAGGGTGCTGAACCGGGCGCCGGGCGCGCTCGCCCACTCGCCGCAGCGGTGCTCCCCGCCGCCGACCGGGGCGCAGCCCCCGGTGCCCGCGTCGGTCAGCCCGGCCGGGAGCGTGTAGGCCAGCCCGATCCGGGCGGGCGTGGCGCCCGTGTTCGTGACGGTCACCCGCAGCGTGGTCACCGTGCTCGGCGCGTTCCAGTACGCGGCGGTCAGGGTGATGTCGTCGGTCGTGACGCTGACCCCGGCCAGGGGCGCCGGCGGGGTGGCGGCGGGCGCGGAGGGCCGGACCGGCGGCACCGACGGCGCCGGGGGCGGTGCGGCGGTGGTCGGCGCGGCGGTGGTGGGCGCCGGCTGCTCCGGGGCCGTGGTCGTCGGGGCCGGCTCGGTCGTCGCGGCCGGTGGCGTGGTCTCCGGCGGCGGCGCGGTGGTCGAGGGCGCCTCGGTGGGCACCGGAGCCGTGTCCGTCGGATCCGCCGTGGGCGGGTCCCCGCCCGGCTCGCCGGCCGGCTCGGTCGCGGGGGAGGCGGCCCGGGCGGCGGTCGGGGCGGCGGTCGCCCAGCCCGGCACCGCGGCGACGGTCAGTCCGACCGCGAGACCGATCGCCAACAGGGGCACGGCGCGTCGGTCACGCGCCCGCCGGCCGGGCCGTACGTCCACGCGAGCCATCTGTCCTCCGGTGACGATGAGTGAGATCCCAATATTCGACAATTGTTGCCAGAGGGCACTAGTCCCGTCGGGAAACGAATCCGTAACGGGTTCGACCCGGGCGCGACGAGGAGCGGTAGGCTCAGCGACCGTGACCGGTTACCTGGGCTCGTACGCGACGCTCGGGCTGCTGCTGCTCGCCAGCGTCCTCTTCTTCGTTACGGCGTTCTCGGCCAACCGGGTGTTACGTCCTGCCCGTCCGGCGGATCCCTTCGGCAAGCGCACCAGCTATGAGTGCGGCCTCGACCCCGTCGGCGCCGACTGGGCGCAGATGCAGATCCGTTACTATGTGTACGCGTACCTCTACGTGCTGTTCGCCGTGGAGTCGGTGTTCCTCTTCCCCTGGGCGGTCGTCTTCGACCGGCCGGGATTCGGCATGGTCACGGTCGTGGAGATGGCGGTCTTCGTCGCGGTGCTGGCGCTCGGCATCCTCTACGCCTGGCGGAAGAACATCCTGCGCTGGTCCTGACCCCCGGGTGGCCGACGGTCGCCCCGCCGCCCCGCACGGCGACGGTCAGGCGAGACCGCGGCGAGTCAGTGTCGGCGGGCGGTCCCCCCGGATCGAGGCGACCATGTCGAGCACCCGCCGGGTGGGACGGACCTGGTGCGCGCGGAACACCCGGGCGCCCAGCCAGGCCGAGACCGCGGTGGCCGCGAGCGTTCCCTCCAGCCGCTCGGCCACCGGCAGGTCCAGCGTCTCGCCGATGAAGTCCTTGTTGGACAGGGCGACCAGCAGCGGCCAGCCGGTGCCGGAGAGCTCGCCGAGCCGGCGGGTGATCTCCAACGAGTGGCGGGTGTTCTTGCCGAAGTCGTGCGCCGGGTCGATCAGGATCCCGTCGGCGCGTACGCCCAGCGCGACCGCGCGTTCGGCGAGCCCGGTCACCGTCGTGAGCACGTCGGCGACCACGTCGGCGAAGGCCGCGCGGTGCGGGCGGGTCCGGGGCGCCAGCCCGCCGGCGTGCGAGCAGACCAGGCCGGCGCCCGTTTGCGCCGCCACCTGGGCCAGCGCCGGGTCGGCGCCGGACCAGGTGTCGTTGAGCAGGTCGGCACCCGCCTCCACCGCCTCCACCGCCACCTCGGCCCGCCAGGTGTCGATCGAGATCACCACGTCGGGGAAGGCGGCCCGGACGGCGGCGATGGTCTCCACCGTGCGCCGGATCTCCTCGGCCACGTCGACCTCGGCGCCCGGACCGGCCTTGACCCCGCCGATGTCGATGATCTCGGCGCCCTCCTCGACCGCCCGCTCGACGGCGCGCAGCGCGCTGTCCTGGGCGAAGGTCGCGCCCCGGTCGAAGAACGAGTCCGGTGTGCGGTTGACGATCGCCATCACCACCAGCTCGTCCGGGCCGAACGTGCGCCCGCCGAGCCGAAGCGCCCCCGCCATGCCGCCTCCCGAAGGTCCGCCGCCGACCCGTCCCCGCCGGCGGCCGATGACGACGCTAGCCGGTCCGCCCGGGTCCGGCCCCGCCGGTCCGCCGTCGCCGCCTGCCGGACCGGTGCGTCGGGCGGGGGTCCTTCGGCACGGATCCGGGACGCGGCGGGTGGCGGGGTCGCTCCCGGCGGTTCGACATGCCACGATCTGTGCATGGATCAGGTTCTGCTCCTGCTGGTCGTGGCGTTGACCGTCGCGGCGGTCGTGTTCGGGGTGACGGTGCTGGTCTCCGGCCGGGATCCCGGCCTGGTGCCGGCCGAGCCGGACGGACGGGCCGTGCCGTTGCCGGCGGCCCGCCCGCTCGCCGAGTCCGACGTGGGCGAGGTCCGGTTCGACACCGCGCTGCGGGGCTACCGCATGGCCCAGGTCGACCACGCGATGCGCCGGGCGGCCTACGACATCGGCTACAAGTCCGAGCTGATCGGCGTGCTGGAGGCGGAGGTCGCCGCGCTGCGCGAGGGGCGGACGGCGGATGCCGACGCCCTGCGCCGGGCGCGGGAGCAGGCGGCCGCCGCCGCCGAGCCGTCGCCGCAGGCCCGGGGGACGGTGCCGGTCGGGGCCGACCGGGCGGACGCACCGGGGGACACCGACGTGGTCGTCGCGCCGATCCCCGCGTTCGCGGGCCCGACCGTCGCCTCGGCGGCGAAGGACGCGACGCCGGCCGGCTCCGCAGCCGCCACGCACCCCGGCCCCGACCGTGCCGCTGACCGGCCCGACGCCGACCGTGCCACGGACCGGACCGGCGCGGACCGGACCGGCGAGGACGACGACGCCGTGGACCGTGCCGGCGAGCAGGACGCCGCCGTGGACCGGGCCGACGGGGGCGACGCCGCCGTGGAGCGGGCCGGGGCGGGCGACGGCACGACGCGGCCGGCGGGCGACTCGACCGGTCCCGGCCCGGTGGTCGGGTCGGAGTCGAAGTGACCGGACCGGAACCCGGCGACGACCTGCGCGACGTGGCGCAGCCCGGCGCGGGCGAGGTCACCGCCACGGTGATCGTCGACGCGCCGGCGGAGCGGGTCTTCGCGGCGCTGACCGCCTGGGAGCGGCAGTCGGACTGGATCCCCTTCACCACCGTCCGGGTGGTCGAGGGCGACGGCGGCGAGGGGAGCCTGGTCGAGGCGGTCACGGCGCTCGGCCCCGCCGTGCTGCGCGACGAGATGCGGGTGGTCCGGGTGGACGCGCCCTACGAGGTGGGCGTCGTGCACTGCGGGAAGCTGCTGCGCGGCCCCGGCGTGCTCCGCTGCACGCCCCTGGAGCGGAACCGCACCCAGGTGGTCTGGCACGAGTGGTTCCACCTGCCCGGCGGGCCGGCGGGGCGGGTGGCCTGGCCGGTGCTCTGGCCCGGGTCGAAGTTCAGCCTGAGCCAGGCGTTGAAGAAGTTCGGTCGGCTGGTGGAGCAGGGCCGGCTCCCCTGACCGGGGGCGGCGGGGGATGCGCGTACCCCGTCGGGCGACGCGGCCTGATCGACTCGATGTCGCTGACATCGGGGTGACGGCGTGACCGGGACGCCCCGATGTCGTCGACCTCGGCCGGACCGGGCCCGGCCGTCCGGGCGCGGCGCGGGGCCGCAGGCCACGAGTGCGTCGGGGCGGTGCCCTAGCGTGGACGCGTGACTGACCTGGTGATCGGCGCCGACGGGCTGCCGCGATGCGGCTGGGGGCACAGCACCCCCGACTACGCCGCCTACCACGACACCGAGTGGGGCCGGCCCCTGCGCGGCGACGACGCGCTCTACGAGCGGCTCACGCTGGAGGCGTTCCAGTCGGGGCTGTCCTGGCTGACCATCCTCCGCAAACGTCCCGCGTTCCGGCTGGCCTTCGACGAGTTCCGGATCCAGACCGTGGCCGGCTACGGCGACGCCGACGTCGCCCGGCTGCTCGGCGACGCCGGCATCGTCCGCAACCGGGCCAAGATCGAGGCGGCGATCGCCAACGCCCGGGCGGCGCTGGAGCTACCGGAGGGGCTCTCCGCGCTGCTCTGGTCCTTCGCCCCGCCGCCCCGGCCGGCCCGGCCGACGTCGTTCGCGGAGGTGCCGGCGCTGACCGCCGAGTCCACCGCGATGGCCAAGGCGCTCAAGAAGCGGGGCTTCCGCTTCGTCGGCCCGACCACCGCCTACGCGCTGATGCAGGCCACCGGGATGGTCGACGACCACCTTGCGGGCTGCCACGTCGTGGCGGCGCGGTCGGCGTGATGGGATGGGGGCCATGACGACCGACACCGCGCACCGGGTGGACGGGGTGCGCCCCGCCGACGGCACGGGCGCCTGGGCGGTGCTGCTGCCCACCGGGCGCTACGAGGCCGAGCGACTCGTCCACCACGACACGCTCGAGCTGACCGGCCTGGCCGACGCCGCCCGCCCCCGCTCCGGCGACCGGGTGGCCGTGCTGGTCGACGCGCCGCCCCGGCTGGTGGCGCTGGGCCGGGTCACCGGGGCCGGCCGCCAGGAGCCGGAGGACCCGGACGACCCGCAGTCCGAGCGGGTCGAGGCGCCGCTGGTGGTGGCGTACACCCGGCGGGCCTTCGACGAGCCGGTGCCGGCCGACGCGCTGGCGCTCGACGGGCCGGTGACCGCGCTGGACCCGGCGGCCTTCCGGGAACTGGCCGACCGGCTCGGCCCGCCGCCGCAGCGGCGTTCCTGGCTGGTCAGCCTCGACCTGCCGATCGAGGCCGCGTCGCCCGCCGAGGCGGTCCGCCTGTTCTGGGCCTACGTGCAGGAGTTGGGCCCCCGCGAGCTGCCCGCCTTCGTCTCGCCCTCCGGCGACGAGCTGGCCATGCAGGCGTTCGTGCTCGGCGCGGAGGCCAACCAGGATCCGGAGGAGGACGACTGACCCCCGTCCGCGACGCGCGTCAGCGGCCCTCGTAGACCGGCTTCTGCTTGTTGACGAAGGCCAGGGTGGCGGCGCGGTGGTCGGCGGTGCCCCCGCAGATCGTCTGCGCCTGCGCCTCGGCGGCCAGGGCGTCGGCCAGCGTGCCGGCGTCGGCGATGGAGAGCTGCCGCTTGATCGCCCCGTACGCGACGGTCGGGCCGGCGGCCAGCCGGGCGGCCAGCTCCTGCGCCGTCGGCAGCACCTGCTCGTCGTCCTCCACCAGGCGGTTGAGCAGCCCGAGCTGGCAGGCGTCCGCCGCGCGTACCGGCTCGGCCAGCATCAGCAGCTCGATGGCCTTGGCGTGCCCGACGAGCCGGGGCAGCGTCCAGGAGGCGCCGGTGTCGGCGGCGAGCCCGACGTTGGCGAACGCCATCAGGAAGCTGGTCGACGGCCCGCCGATGCGGATGTCGGCGAGGAAGGCCAGCGAGGCGCCCGCCCCGGCGGCCATCCCCCGCACGGCGGCGACCACCGGCTTGGGCAGGTTGGCCAGCCGGGCGGCGATCGGGTTGTAGTGCGCGCGGACGGTGTCCAGCGGGTTGCCGTCGGTGGACTCCAGGGTCTGCACGTGCTCACGCAGGTCCTGGCCGGCGCTGAACGACCGGCCCGCGCCCGCGAGCACCACCGCGCGACAGGACCGGTCGGTCTCCAGCTCGGCCAGCGTCTCCCGCAGCGCCTCCTTGAGTGCGACGTCGAGCGCGTTCATCGCCGTGGGGCGGTTCAGCGTCAGGGTGACGACGGCGTCGGTGCGGTCGACGAGCAGCGGCTCGGTCACTTCTAACGACCCTTCTGTCGGGCGATGCGGTTGCCGGAGTCGAGGCACTGCTCGACGTACCGGTCGGCGGCCGGCCGCAGTCGCGCCGCGTGCCGGTCGAAGAAACTGGCCGCGGCGGTGCCGGGCCAACGCTCGGGGAGCAGCGCCGGGGGCAACTGCGGGTCCCGGAACAGGAAGGTACGCCACGCGTGCACGAGCCGGAACCGCGCGGCGTACGCCTCCTCGTCGAGGCTGCGCACGGTGACCCCGGCCAGCAGTGGCCGCTGCTCGGCGACGAACTGCTCGTACGCCTGGCCGATCTCCGCCAGGTCCCAGGCCCGGCGGACCACGCCCATCGCGCCGGGGGTGCCGGCGGTGTGCGCGGCGGTGAACCGCTCGTAGCGCACGCCCGCCTCGTCGAGCAGCACGTCCACGTCCTCACCGGGCCGGGTCGCCACCCAGGTGCACTCGTCCAGGGCGCCGTAGCCGAGGAAGGTCAGGTTGGCCGCGAGCCGCTGCCGGTCCCGCCGCGACAGGGGGGCCTCCAGCACCAGGAGGTCGAACCGTCCGTCCCAGGTGATCCGGCCGGTCCGGTAGATCCGCGCCGCCGCCTCGTCCAGCCGGCGGGCGGCTTTCGGGGTGATCGAATATCCCGGCCCGGAGGTCAGCCGGCACGGGTCGAGCCACCCCTGGCGGACCATCCGGGAGACCGCCGTACGCACGGCGGGCGGGGCGATCCCGAGCGGCGCCAGCAGCCTGACCAGGGCGGCAACGGGTGCCCGGCCGCCCCTCGCCCGGAGGTGGTCGCCGTACAGGTCGAAGAGTGCCGACCGTGCCTGCATGACCGCACATTGTGACAGGCCTTCTCAGGATAAGCTAGATGCTGTTACATCAATGCTGCTTCGGTTTGGGTCCGGCGGTGTTCATCAGGGAAAATCGTTGGTCGACACCCCCGCGTAGGTTGCGGGTGGTCAAGACGAAGTGGCTGTGGGGCAACCCACCGACCCTGGTGTAGGTCTGAGGGGAGACAACATGGCGGCGATGAAGCCGCGGACGGGCGACGGTCCGCTGGAAGTCACCAAGGAGGGCCGGGGCATCGTCATGCGCGTCCCGCTGGAGGGCGGTGGCCGGCTCGTCGTCGAGATGACTCCCGACGAGGCCAACGCGCTCGGTGACGCACTGAAGGCAGCCGCCGGCTGACCGAGGAACGGCCCGCGCGCCCGCGTGGGCCTTTCGTCAACCCCTGAGCCACCGGCCCCGCCGGTGGCTCAGGGTCTTCATTCCCCGCGGAGCCACGCTCCGCGAGCTTTCTGGAGGTACGGCTCCGCGTGCTCGCCATCCGTCTGCTCGCCGAGCCGGACCGGCTCGACACCCTCGTTCTGCCCGTCCGGCCCGGTCCGGCCGACGACGACCAGGCCCGACCGGCCCCGACCGGGGCGAGGCTGCCCGACGGCGTGGCCGAGGAGGCCGCCGCCCTGGTGCCGGCGGCACGACTGACCGGGCGTCCCGGCGAGGTCCAGGCGCAGTTGCGGCCCGGGCGCGACCCCGGCCGGCTGCTGCTGCTCGGCGTCGGCGAGGGCGACGAGGCGGCCTGGCGGGCGGCCGGCGCGGCCCTGGCCCGTGCGGCGAAGGATGAGACACGCGTCACGTTGGCGATGCCGACCGGTGCCACTCCGGCGGCCGTACGCGGACTGGCCGAGGGGCTGCTGCTGGCCTCGTACCGGTTCCGGATGACCGACGCCGGCACCGCTCCCGCCCTGGCGGAGGTCGACGTCGTGGTGGCCGACCCGGACGCGCACACCGCGGCCCTGGAGGTGGCCCGGACGACGGCCCGGATGACCCGCTTCGCCCGCGACCTCACCAACACCCCCTCGTCGGTGAAGAACCCCGAGTGGTTCGCCGACCAGGTCGCCGCCCTCGCCGCCGACGTGCCGGACCTGCACCTGCGGATACGCGGCCCGCAGGAGCTGGCTGCCGAGGGCTTCGGCGGGATCCTCGCCGTCGGGGGCGGCTCGGCCAGCGGCCCGCGCCTGGTCGAGCTGGACTGGCGGCCGGCCGACGCGCGTACCCACGTGGTGCTGGTCGGCAAGGGGATCACGTTCGACACCGGCGGCATCTCGATCAAGCCGGTGGCGTCGATGAAGCTGATGCGCAAGGACATGGCCGGGGCGGCGGCGGTGGTCGCGGCGACCCTCGGCGCGGCGGCCCTGCGCCTGCCGGTCCGGGTCACCACGCTCGCGCCGCTGGCCGAGAACATGCTCAGCGGCTCGGCGTTCCGCCCCGGCGACATCATCCGCCACTACGGCGGCACGACCAGCGAGACCACCAACTCCGACGCCGAGGGGCGCCTCGTCCTGGCCGACGCGCTCGCGTACGCCGTCGCCGAGCTGCGGCCCGACCTGCTGGTCGACCTCGCCACGCTCACCGGGGCGAACGCGGTCGCGCTGGGCAAGCGCCACGGCGCCCTCTACAGCGACAACGACGGGCTCGCCGCGGACGTGCTGGCCGCGATCGCCGCCGCCGGCGAGGCCGCCTGGCGGATGCCGCTGCCCGACGACTACGCCGAGCACCTCGGCAGCGAACTGGCCGACCTGCACAGCTCGCCCGACCGGGGCGCCGGGTCCGTGATGGCCGCGCTCTACCTGCGGGAGTTCACCGGCGGGCTGCGCGACCGGTGGCTGCACGTGGACATGTCCGCGCCGTCGTGGGCCGACGGCGACGACGCCGAGCTGACCCGGGGCGCGACCGGCTGGGGCGTACGCTCGCTGCTGCGCTGGCTGGGCTCGCTGGGTTGACCGGCCGGCGGCGCCCGCCCCCGGCGGGCCCCCGGTCAGCGGCGGGTCAGCACTTGACGGCGGCGAGCAGCCCGTGGCCGACCGGCAGCAGCGCCGGGATCCAGTGCTCCGACTCCCGGATCGCCTTGATCGCCTCGCGGACGGTCACCGTCTCGACGTCGCGGGCGGCGGGGTCGCCGATCCGGCCGCCGGCCAGCGTGCCGTTGAGCGCGACCACGCCGCCGGGGCGCAGCAGCCGCAGCGCGGCGTCCACGCAGGCGGCGAACCCGGTCGCCTCCGCGTCGACGAAGACCAGGTCGTACGCGCCGTCGGCGAGCCGGGGGAGCACGTCCAGCGCCCGGCCGGTGATGATCCGGGTGCGGCCGGCGGCGAAGCCCGCCTCGGTGAAGATCCGGCGGGCGATCCGCTGGTGCTCGACCTCGACGTCGATGGTGGTGAGCACGCCGTCGGCGCGCATCCCGCGCAGCAGCCAGACCCCGCTGACCCCCGTGCCGGTGCCGATCTCCACCACCGCCCGGGCGCTGCCGGCGGCGGCGAGCAGCCGCAGCGCCGCGCCGGCGCCGGGGGTGACCGCCTCGAGGCCGACCTCGTGGGCCAGGCTGCGGGCGGTGCGCAGGACGAGATCCTCGGTCACGTACGACTCGGCGAAGTGCAGGGTCTGGGCCGTCGAATTGCCGGAACCGGCGACCGTGGCGATGGGACACCTCCGGGCGGCATGCGTGGTGCGGGGGCGGGTGGGCACTGTGAGCCTAGAGGCGACGCCGAACGGGCGCAGCCGCGCGTCCGCCACCCGACGATCACGGTCGGCAACCGGTGACTCCATCCGCGGCATCCGTGTAATCCTGGAAGCGGTGTTCCGGCGAGCGCGACCGGGCGACGCTGTCGCCGGGTCCGTGGAGCGCGGGATCCGGGGATGGACTGGGAGGGCACCGACGTGACCGACGGCTGGGACTGGCGCCAGCCCGGGGGAACTCCGGCGCCGGCGCGACCGCCGGTGCCCGGGCATCCGCCGGTGGGGTCGCCGCCGACGCCTCAGGGCGCCGGGGGCGGCACGACTTCGCCCTGGTGGTCCGACGCGCTGGCCGACCCGTGGCGCGACCCGGCCGCGCCGGCCGCCGTGGTGCTGCCGGCCGCGCCGAGCCCCGGCACCGAGCCGGAGCCGGTCAGTGACCCGGACGCCCCGGGCCGGCCGACGCTGCGGCAGCTGCTGCTCATCCCGTTGATCACCGCGCTGCTCGCGGGCAGCCTGGGCGGCGCGCTGGGGTACGCCTTCGCGGTGCGCGGGGGCGGTGTGGCGGGCACGGTGCTCGGCGCGGACCCGCAGGCGCCCGGCCTGGCGCAGCGCAGGCCCGAGTCGCTGGCCGGGGTCGCCGAGCGGGTGCTGCCCAGCGTGGTGACCGTACGGGTGGCGGGCCTCGGCGGCACGAGCGAGGGCTCCGGCTTCATCGCCAGCGCCGACGGGCACGTGATCACCAACGACCACGTGGTGGCGGGGGCGACCGGCAAGGCGTCGGTGATCTTCAACGACGGCAGTTCGGCCCCGGCGACCGTCGTCGGGCAGGACCCGGAGTCCGACATCGCGGTGATCAAGGTCTCCCGGACGGGCCTGCGGCCGGTCGAGTTCGGCGACTCCGACGCGCTGGCCGTGGGCGACCCGGTGCTGGCCATGGGCTCGCCGCTCTCGCTGGCCAACACGGTCACGGCCGGCATCGTCAGCGCCCTGGACCGGACCATGCGGGCCGGCGAGCCCGGCGGCCCGACGCGCTACTACGCGGCGATCCAGACCGACGCGGCGGTCAACCACGGCAACTCGGGCGGCCCGCTGGTCGACGGCGCGGGCCGGGTCATCGGGGTCAACTCGACAATCAAGTCGCTGGTCTCCGAGGGGCAGGAGGCGGGCAACATCGGTCTCGCCTTCGCCATCCCGATCAACCAGGCCAAGCGGATCACGCAGGACATCATCGGCACCGGCAAGGCCCGGCGCACGGTGATCGGCGCCCAGGTCGGCGGGTCCGGCGCGGGCACCGGAGGAGCCGGCGTACGCCTGGCGGCCGTGGAGCCGTCGGGCCCGGCGGCCGGCGCGGGGCTGAGGGCCGGTGACGTGATCCTGAAGCTCGCCGGTCGGCCGATGACCGAACCGACCGACCTGATCGCCCTGGTCCGCAAGTTCGCGCCCGGCGCGGTGGTGACCGTGGAGTACCGCCGGGGCGCCAACCGGCAGAACGCCTCCGTGACCCTGGCCGCCGACGCCAAGTAGGGGCCGGTCACCCCCTCCCCGGTTGGTGCCCCACGTGCGTAGTCTTGCTGCTGACGCCGAAGGAGGCCCGCGCAGTGTTCGAGAACCTGAACTGGTGGGAGATCGGTGCGCTGCTGCTCCTGGCGCTGCTGATCTTCGGTGACCGGCTGCCCGCCGTGATCAGCGACGGCCTGCGCATGGTGCGCAACCTGCGCACGATGGCCAGCAACGCCACCACCGACCTCAGTCGCGAGCTGGGCACCGACATCCAGCTGGAGGATCTGCACCCGAAGGCGTTCATCCGCAAGCACCTGCTCAGCGAGGAGGACGAGCAGGCGATCCGGAAGCCCCTCCAGGGCGTCTACGACAACCTGCGGGCGGACGTCACCGGCGTGCACAACGAGCTGAAGGACGTGGCCTCCGCCGCCGACGTGCGCGCGAACGGCAGCCGGCCGGCCGCCGCCACCACCGGCAGCGCCCCGGCCCCCGCTCCCCGGGTCAGCTACGACGACGCGACCTGACCCCGCCCGCCGCGCCGCCGCCGCACCGACGGCGACGGGGGCGGCGCTCCCGGGGGAACGCCGCCCCCGTGCGGGTGGCGACAGCGCCGGCCGTGGCCGGCGTACGGTCAGCGGCCGGCGGGCTTGAGGCCCAGCGGCTTGCCGAGCAGCGACTCCCGGCGCACGGCGAGCCGGTCGGCGACCTGGCCCAGCGCCTTCGCGGCCGGCGACTCCGGCTCGGCCAGCACGATCGGGGTGCCCACGTCGCCGGCCTCGCGCACGCGGGTGTCGAGCGGGACCTGCCCGAGCAGCGGCACCTGCGCGCCGATGGTCTTCGTCAGCGACTCGGCCACCGCCTGGCCGCCGCCCGCGCCGAAGACCTCCATCCGGGAGCCGTCCGGCAGCTCCAGCCAGGACATGTTCTCGATGACGCCGACCACGCGCTGGTGGGTCTGCAACGCGATGGCACCGGCCCGCTCCGCCACCTCGGCGGCGGCGGCCTGCGGGGTCGTGACGATCAGGATCTCGGAGTTGGGCAGCAGCTGGGCCAGGGAGATGGCCACGTCGCCGGTGCCCGGGGGCAGGTCGAGCAGGAGCACGTCCAACTCGCCCCAGTAGACGTCGGCGAGGAACTGCTGCAACGCCCGGTGCAGCATCGGGCCGCGCCACACCACGGCGGCGTTGCCGGCGGTGAACATGCCGATCGAGATGACCTTCACGCCGTGCGACTGCGGCGGCATGATCATGTCTTCGACGCGGGTCGGGCGCCCGTCCGCGCCGAGCATCCGGGGCACCGAGTGGCCGTAGATGTCGGCGTCGACCACGCCGACGGAGAGCCCGCGGGCGGCCAGCGCGGCGGCCAGGTTGACCGTCACGCTGGACTTGCCGACGCCGCCCTTGCCGCTGGCGACCGCGTACACGCGGGTGCGCGAGCCCGGCTGGGCGAACGGGATGACCGGCTCCTGGGAGGCGCCGCCGCCGCGCAGCTTCGCCTGGAGTTCCTGGCGCTGCTCGGGGCTCATCACGCCGAACTCGATCGTCACGCCGGTCACCCCGGGCACCGCGCCGACGGCGGCCGTGATATCCGAGCGCAGCTTGTCCTTCAGCGGGCAGCCGGCGACGGTGAGCAGCAGTTCGACCCGTACGACGCCGTCGTCGCCGACCTCGGCGGAGCGGACCATGCCCAGCTCGGTGATGGGCCGGCGGATCTCCGGGTCGTTGACGGTGGCCAGCGCGGCCTGGATCGCGTCGGAGACGGTGCTGACGGGTGCTGACATGCCCGCAATGCTACGTCGGCGGCCGTGCCCCACCGCCGTCAGCGGGGGGCGGTGTGAGCGAATCGATGGCGACGGCTGGGCTGGGCGGCATACCGGACGAAGCGGGACGACCGCGCCGGCCCCGCTCGGCCGGTGCCCCGGGGTGGGCGGTCTTCAGGCCGCTCAGGGCCCGGCCTCCCGGCCCTCCGGGCGGCCGCCGTGGGCCTGGTCGCCGTCCAGGTCGTCGCGGGGCTCCTCCAGCCCGTCGCCGTGCTGCGGGATCCTGTCCTGCTGCCGGCGCTCCAGCCGCTGCCGGCGCCGGCCCGCCTCGTCCAGCTCCTCGGCCAGCCTGGCCAGCTCCGAACGGAGGAAGTCCCGGGTCGCAACCTCGCCCATCGCGTTGCGCAGCGCGGCGATCTCCCGGGCCAGATACTCCGTGTCGGCCTTCTGCATGGTCGCCCGGCGGCGGTCCTCCTCCAGGGAGACCCGGTCCCGGTCGGCCTGCCGGTTCTGCGCCAGCAGGATCAGCGGGGCCGCGTAGCTGGCCTGGAGGGACAGCACCAGGGTCAGGAACGTGAAGGTGTACGGGTCGAAGCGCAGGTGCGCCGGGGCGAGGGTGTTCCAGCCGAACCACAGCGCGATCACGATCGTCATGTAGACGATGAAGTTCGCGGTGCCCATCCCCCGGGCGATCCCCTCGGACCACCGGCCGAAGGCCTCCGGGTCGAACCGGGGCAGCTTGACGCCCCGGGGCTCGCGCGGCTGGTCGAGCCGCTGCGCCCGTCGCTGCTCAGCCATCCGCGCCGTCCAGCGTCGGCTCGGCGGTGGACGGGCGCTCGGCGGCGTCCCGGTCCCGCCAGTCCCGGGGCAGGAGGTGGTCCAGGACGTCGTCGACCGTGACCGCGCCGACCAGCCGGTTGTTGCGGTCGATGACGGGCATGGCGACCAGGTCGTACGTGGCCATCCGGCGGGTGATCTCGGGCAGCGGGGTGGTCGGCCGCAGCGGGTCGATGTCGTTGACCACGATGCCGCCGAGCAGGTCGGCCGGCGGCTCGCGGAGCAGCCGCTGGAAGTGCACCATGCCGAGGTAACGGCCGGTCGGCGTGGTCATCGGCGCCCGGGACACGAAGACCTGCGCGGCGATCGCGGGGGAGAGCTGCGGTTCCCGGATCCGGGCCAGGGCCTCGGCGACGGTGGCGTCCGGCGGCAGGATGACCGGCTCGGAGGTCATCACGCTGCCCGCCGTTCCCGGCGTGTACTTGAGCAGCTGACGCACCGGATCGGCCTCGCCCGGCTGCATCAGGTCGAGCAGCACGTCCTGCTCGGGCGGCGGCAGCTCGCTGAGCAGGTCGGCGGCGTCGTCCGGGTCCATCTCCTCCAGCACGTCGGCGGCCCGCTCGCGGTCCAGCGCGGCCAGGATCTCCACCTGGTCGCGCTCCGGCAGCTCGCTCAGCACGTCCGCCAGGCGCTCGTCGTCCAGCGCGGCGGCGACCTCGTTGCGCCGGGTGTCGGGGAGGTCCTGGAGGGCGTTGGCGAGGTCGGCGGGGCGCATGTCCTCCAGCACCGAGAGCAGGTTGGCCGTGCCCCGGCTGTCGGCGATGCCGCTGAGCCCGCGTACCCGTTCCCACTCGACCTGGTGCAGGTGCCCCCGGCGGGTCAACCGGCCGGTCTGCTCGCGTACGGCGACCCGGGCCAGCGACCACTCGCCGCCCCGGCTGCACTCCATCGCCACGTCGACCACGGAGCCCGACTGCCCGCCGGGCTCGACCTGCACCCGGCGGTCGAGCAGCTCCTGGAGCACGAGCAGCTCGTTGGGGCGCTTCTCGAAGCGCCGCAGGTTGAGCGTGCCGCTGCCGAGCACGACCGCGTCGGCGTCGATCGAGGTGATCCGGTTCAGGGAGAGGAAGATGCGCCGCCGCATCGGCATCTCGGCGACCAGACCGACCACCTCGGGCGGGCGTTGCGTCGGCCGCAGCCTGCCCACCGCGTCGCGGACCCGGCCCACCTGGTCGCCGTTGGGATCGAAGACGGCGACTCCGGCGAGCCGGGCGAGGTAGACCCGGGTCGGCGTGCTCACGGGCACCAGCCTAAGCGCCTAGTGTTTATCAACATGTCGACCTTGGCCTACGAGATCGTGGACGTCTTCACCGACCGCCCGTTCGCCGGCAACCCGCTGGCGGTGGTGTTCGGCGCCGAAGGGCTGGCCACCGAGCAGATGCAGGCGCTCGCGCTGGAGTTCAACCTCTCCGAGACGGTGTTCGTGCTCCCGCCCACCCAGGTCGGCGCCACCTACCGGGCCCGCATCTTCACCCCGGCCGAGGAGCTGCCCTTCGCCGGTCACCCCAGCGTCGGCGCGGCGGTGACCGCCAGCCGCCGTGGCATGTTCGGTGTGGGGCAGGTCACCCAGGAGTGTGGGGCGGGCGTGCTGCCCGTCGAGGTGACCGCCACCGGCGCGACGCTGACGGGCGGCGTACCCACCCTCGGCCCCGAGCTGGACCCGGAGCCGCTGCTGGAGATGGCCGGGCTCGCCGCGGGCGACCACGTCGGCCCGGCTCCCCGGGTGGCCGGCTGCGGGCTGGAGTTCCCGTACCTCCCGGTCCGCCCGGACGCGGTGGCGCGCGCCCGGGTCAACGCGGCGGCGGCGCAGCGGTACGGAGTGGAGCACGTCAGCGTCTTCTCCTGGGACGCCGCCGCCCAAACCGCGCACGCCCGGGTCTTCGTTCCCGGGCTCGGCGTGCCGGAGGACCCGGCCACCGGTTCGGCCGCCCTGGGCCTGGGGGTGTGGCTGGTCGCCAGCGGCCTGCTGCCCGCCGACGGGCGCGCGGAGTACACCGTCCACCAGGGCATCGAGATCAACCGCCCGTCCGTGCTGGCGTGCACGGTGACCGCCGCGGACGGTCAGGCGGTGGGCGCCACCGTGGCCGGCCACGTCGTGCCGGTCGCCCGGGGCGAGATCACCGTTCCCCCGTTCGTCGGCTGACCCCGGCGATCCGCGCCGCCCGCCCGGGCGGGCGGCGCTGACGGGACGGGGGTGGATGCGGGAGGATGCGAGGGTGACCGACGCGGAGCGGACCAGCACGCCGCTGGTCGACGAGGCGATGAAGAAGGCCGCCGTGGCCTGGGTGAGCGTGCCCGGCGGACCGGCGCTCGCGCTGTGGTGCCTGCCCCTGGAGGGGGCGCTCTTCGTGGTCAGCGGCCCCGGGGAGCAGTCCGCCCCGGGCCTGGCCGACTCGACCGAGGCGCAGGTCACCCTGCGCGGTGACCACGGCGGGCGGATCGTCACCTGGCCGGCCCGGGTGAGCCGCCTGACGCCCGGCACCGAGCACTGGGAGACCACCGCGCCGCTGGTGGCCGCGAAGCGGCTCAACGCGCCCGGGCCCACGGCCGAGCTGGTGGAGCGCTGGGCGGCCGACGGCTGCGCGGTGAACCGGCTGGAGCCGGCCGGCGAGCCGGTCGCCGGCGCCGGGCTGCCCGCGGACTCGCAGGCCGAGGTGCCCCGCGAGACGCCGGCGGTCCGGGCGGTCCGCAAGCCGTTCCGCCTGCACCGGGTCCGCCGCCGCTGAGACACCCGGCCCGGGCCCCGGGCTCACGCGGAGAGGCAACCGGCCGGCACGGGCACGTCCGCCGGCCCCGGCACCCGCCCGACGAGGCCGACCACCTCGTCGAGCGAGCGCAGCACCGGCCCGCTCCAGGCGGCGTCGGCGTTGAACACCATGTGACCGGCCAGATCCGGTGCGGCCAGCCGCACGGCGGTCATCCCGGCCCGCTCCGCCCCGGTCAGCTCCTGGCTGCCGCCGTCGCCGACGTAGAGGCAGTCCGCCGGCGCCAGGTCGAGCCGCCGGCACGCCGCCTGGTAGAGCGCCGGGTCCGGCTTGCAGCGTCCCACCAGCACGGAGAAGACCCGCACGTCGAGCAGCGGGGCGATCGGCAGTTGCGGCAGGAACGCCGGCAGCTCGTGCGTGCAGTCGCTGATCACCCCGGTACGCAGGCCGAGCCGGCGCAGCGCGGCCAGCGTCGGCACCGCCTCGTCCCGCAGCCGGGTGTCGGCGCGTACGGCCCGGTGGCGGGAGGCGACCGCCGAGCGGACCGCGTCGTCGGACGGATGCACGCCGGCCTGCTCGCAGACCCAGCGCAGGGTCGCCTCGGCGTTGCCGTGTCGCCCGCAGGCCCGCTCGTAGTAGGTGCGGTCGAGCACGTCGACGAGCGTGTGCGGCGGGCAGCCGAGCAGCTCGGCGGTCGACCGGTGGGCCGCGCCCCGCTGGACGGAACGGGTCAGCGTGCCGAAGAAGTCGAACAGGACCGCCTGGTACGTGGGCATGGGGGAGCGCCTCCGGGCGGTAGGGGAATCGCCGGCGCGGACAGGCATGATCGTAACGGAGTGCTGACGTTCCGTGGCGACTCCTGACGTGTGAGGATTGCTCCTCGTGTCCCCCGCAGCGCACCGCCCGCCGTTCGACCCGGTGACCACCGGGGCGGTCGTCCTGGCCGTCGTCGCCGTCTCGTCGTCCGCGCCGCTGGTGGCCTTCGCGGCGGCGCCGGCGCTGGCCGTCGCGTTCTGGCGCAACCTGCTCTCGGTCGCCGTGCTCGGCCCCTTCTCGGTGGCCCGGCGACGCACCGAGTTCCGGTCGCTGACGGTCGGCGCCGGGCGGCGCGAGGGCCTCTACTGCGTGCTGTCGGGGGTCGCGCTCGCCGCGCACTTCGCCACCTGGATGCCCAGCACCAAGCTCACCTCGGTCGCCGCGGCGACCGCCCTGTGCGCCACCCAGCCGGTCTGGCAGGGGCTGATCGCCCGCGCCCAGGGCCGCCGGCTGCCGGGCGTCGTCTGGGTCGGCATCGGGGTGGCGGTCGCGGGGGCGGGCGTGGCGACCGGGGCGGACTTCGCCGTCTCCGGCCGGGCCGTCGCCGGCGACCTGCTCGCGGTGGCCGGCGGCCTGTTCGCGGCGGTCTACACCGCGCTCGGCGAGCGGGCCCGCACGACGATCAGCACGACCACCTACACCACCATCTGCTACGGGGTCTGCGCCCTGGTCCTGCTCGTGGTCTGCCTGGTCGGCCGGGTGCCGCTGACCGGCCTCGACGCCGACACCTGGCTCGTCGTGCTGGCCCTGGTGGCCGGCGCCCAACTGCTCGGGCACTCGATGTTCAACTTCGCGCTGAAGAAGGTCTCGGCGACCACGGTCAGCGTGCTGGCCCTGTTGGAGGCCCCGGGCGCGGCACTGATCGGCTGGGCCTGGCTGGGGCAGCTGCCCGGGGTGACCGCCCTGGTCGGGCTGGCACTGCTGCTGTCCGGCGTCGCGGTGGTGGTGCTCGGCGGCGCCCGCGCGGCCCGCCGCGTCCGAGGGCTCGCCACCGCCGTCCCCGCCGACGCCGGCCCGCCGTCCGGCTGACCCGCCGGTCGCGGGTGGTGGCGTCGCGTGCGCACCGGCGTTTCCGACCGGGCCACCCACACGGCCGTCAGGGGCGTCGGGCGACCACGGCGACCCGGGGCAGCGCCTCCGAGTCCGGTACCGGGGTGAGCAGGTCGTCGACGGCGGCGACGTGGCTCGTCACCCAGCCGGCGTCCGCCAGGGCGGCGAGCACGTCGGCCACGGGATGGGCGGTGTTGGTGATCGTCGTGGTGAAGGGGGTCGCGCGGCCGTCGTCGGTGCGTAGCTCACCGGTGACGTGCAGCGGGCGGCGGTCGCCGTCGAGCGGGCCCCGGGCCACCACGACCGAGACGGTCTCGTCCTGCCGGCTGACCGGTGGGACGTCGGCGAGGAGTCCCCTGACCGTGGACATGTCGAAGCCGAACCATCCGCCCGGGGCGACCGCCCGGTGGACGCGGCGCAGGTAGGCGCGGACCCGGTCGATTCCGCCGACGTGGTTGACGATGTCGTAGGTGGAGACCGCGAACGCGCAGGGCCGCGGCACCTCGAAGTCGACGGCGTCGGCGGCCACCAGCACCGCGTCGGTGCCGGCCAGCCGTTCGCGCGCGCGGGCGATCATCGCCTCGGAGACGTCGACGCCGACGATCCGGTAGCCGGCGGAGGCGAACCGGGCGGCCACGATGCCGGTGCCGCAGCCGACGTCGAGCAGGCTCCGCTCGGCTCCGGGTGCCACGTGCGCGTGCAGCCGCAGCCACGCGTCGCCCATCCGCTCGGGGTACGGCGCCCAGAAGCGGTCATACGCCGTGACGAAGGCGTCAACGTACTCGGCCATCGGGTTGCCTTTCGTAGTGCCGGACGGGGGAACTGACCAACGGGACGAGCGCGGCGACGAAGATCACCGCGGCCAGGCCGAGCAGGGTCGTCCGCACGCCGATCCCGGGTACGACGAAACCGGCGGCGATCATGACCGGCGGTCCCAGCCCGACCGCCCCCAGCCACTCGTACGCGCTCACGCGGGACATCGCCTCCGTCGGCACCTCGGACTGGACGGTCGTCTCCCACAGCACGCCGAAGACGTCGAAGGCGACCCCGGCCAGCACGGCGGCGAGGATCACGAACGGCAGCGCCGCACCGGCTCCGAGCAGCAGCGCCGGCAGTCCCAGCATCGACACGGCGAGTACGGCCGTGCGCAGGGGTCGGGTCGTCCTGATCCGCAGCGCGACCAGCACGCCGGCGAACATGCCCACCGCGTACCCGGCGAGGACGCCGGACCAGGCGCCCGCGCCCCCGAGGTGCGCTCTGGCGAGCAGCGGCCCCGCGAGCCCGAAGGTGACCCCGACGGCGGCGTTGATCACGGCCGCGCAGAGCACGATCTGCCACAGCCACCGCCGTCGGACGAACTCGCGCCAACCGTCGCGGAGCTCGGCGGGCAGGTTCCGCCTGGCCGGGCGGGTCGTCGCGGGGAGGCGCAGCCGCGCGAGGAGTCCGGCGGCGACGGCGAACGTCGCGGCGTCGAGGGCCAGCGCCCAACCCGGTCCCAGCCAGGTGATCAGCGCCCCGCCCGCGGTGAGGCCCGCCACCGTGGCGGTGTTCGTACCCAGCCGCAGCACGGCGTTGCCGCGCTGCCGCGCACCGGGCGCGACGAGTTCGGCGGTCAGCCCGTTGAGCGAGGGCAGCAGCAGGGCGGAGGCGGTGCCGGCGACGGCCGCGCAGACGGCGAGGGCGGCGACGTTCGCCCGTCCGCTCAGCACGAGGACGGTCATCGCGCCGTACGCCGCACCGCACATCAGCTCCGCCACCACGAGTACGCGGTGACGCGGCAGCCGGTCGCCGATGACGCCGCCGAGCAGCATCAGCGCGATCCTGGGCACCGAGATCGCGGCGAGCACCAGCGACAGCGCCGGAGGCGACCCGCCGGGCAGGTCGAGTACGGCGAAGGTCAGCGCGAGTGGCCCCATCGCGTTGCCGAAGACGGAGATCGTCCTGGCCGTGGCGAACAGGACGAACCGGCGCTCGCGCAGCGGATCCGCCGGGCGGTCCACGGCCGCGACGGTGTCGGTCATGCCCGGTCCGGGCGGACCAGTGTCTGCCACCGCGCCACCGGCTCGCCGGAGTCGAGCACGTGCAGCAGCGGCCGGCGGGCCACCACCGGGCACACGTGCCCGGGCAGCACCCGCAGCTCGTCGCCCACCGACACCGAGTCCGTGGCGACCGGCCCGCCGTCCGGCCCGGTCATCACGACACCGCTCATCCAGGTCTGGTCGGCGCCCGCGAGCAGCGCGTCGGCGTCGGTGCGCAGGGCCTTTCCGTCGTTGCCGGTGACGGTCGTGGTGACGGCGACCGCGACCGCCTCGGGATCGCACTCGCCCAGCCGGGCCAGCCCACCGTCGAGCAGCGCGTACGCGCCGGCGCACACCTCGGTCACGCCGGCGACGTCCAGCGCGCCGGCGAGGGTCGGGGTGCCCCCGACGCTCACCTCCGGGCAGGGCGACCCGGCCGCGCGGATCCGCTGGGCCACCGACACCAGCAGCCGCGCCTGGCGGCGGCCCAGATCGACCCGGTCGTGCGCGGCGGCGGGATCGACGATGCCCACGTACCCGGTCACGCCGGCCAGGCGCAGCCCGCCGGTCTCCGCGACCGTGGCGGCCAGTTCCCCGGCCGCGTCCGGGCCGACGCCGACCCGGTGCAGCCCGGTGTCGACCTCGATCCGCACGCCGAGTTCGACGCCGTGGGCCTCGGCCGCCGCGCCGAGCCCGGTCACCGCGTCGGGGTGGTCCACGTGCACCGTCACCGCGCAGTGCCGGGCGAGCCGGGCGAACCTGGTCCACCGCCACGGATCACGCCACGGCCACGCCACCGTCACGTCCGTCACGCCCACCGCGACGTAGCCCTCGGCCTCTGCCGCCGAGTGGACGGCGACGCCCACCGCGCCCGCGGCCACCTGCCGGACGGCGATGTCGGGACTCCGGTGTCCCTTGACGTGCGCGCGTACGGCGACGCCGGCTTCGGCCGCGCGCCTGCCGTACCGCGCGATGTTCGCGTCCAGCCGGGCCAGGTCGACGGTCACCCTCGGCGTCATTCGCCCCGTCCGTGCCAGGCGTCCGGGGGGAAGGAGAACGCCGCGTCGCCGCCGGCGAGCATCGCCGCCTGGCGTTCCCGCTCGGCGGGGTGCGGCACGCCGACGCCGGACACGCCGAGGAAGATCTCGTCCGGCCAGGACAGGCCGAGGGCGTCCTCCACGGGCGCGTCGCGGGTGGCGGCGGTGAAGAACGTCCCGAGGCCGAGCGCGGTCGCGGTGAGGTACACGGTCTGACTCAGGTGACCGACGTCGAGCAGGAGCGCACGGTACGCGCGCGCGGCCGGGTACTTCCACACGGTCCGGTCGAGCACCGCCGCGTACATGAGCAGGAAGCCGGCCTGGGCGGCGTGCGGCTGACCGCCGCACCACTCGCGTAGCTGGTCCCCGCCTGGAGCGGGCGCGAGCCGCACCAGCTCGTGGCGGCGCACCGTGTAGTGGTAGACGCCGGGCTCCAGCCCCTCGACGTCGCGGACCACCGGATAGACCTCGACCGGGTGGCGGGCCCCGCCGGAGGGGGCGGTCTTGAGCAGCGCCGTCCCGACTCCGGAGACGTCCACCTCGCGACGGACCCCGGCCGTCCAGCGCAGCAGGGCGGCGAACGCCGGCAGCGGCACCGGGCGGTCCGGGTCGAACCATCGCGTCGACCGCCGGGCGTCGAGGACCGTGGTGAAGTCGACGGCGGGCGGGTCGGCGGGGGGCAGGGCGGTCCGCGGACCGTCGTACTCCCTGACCGGTTCCGGCTGGCCGGTCTTGGCGCGCAGCACCGCGGCGTCCTCGGCGGCCGAGCGGAAGACGTCGCTGCCGAGGGTGCGGCTGGCCAGGTGGTAGTAGGTGGCCGCCGGGCCCAGGTCGCGCCAGGCGCCGAGGCGTTCCTCCCGGGCGTGTTCCGGCGAGCCCTCGGCGACGAGGACGTGGGCGTCGAGGAGCTGCTGCGCGAGCCGGCCGTCGAGCTCGGCCCAGTCGGCGTAGTCGCGCAGCAGCCTCTCCGCCTCAACAGTCAACGCGAACTGCCGGTGCCTCAGCGGGTCGTCGCAGACCAGTTGGCCGTCACGCCACAGGAAGACGACCAGCCGCGACACACGGACACGCATGACTACTCAGGCTTCGACCGGTCAGGCCTCGACCGGAGGCTCCAGGCAGGTCAGTTCCTGGTCGTAGTCGTCGGACGCCACCGGCTCGAAGGCCTCGATCTGCTCGGTCATGCGGGAGCTCCCCTCACTAATCGGCGTTGATCACTGCGATGCACCGTACCAGGCCGTCCACAGTGAACACAGCTCCCGGAGCGGAGCGGGCCTGTCCGCTCCCGCGTCGGTTCAGACCTCGTGGACCTCCAGCACCCGGGTGGTCGGGGCGGCGTCGCCCAGTTCCTCCCGCAGCGCCACCCGCTCCGGGTCGGCCAGGAAACCGTCGTAGCCGTCGCGGGTGTCGAACCGGATCAGGTGCACCTCCGTACGCCCGTCGCCGGTGCGTTGCCGACGCTCCAGCCGCCCGCCGTGCCGCCGTAGCAGGCCGAGCACCGTGTCCTCGTACCGCTGGCCGGCCTCGACCGCGTCGGGGGCCAGCTCCACCAGCGCCACCAGGCGCACGGCGGCGGCCGGGTCGGTGACCAGCGACTTGACGAAGTGGTGGTCGACGTGGCCGCCGGGGATGCCCTCCCGGCGGCCCGTGTCGAGGTAGCCGTGCCGGCGGTAGAACTCCGGCGCCTGGAACGAGAACGAGGAGACCGACATCTCCGTGCAGCCGCGCCGGCGGGCCTCGTCCTCGGCGGCGCGCAGCAGCCGGCCGCCCCAGCCCTCGGCGTGGCGGTCCTCGCGTACCCACACCATGTTGATCCCGGCGCAGCCGCCCCAGGACCAGCCGGTGAGGCCGGCCACCAGCTCACCGTCGGCGTCGTCGACCCGGACGTTGAGGGTGGCCTCGTCGTCCGCGCCGGTGGCCCGGTTGTTGAAGATGGTCAGCTCGGCGTCGAGCCGGCCCGGAAGCTCCTTGTCCTCGCCGAGCACGCGCAGGATGTCGCCGGCGTCGTTCCCCGTGGTCGTCATGCGGCGGAGTATCGCAGCGCCCCGGCCCCGGTGACACCGCAGATCCGGCGCCACCACCTGCCGGGGCGGTCCCGCTATCCGGGGATGCCGACGGCGTCGGCGCTGGCCGTCCAGAGCCGGGCGGCGAGCTGCGGGTCGGCCGCCTTGGGCAGTGGCCGGCGCAGCCGCCGGTCGACGTGGTAGCCGCCCGTCACCAGCCGCTCCGGGTCCTGGTTGGCCAGCCAGACCAGTGTCTCCGCGCCCTTCTCCGGGCTGCGCAGCGGCAGGATCCGCATGCCCAGGGCGACCAGCCGGTTGTCGTTGCCGAACCGGCTGCGCACCACCCCGGGGTGGAAGGAGTACGCGGGGACCTCCGGCCAGCGTCGGGCCGCCTCGGCCGCGAAGAGGATGTTCGCCTGCTTGCTGGTGCCGTACGCCTGCATCGGCCGGTAGCGGCGCAGCGGGGCGTTCAGGTCGGCCGGGTCGAGCACGCCGCTGCGGTGCGCGCCGGAGGCGGTCACCACCATCCGGCCGATCCGGTCGCGCAGCAGGTTGCTGAGCAGGAACGGGGCCAGGTGGTTGGCCTGGATCGACAGCTCGAAGCCGTCGACCGTGGTGAGCGGCTGGAGCACGATCGCCCCGGCGTTGTTGGCGAGCACGTCGATCCGGTCGTACGCCTCGCGCAGCTTCCCGGCCAGCCGGCGGACGTCGTCCAACACCGCGAAGTCGGCCCGGAACAGCTCCGGTCGCTCGCCGGCCGCCTCCCGCACCTGTTCCGCCGCGGCCTGGAGCCGGGCCGGGTCCCGGCCGACCAGTACCACCTGGTCACCGCGGCGCGCCAGGTCGACGGCGGCCGCCAGCCCGATGCCCGAACTGGCCCCGGTCACCACCACCAGCCGACGCCCAGTGAGATCTTCCACAGGTTCATTCACCCCGGTCACGGCACGAGGTTACCGTGGCGTCACAAAGACCTCTGGGATCGTCAAGTCCTCGTCAGGTGACGTCGGCGTGCCCGCCGCACGCTGGAAGGAGCACATCCATGGCCGCAGTCGGTCGCCCCCGCCGGTCCTGCCTCGCGGTACCCGGCTCCAGCGTCAAGATGCTCGGCAAGGCCCAGGGCCTCCCGGCCGACCAGGTCTTCCTGGACCTGGAGGACGCGGTCGCCCCGCTGGCCAAGCCCGACGCCCGGAAGAACATCGTCGCGGCGCTCAACGAGGGCGACTGGTCGGGCAAGACCCGCGTCGTCCGGGTCAACGACCTGACCACGCCGTGGACCTACCGCGACGTCATCGACGTGGTGGAGGGGGCGGGCGCCAACCTCGACTGCGTCATGCTGCCGAAGGTGCAGAACGCGGCCCAGGTGCAGTGGCTCGACATGACGCTGACCCAGTTGGAGAAGACGCTCGGCCTGGAGGTCGGCCGGATCGGCATCGAGGCCCAGATCGAGAACGCCGCCGGCCTGGTCAACGTGGACGCCATCGCGGCCGCCTCGCCCCGGGTCGAGACCATCATCTTCGGTCCGGCCGACTTCATGGCCTCGATCAACATGAAGTCCCTGGTGGTCGGCGCGCTCATCCCGGACTACCCGGGCGACCCCTACCACTACATCCTCATGCGCATCCTGATGGCGGCCCGGATGCACGACAAGCAGGCCATCGACGGCCCGTTCCTGCAGATCCGCGACGTGGACGCGTTCCGCGAGGTGGCAAAGCGCTCGGCGGCGCTCGGCTTCGACGGCAAGTGGGTGCTGCACCCGGGCCAGATCGACGCCGCGAACGAGGTCTACTCGCCGGCCCAGGCCGACTACGACCACGCCGAGCTGATCCTCGACGCGTACGAGCACTACACGTCGGAGGCGGGCGGCAGGCTCGGCGCGGTGATGCTCGGCGACGAGATGATCGACGAGGCGTCCCGCAAGATGGCCCTCGTGGTGGCGGCGAAGGGCCGGGCCGCGGGCATGACCCGCACCACGTCCTTCACCCCGCCGGCGGAGTAGTTCCGCCCTTGCGATCGTCCGTGCCGCCCCGGTCCACGCCGGGGCGGCACCGTCGCGTCAGTAGCTGCTGCTGCTGTTGCCGGACTGGGAGATCGCGAAGACGATGATCGCCACGTAGAAGAGGACCACCAGCAGGTACAGGCCGGTGACGATCCAGCCGACGATGATGCCGGCCTTCGCCATGCCCTCGCCGCCCTCGCCGGACTGCCGGATCTGGTTCAGCGAGACGTGGCCGAGGATCGCGCCGATCGGCGCCGTGATGCAGGAGCCGATGCCGACCAGCGCGAGCACCAGGGCGGCGATGGCGAGGCCGTTGGTCTTCAGCGCGGGGGCGTAGCCGTAGTGCGGGTAGGCCGGCGGATGGGCGGCGGGCCCGGGCTGCCCGGAGGTCTGCTTCATCCCGGCGTACGGGTCGCCGCCCGCGTACGGGTCCGGGGCGTACGGGTCCGCCGGGGCGTACGGGTCGGCGCCGGTGGGCTGGGCGGGGACGGGTTGACCGCTCACGGGGCGGGCGGGGTCGGCGGGCGGGCTCGACTGCTGGCCCGACCACGCCGGGTCGTTCCAGCCGCCGGAGGGCGGGGGATATGTCATTCGTCTGCTCCGTTGGGTCGGGGTGCGCCCGTCAGGGTAGTCAGCCCTGCCCAGACCCCGAGGCGTCGCCACCGGGTGTGCCGCGTTGCCCGCGCCCCGGGAAGCGGGCAGGATCCTGGCATGGTGATTGACGCGCGAGCCGCGGACCGCTCCGGCAGCCGACCGAGACGGGACGCGAGCCGCCCCGGCGTGGCCCGGCGCACCCGCGCCGCCGCCCCATCGGGCGCCGCCGGCACCGACGAGCCCGCGCCGCTGACGGACCCGGTGACCATGCGGCTCGACGGGAAGGTCGCCCTGGTCACCGGGGCGGGCAGCCCTGACGGCATCGGGTACGCGACGGCTCGCCGGCTGGCCGACCTCGGTGCCCGGGTGGCCATCGTCTCCACCACCCGACGCATCCACGAACGGGCCGGCGAGCTGGGCGTGACCGGCTTCGTCGCCGACCTCACCGACGAGTCGGAGGTGGGCGCGCTCGCCGACGCGGTCGCCGAGCAGCTCGGGGACGTCGAGGTGCTCGTCAACAACGCCGGGCTGGCCAGCCGGGCCAGCCCCGAGGTGCTGCGCCCGGTCGCCCAGCTCAGCTACGACGAGTGGCGCGGCGAGATCGACCGCAACCTCACCACCGCGTTCCTGTGCAGCCGGGCCTTCATCGGCGGCATGGCCGAGCGGGGCTGGGGCCGGATCGTCAACCTGTCGGCCACCGCCGGGCCGGTCAACGCCCTGCCGACCGAGGCGGCCTACGCGGCGGCCAAGGCGGGCGTGGTCGGGCTGACCCGGGCGCTGGCGATGGAGATGATCGCCGACGGGGTGACCGTCAACGCGGTCGCGCCGGGCACCATCCACACCGCCGCCTCCACCGTGGCGGAGATCAGGCAGGGCCTCGGCACCCCGGTCGGCCGCCCCGGCACGCCGGACGAGGTGGCCGCGGCGATCGCCTTCCTCTGCTCGCCGGCCGCCTCGTACATCACGGGGCAGATGCTGGTGGTGGACGGCGGCAACAGCGTCCGCGAGGCCGAGTTCCGCTGATCCGCGGGCTCAGTAGTTGGGGCCGCTGTTGCCGGCGACGGCGATCAGCGCGATCCAGCCGCAGCAGGCCAGCAGGCCGAGCCCGGTGATGACGTAGCTGAGGATCAGGCCCCACGTGGCGAGCTGGTCGCCCTCCTCGCCCGTGGTGCGGATCTGCCGCTTGGCCAGGTGCCCGAGGACGATGCCGGCCGGGGAGAAGACGAACGCGAAGACCAGCGAGAGGATGGCCAGCACGTTCGTCCCGCCGGGCCGGTGACCGGACGGCGGGCCGTACTGCCCGTAGGGCACCTGCGGGGTGTACGGGGGCTGGTGTGCCCACTGCTGCCCGTGCGGCGGCTCCCCGGGTCGCTCGTAGCTCGGCTGCCCGTAGGCGGGCTGCTCGTAGCCGGGCCGCTCGTACGACGGCCGGTCGTACGCGGGCTGCTCGTAGGACGGCGGTTCGGGGGCGGGCGGCTCGGAGGGCGGCTCGTACCGTGACGGGTCGTGCCCCGGCGGGGGCTCCCAGGGCGACGGCGACCGGTCCGGATCGGGCGGCCCCGACGACGGTGGCTGGCTCACGGTCTCCTCCTGCCGGTGGCGGATCGCGTCCCCTCTTGCCGGACGCTACCCGCAGCGGTGAACCTTTTCACAGCGGTTGTGTGGACTGGTCACCTTGGCCTCGACGGCCGTGCGGCCAATACTGACCAAGCGTTCAGTTACCCATGAGTAAGGCGCCGACCCCCGGAGGCTGAGATGGCCCGACTCGCCCAGACGCCCGGCCTGACCGATGTGCAGCGGTCGATCCTGGAGACCGTCCGGGAGTTCGCCGACAAGGAGATCATCCCGCACGCGCAGCGGCTGGAGCACGCCGACGAGTACCCGAGCGACATCCTCGACGGGATGCGCGAGATGGGCCTCTTCGGCCTCACCATCGACGAGGAGTACGGCGGGCTCGGCGAGTCCCTGCTCACCTACGCGCTGGTGGTCGAGGAGCTGTCGCGGGGCTGGATGTCGATCTCCGGCATCGTCAACACCCACTTCATCGTCGCGTACCTGATCTCCCAGCACGGCTCCGCCGAGCAGAAGGCCCGGCTGCTGCCGAAGATGGCGACCGGCGAGGTGCGCGGCGCGTTCTCGATGTCCGAGCCCGAGTGCGGCTCCGACGTCTCCGCGATCAAGTCGAAGGCCGTGCGCGACGGCGACCGGTACGTCATCAACGGCCAGAAGATGTGGCTGACCAACGGGGCGTACTCCGCCGTGGTGGCCACCCTGGTCAAGACCGACACCGGCGCCGACTCCGTCTACGGCAACATGAGCACCTTTCTGCTGGAGAAGGAGCCCGGCTTCGGCGAGACCGCGCCCGGCCTGACCATCCCCGGCAAGATCGACAAGATGGGCTACAAGGGCGTCGAGACCACCGAGATGGTGCTCGACGGGGTGAGCGTCCCCGAGTCCGCCGTCCTCGGCGGCGCGGAGAAGGTCGGCCGCGGCTTCTACCAGATGATGGACGGCATCGAGGTCGGCCGCGTCAACGTGGCCGCCCGCGCCTGCGGCATCTCGATCCGCGCCTTCGAGCTCGCCGTCGCGTACGCCCAGCAGCGTCGCACCTTCGGCCAGCCGCTCGCGAAGCACCAGGCCATCGCCTTCAAGCTCGCCGAGATGGGCACCAAGATCGAGGCCGCCCATGCGCTCATGGTCAACGCCGCCCGGCTCAAGGACGCCGGCCAGCGCAACGACGTCGAGGCCGGCATGGCCAAGCTGCTCGCCTCGGAGTACTGCGCCGAGGTCGTCCAGGAGGCGTTCCGCATCCACGGCGGCTACGGCTACTCCAAGGAGTACGAGATCGAGCGGCTGATGCGGGAGGCCCCGTTCCTGCTCATCGGCGAGGGCACCTCGGAGATCCAGAAGACCATCATCTCCCGGGGCCTGCTCAAGGAGTACAAGCTCTGACGGGCGAGCCGGTCACCCACCGGCCGGCTCGACGGCCGGCTCCGGTGCGGTGACCGGCCCCACCGCCAGCGCCTGCGGTCGTTCCCGGTACGCCTCGATCGCGCTCGCCAGGCGCTGCTCCGGCACTGCCACGTCCCGGCCGCCGACCACCGGAGCCGGGTCCAGCGATCGCCACACCCTCGGCCGCAGCCGGACCCCGGCGAGCCGACCGTCCTCCCGGTGCAGAATCACCCGGTCGATGTTGGACCAGTCGTACCGCCGGCGGCCGTGCCGGATCCCGCTCGCGGTCAGCGCCAGTCGCCCGGTGAACCGCAGGCCGGAATAGGCGACGAAGCCGGTCGCCGCCGCCAGCCCGACCAGGAGCGCCAGCCGTACGACCCGGGCCCACTGCGGGTCGGCAGGCAGCAGCATCGTCACCACCAGCGTCACCGCCGTCGCGAAGGTCAGGTTGGTGACGAGGTCGACCCAGCCGGCCAGGGACCGCCGCGCGACCAGACCCGGCTCCGTCCCGTCCGGGCCGGCCACCCGTTCCCGCCAGACCAGCCGGGCGTCCTGCCGCGGCCGCCACCGTCGCAGCAGTGCGGTCGGACCGACGAGCAGATAGAAGACGCAGACGGTCCCGTCGACCTCGAACCGGGGAACCCGGGCCAGCGCCGCAGCCACCAGCACCGTCACCGCCGCAGCCACCGTCGCGGCCAGCAGCCGGCGCGACCAGAGCCCGTCGTCACGCTTCGGCAGCCGGCCGGACAGGCGGGGAGACATGGCCGCAGGGTACGGATCGCGGGCAACCGCCCCGGCGGGCGCCCTCGCCGCTGCGGCGCGACCTTTCCCCGAGCCCGATCAACCCAGCCGCGTCAGGCCGGCGGCGGCGCGCTCGACGATCAGGCAGCGGTCCTCGACGTAGTCGACGCCCGCCTCGGTGGCGATCCGCCGCGCCTCGGCCGAGACGATGCCGAGCTGCAACCAGACCGCCGGCGCGCCGATCGCCACCGCCTCGCGCACCACGTCGACCGCGTCCTGGGCCGGCCGGAACACGTCGACCAGGTCCACCGGGTGCGGGATGTCGGCTAGGGACCGGTAGACCCGCTCGCCGAAGAGTTCGTCGGCCGTCGGGTTGACCGGGACGATCCGCCAGCCGTACCGCTGCATCTGCAACGGCACGCTGTGCGCGGCCTTGCGCGGGTCGCGGGACGCGCCCACGACGGCGATCACGGCGGAGTCGGCGAGGATCTGCTGAGCGGAGCGCACCCGCCGACTCTAACCCCGCCGCTCAGCCCCCGCCCGCGAGCGCGCGGCGCAGCCGGGCGTACTCCTGCGGCGTGCCGATCGCCGCGCGGTGCTCCGGGTGGACGGTGTAGTGCGTGACCGCCCCGGCCAGCAGGTCCGGCGCGACGTCCAGCGCCCAGGTCTCCACGTCCACCTGGCGACGCCGGACCACGCCCCCGCGCCGGATCAGCCCCGGGCTCCGCACCGGCAGCCGGAGGGAGCCGACCTGCGGCCGGCGGACCGGGGCCGCCGGCTCCAGCGCCTCCCACGGCACGTGGACGTGCCGCAACGGGTCGCCTGCGGTGATCCCCGCCGGGGTCAGCACGAACTCCGGGACCCGTCGCCAGAGGGCGACCGCCAACACGACGGACAGCGGACCGGCCAGGCGCGGGTAGATCCAGCAGCATGAGCAGGGCGGTGGGGCCGCCGGTCCGTTCCGCCCACCCGACCACCATGCCCCAGAGCAGCCTGAGGGCCACCGCGACCACCGCCGTGACGCGCTGCCGGCGCAGCGCCCTTGCGATCGTCTCCCGCACGCCGGCAGCGTATCGGTGGCCGTCTACAGGAGAGTGAGCTGCTCGGCGGCCGGCGGCGCGGGAACCGGGTCGGTCGGGCGGCGGTCGTCGCCGCGCTCGCCCCTGTGCAGCCCGTGCCGGCGGGCCGCGATGCGCACCCGCGCCGTCAGCTCCCGCTGGTAGGACTGCGGGGCGTACGCGCCGGAGCGGTAGAGCTCGCGGTAGCGGGGGACCAGGTGCGGGAACTCGCGGCCGAGCCAGCGCGCGTACCACTCCCGGGCCCCCGGCCGCAGGTGCAGCGCCAGCGGCGTCGCGCTGCTCGCCCCGGCGGCGGCGATGGCCGCCACGGTCGCGTCGATCGACTCGTCGTCGTCGCTGAGCCCGGGCAGGATCGGCGCCATCAGCACGCCGACGTCGAAGCCGGCGTCGGCCAGCGCCCGTACGGCGTCGAGCCGCCGCCTCGGGCTGGGGGTGCCCGGTTCGACGGCGCGCCAGAGCCGCTCGTCGACGAAGCCCACCGAGTACGACACGCCGACCCGGGTGACCTCGGCGGCCTGGCGCAGCAGCGGCAGGTCACGCAGGATCAGCGTGCCCTTGGTGAGGATCGAGAACGGGTTGGCGAAGTCGCGCAACGCCGCGATGATCTGCGGCATGAGCTGGTAGCGCCCCTCGGCCCGCTGGTAGCAGTCGACGTTGGTGCCCATCGCGACGTGCGCGCCCCGCCAGCGCGGCGCGGCCAGCTCCCGCCGGACCAGCTCACCGGCGTTGACCTTGACGATGATCTTCCGGTCGAAGTCCGCCCCGGTGTCGAGGTCGAGGTAGGTGTGCGTGTTGCGTGCAAAGCAATATCTGCATGCATGACTGCATCCCCGGTACGGGTTGATCGTCCACTCGAACGGGACGCGGGACGTGCCGGGCACCTTGTTGATGATCGACTTGGCCTGCACCTCGTAGAACGTCATGCCGGCGAAGCCCGGGGTGTCGAAGGTGCGGGCGACCGCGCCGGGCAGCGCCAGCGGCAGGGGTGGTGTCGCCGGCGCTGCCCGGTCGGGGACCCCCTCGTCCGGGGGAGCGGCGAGGTTGTCCCAGCGCATGGCCCTCATTCGAACACGCGTACGAGCAGAGCGCAAGCGACCCGCCGTGTTCCCGACCACCTCGCCGCCGGCCGCACGGTCGGCGGGTGGAGGATGGAGGGCATGGAGAGGTCGACGTTCGTCTACGACGGGGACTGCGCGTTCTGCACCCGGTGCGCCGAGTTCATCGACCGGCGCATCCCGACCGGCGTGCGGGTGGTGCCGTGGCAGTTCGCCGACCTCGACGCGCTGGGCCTGAGCGAGGCCGAGTGCGAGGAGGCGGTGCAGTGGGTGGGCGCCGACGGTTCCCGCGCGGCCGGCCCGGACGCGATCGCGCGGCTCCTCGGCGACAGCGGTCCGTTCTGGCGGGTGGCGGGCGCCGGCCTGCGGTTCCCCCCGGTACGCGCCGCCGCCTGGCCCGCGTATCGCTGGGTGGCCCGCAACCGGCACCGGCTGCCCGGTGGCACGGCCGCCTGCGCGCTGCCGCAGGAGGCGCGCGAGCGCCTCTACGGGCCGTCCGGTCGCCCGGCCGCGGACGCCTGACCGGCGAGTGCCGGCGCGGCGCCGGCGGGCGCGCCGGTGTCCCGCCCCCTGCCGGTGAGCAGTCGGCGTGCCCAGACCACCGGCCGGACCCGCTCCAGGGGCAGGAAGGCGGTCATCGCCGCGAGGTGCGGGGCGAACGAGATCGTGATGGTCGCCATCGTGACCAAATGGAACGAGTAGAAAAAGCCCACCATGGCCAGTCGCCAGCGTTCCCTCAGCAGGAACACCACCGGGCTGAGCAGCTCGAACGCGACGATGCCGAACTGGGCGACGATCAGCAGGTACGGCACCGAGGCGATCAGGTCGGCCAACTCGGTGCCGCGCCGGATGATGGCTCTGGCCAGCACCGAGCCGGTGAGCCAGTCGAGCCCACCGAAGCGCAGCTTGGCCCAGGCGGCCAGGAAGTACGTGCAGATGACGGCGATCTGGGTGACCCGCAGGGCCCAGCCGCCCGCCTCGGTGCGGGTGGCGTCGCCGTGCCGGGCCCGGCCGGCGGTGGGCAGCACGGCCAGCGCGACGAGCAGGCCGAACCGGTCGTGGTCGACCTTGCCGTAGCTCATCGCGACGATCATCCACTCGAAGTAGAGCGCGAAGACCGTCCACCCGAGCAGGCGGGGCGCCCGGCCGGTCGCGGCGAGCAGGGCGAGCAGCAGCAGGGCCCAGAAGAGCACGGCGACCAGCGCCGGGTCCGGCGTGGGCAGCGGCAGCAGGCGGCCGACCAGCAGCGGCCGGTAGAGCTCGCCGGGCACCGCCACCCGGGTGCGCACCCAGGGGGTGAAGACGACCAGGTCGGCGGCGACGAAGAGGTAGGTCAACGTGCGGAAGGCGGCCACCCGACCACGGGGCACCGCCTCGGTCAACCAGCGGCTCATCGGTCCGCCCGCCAGGCGACCACGGTCTCGTCGGTCCAGCGGCCGGTGGGGCGCCCCTGGCGGATGCCGTGCCAGCGGACGACGATGCGGACCTCGACCAGCTCCGCCGCGCCCGGGTGACGCTCGGCGTACGCGTCGGCGACCTCGGCGAGCAGCGCGGGGTCGGCGGCGTATCGGCTCTGCTGGCCCTCGATCTCGGCCCGGCGGATGCCGGTGGCCCGCTCGCCCAGGTCGACGACCGCTCCGCTGCTGTCCACGCCCTCGACGCGGGTGTCCGGGGCGGGGGAGTTCGGCGGGTTGGACGTGGAGTACATCCGGAACGGGCCGAACGGGAAGTGGTCGTCGGTGCCCCAGGCGGTGCCGGCCAGCAGGACGGCCAGGCCGAGGACGGTGGCGGCGAGCCGGGCGGCGCGACCGCGGGTGGTCAAGGTTTCCATCGGGTCGTGACGATACGGGATGTACCGCCCGCCTCGGCTCCCTCCGACGGCCACTTCCCGCTGGCCGGCGGGCCAGGGGGCCGCGTCCACGGCCCGGGGCGGAACGCGCGTCCGATCCCTGGTCTCCCGGCGCAGCGCGCGGATCCGCCGCCTCCGCGCCGGAGAAGGTCAGCTGCGTGCCGGCTCTCTCCTCCCGTCACCCGGCGGGTGGACGACGAGGGCCGGGCCCGTCGGGGCCCGGCCGTCGTGGAACGCTGCGGCTCAGTGGCTGTGTCCGGCCAGCTTGTTGCGGACGTCGTCCATGTCGAGGGCCTGGACCTGCTCGATCAGGTTCTCCAGGGCGGACTCGGGGAGGGCGCCGGGCTGGGCGAAGACGATGACGCCGTCGCGGATCGCCATGATGGTCGGGATCGAGCGGACGTCGAACTTGGCGGCCAGCTCCTGCTGCGCCTCGGTGTCGACCTTGCCGAACACGATCTCGGAGTGCTTGTCGGAGGAGCGCTCGTAGACCGGGGCGAACCGCTTGCACGGGCCGCACCAGTCGGCCCAGAAGTCGACCAGCACGATGCCGTCGCTGCCGGTCACCTCGTCGAAGTTTGCCGTGGTCAGCTCTACGGTTGCCATGAAAGTCTCCGATCGGCGCGGAATAGCTACGTCTGGTGGAACCAGGGCGTACCGCGTGGAATTCCCGGCCCGCCTCCGCCGAAACGTGCTCGTCACGGCGTTGCGCAGGTCACGCTCGCATCGATGTCGGTTGTTCCGGGCCGCCGTTGCGGTACGCAAGTGCACGACGCATTTGCGTGACCGGTCGTGATGGGAGCGTTTCCAAGGAGATCGACACGATTGACCGGAACGAATGAGCAATCAGGCGGTTGACAAGCGGCTATCCGCCGTGTGGAGATCGCCGCGTGCCGGCCGGTCGAGCACGCACAGTAGTGTTACGAAAAGGTAAATGTGACCTCCGTCTCTGTTCGGGTCGCCTTGTCGTACGGCAGAATCTTCCGCATCAGAGCGTGGGCGGCGGGTGCCGGGGAGGGCCCCGCCGCTCATTGCGTCTCCCCCCGGTTGTGGCGGTGTGACATTTCCGCACGCCACAAGCCCCGCGCCTCGCCTTAACACTCCATAAGGCATGCTGTGCCGAACTCCATCGCCGCCCGTCGAAGGGGACAAGGATGCAGTTCGGCCGCTACTACGAGGAGTTCGAGGTCGGCGCGGTCTACCGGCACTGGCCCGGCAAGACGGTCACCGAGTACGACGACCACCTCTTCTGCCTGCTCACCATGAACCACCACCCGCTGCACATGGACGCGCACTACGCCGAGACGGCGAGCCAGTTCAAGCGCAACGTGGTGGTCGGCAACTACATCTACTCCCTGCTGCTGGGCATGTCGGTGCCCGACGTCAGCGGCAAGGCGATCGCGAACCTCGAGGTGGAGTCCCTGCGGCACGTGGCACCCACCTTCCACGGCGACACGATCTACGGCGAGACCACCGTGCTGGACAAGCGCGAGTCGTCCTCCAAGCCCGACCGGGGCGTGGTCTCCGTGGAGACCCGGGGCTACAAGCAGGACGGCACGATGGTGTGCGTCTTCCGCCGCCGGGTGATGGTCCCCAAGAAGGAGTACGCGGCGACGGCGGTGCCCGAGGGCGTCGACCCGGAACGGCCCAGCTTCCCCGAGCCGCGCTGACCGACGGGCCCCTTCTCATCCGGGTTCCGGGTGGTAGGGGCCCTTTTTCCGATCCGGGGCATATGCTGGCGCCGGAGGTCCCCATGAGCCACTCCGTCGCCGGAGAGCCGCCCTCTGCCGGCCGCCACGCCGCACCGCTGACCACCGCTGTCTACTCCGCCGCCGAGTGGGATCTGCTGACCGGCCTGCCCGGCCGCGTGGTCGTGGCCGCCGCCGCGCCCGGCCCCGGACGGCCCCACCCGGGAGTCGCCGCCGGGCTAGCGGGCCTGGAGGCGGTCGCGGCCGGTCGGGCCTTCGACAGCGATCTCGTACGCGCGGTGGTCGCCGCCATCTACGCCCGGCACGACGGGGCGACCGACCCTGTCGAGCGCCTCACCGACGTGGTGGACCTGCTCGCCGCCTGCCGGGCCGCGACCCGGGTGCTGCGGCGGCGGGCCGACCCCGCCGACTCGGCCGCGTACCGGCAGTGGGTGCAGTCGGTGGCGGCCCGGGTGTGCAGGGCGGCGACGGCCGGGGCCCCGGGGCTGCCGCCGGCCCCCGCCGACCGTCGCTTCCTCGACCGGCTCGGCGGGGCGCTGGGGCTGCGCTGAGCCCTGCCACGGTCGGTCCGTCCGTCCCCGGTCGCCCCGGTGTCCCCGCCCGTCGGTCCGGTGTCCGCCCTGTTCGGTCCGGCCGGTGTCCGCGGCGGTCGGTCCGTCCACGCCGGCCGGGGGCGGTGGCCGCGCCGGGGTTGCGACCCGGGCCGGGGCCCGCAGGCCGTACCCTGCGTGACCGTGACCGGAGACCAGCTCGACGTCGGCGTGGGACCCTGGCCCGGGGACCCGCCGGACGACCCGCGGTACGACCCCGAGCTGCTCGCCGAGGGCGACCGGCGCAACGTCGTCGACCGGTACCGCTACTGGCGGCGCGAGGCCGTGGTGGCCGACCTCGACCGGCGGCGGCACGACTTCCACGTGGCGATCGAGAACTGGCAGCACGACTTCAACATCGGCACGGTCGTGCGCAACGCCAACGCCTTCCTCGCCGCCGAGGTGCACGTCGTCGGCCGTCGGCGGTGGAACCGGCGCGGTGCCATGGTGACCGACCGCTACCAGCACGTCCGGCACCACGAGACCATCGAGGAGTTCGTCGCCTGGGCGGCCGGGCGGGAGCTGCCGGTCGTCGGCATCGACAACCTCCCCGGCTCCCGCCCGCTGGAGAGCACCACCCTGCCCCGGCGCTGCGTCCTGCTGTTCGGGCAGGAGGGCCCGGGCCTCTCGGACCCGGCGCGTGCCGCCTGCGACCAGCTCTTCTCGATCGCCCAGTACGGCTCCACCCGGTCGATCAACGCCGGCGTGGCCAGCGGCATCGCCATGCACGCCTGGATCCGTACGCACGCCGGGCCGCCGCCGGGCTGAGCGGGCCCGATGCGGCACCGCTGAGCGGGCCCGATGCGGGGCCGCTCGACGCCGTCCGGCGGCACCGAAACGGGCGCTCCGCTTGACGGGGCGGCGTGCGGGGGTGACGGTGGGATGGTGAGTGTCGCGGTGAGTTGCCCGAAATGTGGTGGACCGGTGCGGGCGCCGGACCTGATGCACACCGAGTCGCGCTGCCTGGACTGCGGGCCGGTCTCCCCGCTGCACGTGCCCGAGCACATCGGGACCGAGATCGTGGCCAGCGTGGTGGACCGGATCGTCGCCGCCGCCGACCCGCCGACCCGACCGAGGACGCCGCTGTGGTGCCCGTGGCCGCTGCCGACCGGCTGGACCATGACCGGCGTGGCGTACGCCGGCGACGACCGCACCGGGGTGCGCGCCACGGCGGTCGCCTGCGCCGGGCTGGAGCCGCTCGGCGGGGGCCCCGCGGACCTGGTCTTCGTGGCCGAGGAACCGGGCGTCGGCCTGGGCACCCGGTTCGCGGGGCTGGCCGGGCCGGATCCGGGCCCGGAACTCGCGCAGGCGTTGACCGATCCCGGGCCGGGGCATCCGGAGCACGTCGGGCAGGCCAGGATCAAGGTGGCCGGTCATCCCACTCCACTGTGGCTCGTGAACTCGCCGACGGATCGAAGCGCGTACGCGGGCGAGGCTCGGGGATTGTGGCTCCATGCGATAGCCTGGCCGGCGAGTGCGGGTCACCTGCTCGCGGAAGACGTCGTGCTGCACGACCTGACCGAGTGGACACCGCCCGAGCTCGTGTACGGCGCACCGTCTCCGTATCTGCACGGGAAGGCTTGACGGGCCTCAGGGCTTGACAGGCATCCCGGAATGTCGGAGAACGGACGCAGATATTCACTGTACGACACCACACTGATACTCTGGGTGCCGCTGCGGTAATGGGACCCGGCGCCGCGCGAGAGGATGGCCCGCCATGGTCAAGAAGGTCCTCACCTGGGCCGGAATCGCATTCTTGATCTTCTTCGTCGCATATCGGCCAAATTCTGCGGCGGACGTGTTCAAGTCACTGGGCGGCGGGATCATGGACATCGCCCAGGGGTTCGGCGACTTCTTCACCAGCCTCGTCGCCTAGCCGCCGATGGGAAACCCCTCCGGTCCACCCTTCGATCCCGACGATCCCGATCGGGAGCGCCGGGATCGAGACACGGAGCCGATCCCCCGGATCGGTCCCGACGACGGGCCAGGCTACGGCACCGGTCCGGGCCTCTCCGACGGCCCCTCGCTCTCGGATGACGCCGGCTTCGGCGACGGCCCGGCGTACGCCGGGGAGGGGCGGTCCGGTCGGGCCTGGGTCCGTGACCCGGAGGCCGGCTACCAGCCCCCGCAGATCTCCGAGGACGAGCTGGCCGGTCTGCGGGCCGACGCCGCCGGCATGGCGCCGCGCCGGGTGCTGCCGTTGGAGGACGAGCCCAGCTCGCTGGTGGCCCGCTACCTCTTCCCGACCGAGCGCTACCGGGGCGAGTGGAAGCGGCACTGGATCCACCTCTCCACCCCGCTGCTGGTCGGCATCGCCGCCACCTTCGTGCTGGGCTACCTCTCCGGCTTCCTCGCCGGGCAGGACGTGGGCGCGCTCACCACGATCGCGGTGCTGCTCTGGTTCGCCGTGATGGGGTGGGTGGCCTGGAAGGTCGCCGACTGGTGGTACGACCGCTTCATCCTGACCAACAAGCGGGTGATGGTGGTCAACGGCATCATCACCCGGCGGGTCGCGATGATGCCGCTGGTCCGGGTCACCGACATGAAGTACGAGCAGACCCCGACCGGCCGGGCGCTCAACTACGGCACGTTCGTGCTGGAGTCCGCCGGTCAGGAGCAGGCGCTGCGTGAGATCAAGAACCTGCCCAACCCCAACGAGCTCTACCTGCGCGTCGTCGAGGAGATGTACGAGCCGCAGGCGGTCGAGGCGCGGCTGGGCAAGGAGGCCGACGAGGCCAAGGCCGACGACGGGGCGTGAAACTTTCCGTCCGAACATCGGAGGAACTGCGCACCGTTCGCCGTCGACCCGGGCACTGCTGGCATGGCAACCTGCCAGGGGAACGGGGCGCGGAGGTGGCCGGTGGTGAGCAGGGATCCCTTGGAGGAGGAGTTCCGCGACTTCGTCGCGGCCCGCTCCGGCGCCCTACTGCGCACCGCCTACCTGCTCAGCGGGGACTGGGCCACGGCCGAGGACCTGTTGCAGACCGCGTTGACCAAGACGTACCTGGCCTGGAAGCGGCTCGGCGGGATCGAGGCGATCGAGCCGTACGCCCGCCGGGTCATGATCAACACATCGACCAGTTGGTGGCGGCGGCGCTGGCACGGTGAACGCCCCACCGACGTGCTGCCGGAGCGGGCCGGGATCGACGAGATCGAGCAGCAGCTCGACCGGGACCTGCTCTGGCGTCACCTGAGCGCGCTGCCCAGCCGGCAGCGGGCGGTGCTCGTGCTGCGCTTCTACGAGGACATGTCCGAGGCACAGACCGCCGTGCTGCTCGGCATCTCGCCGGGCACGGTCAAGAGCCAGACGTCGCGCGCCCTGGGCACCCTGCGTCGCCGGATGGGCGCCGAGGCCGCCCTCGACCTGCCGACGGGGGCCGACCCGACCCCGGCCCTGCCCCGGGACGACGGCACCGACCGGTCCACCCCCGCCCGCGGCGGCACCGACCGATCCGCTCCCGTGCAGGGCGGCGCCGACCGTCCCGCGCCGGCCCGCCCGTCGACGGCCTACGGGGCGCCGACGATGGTGGTGGGCGAGGACGCGGCGGCCGTGGTCGCGGCGACGAACGCCAGGCCGCCGGTCGTCGCACCGGCCGCGGCGGGCAGCGCCACCGCCGCCGTCCCGGGTGGGTCGGGAGGCGCCACCGCCGCCGTCCCGGGTGGTGCCGCGACCGAACCTCCGGCGCAGGTGGCCACGGCGGCGGCCACCGTGCCTCCGGCGTCGGACGCCGGGCGTCGCACGCCGGACGCCGAGCCGACCGACGAGGCGGCGGGCGATCCGGTGCCCGTCGCGTCGGGGGCGCGGGCCGGGGCCGGGGCGGGCTCGCGTACCGCCCGCGACGAGCAGCGCGGCCGGCAGGCCGCCTTCCCGGTCGTACCGGCCGGCACCGGGGAACACCGGTGAGCCGTCCGGTCGGCCGTGGTGACAACCGGACCGAAGGCCCGACGCGTCCATTCGCCGTGACCGAGGACGAGCTGGAGCAGGCGGTACGGGAGGCGTTCGCCCGCCGGGTGTCCGTCGCGCGCCCGCTCGTGGCCGATCCGGCGGGACTGGCGATCCGGCGGGCCGACCGGTCCCGGCGCCGGCGGACGCTGACCGGGATCGCTCTCGCCGCGGTGGCCACCGTGACGGTCAGCGCCGGGATGGCGCAGCTGGGGCAGCAGCCCGGGCGACCCACCCATCCCACGGTGGTGCTCGGCGACCCGTACGCCTCGCCGCTGCCGGACCCGACCCCGCAACTGTCGGCCGTCCCGAAGGCCGACCTGGGCCGGGGCGAGGTGGACCTCATCCTCCACGACGTGCTGGTCACCGCCGGCGGGCAGCGGCTCTCCCTGCCCGACGTGGGTACGGCCGCCGAGCGTGCCCAGCGGCTCCCCGACGGGGCCGGCTGGGCGGTGGTGGGCGCGCCGACGGCGGCCGGCCGTTCGCTGTGGGTCGTCCTGCCGAACGGCGCGGCGCACCTGCTCCTGGCCGGGGCGCGGGACATCGTCCTCAGCCCGGACGGGCGGCAGGTCGCCTGGCGGGAGGGGGCGGACCTGGTCGTCGCGGGCATCGTCGGCACCCAGGTCGTCGCCGCCGCCCGCACTCCCGCACCGTCCGATGCGGCGCCCGTCGCTTTCGCCGGCGACACGGTCCTGGTCCGCCTCGACCCGGGCCGGCCCGGTCATGCCCTGTGGCGCCCGGCGGCGGGTCCGCCGCGCGGCGCGGGCGACGCGGCCCTGCACGTCTACGGCACCCGCCCCGACGGGCTGGCGGTCGCGCTGGTGTCCGCCGGCACCCCCCGCCGGCCCTGTGTCGCCCTGCTCGACCCGGCCCGGGACCTCGCGCCGGTGCGGACCGGGTGCGTACCGGCGCTGACCGGCGACGGAGCCGGCGGGGTGTCCGCCGACGGGCGGTGGCTCCTGGCCAACGGGAAGGCGGGCCGGCAGGACCGCGCGTTGCTGGTCGACCTGGACCGGCTCGCCCCGGCACCGGCGCCCCGCCCGGCCGGTCCGCCCGTGGCCGGGCCGGTGGCGTGGACGCCGCAGGGGACGGCCCACTACCCGGACGCGGACGGCGCCCTGGTGCGGGTCGAGGTGAGCCGGGCGCTCGACGGCGAGATGGCCGTGCCCGTGCCCGTGACCGGCCTGCCCGTCGGAGAACGCGCGGTGCCGGTGGGCGGCGACCGCCGTCCCTGACCGCGCCCGCGCGCCCGGGGCGGGCCGCAGGCCGGTAGCGTCGGGCCGATGAGCGCGGCACCGCGGATCGACCTGCACACCCACTCCACCGCCAGCGACGGCACGCTCAGCCCGGCCGAGCTGGTGCGGGCGGCGGCGGAGTCAGGGCTGGACGTCGTGGCGATCACCGACCACGACACCACGGCCGGCTGGGCGCCGGCCCTGGCGGCGCTGCCGGCCGGGCTCAGCCTGGTCCGGGGCGCGGAGCTCTCCTGCCGGTGGTACGGCGAGGAGCCGGCGCTGCCGCTGCACCTGCTGGCGTACCTGTTCGACCCGGACGCCCCGGAACTCGTCGCGGAACTGGCCCGGGTGCGGGCCGCCCGCGAGGAGCGGGGCGAGCGGATCGTGGCGCTGCTGCGGGCCGACGGGATCGACGTGAGCTGGCCGGAGATCCTGACCGGCGCGGGCGGCGGGACCGTGGGCCGGCCGCACATCGCGCAGGCGCTGATCCGGGCCGGCCTGGTGGCCACGACCACGGAGGCGTTCGGGCCGGACTGGCTGGGCGAGCGCTACCGGCTGCCCAAGGAGGACATCGACGTCTTCCGCGCGGTCCGGCTCGTCCGCGCGGCGGGCGGCGTGCCGGTCTTCGCCCACCCCCGGGCCACCCGGCGGGGGCGGATCGCGCCCGACGAGCTGATCGCCGACCTGGCCGCGATCGGGCTGGCGGGGCTGGAGGTCGACCACGAGGACCACTCCCCGGCCGAGCGGGCGCACGTGCGGGCCCTGGCCGGTGAGCTGGGCCTGCTGGTGACCGGCTCGTCGGACTTCCACGGCACCCACAAGACCGTCCGGCTCGGGGCGTTCACCACCGAACCGGGGGCGTACGAGCGGATCGTCGCCGAGGCGGGCGGAGTGACCGAGGTCGCTTCCGGCTGATCCGCGTTTCCGCCTCCGGCGGCGCGGCTACGTTGATCACGTGGATGCCAAGCTGTTCGGCGAGGTCTTCGTGACCCTGCTGGTGATCGTCGACCCGCCGGGCATGATGCCCATCTTCCTGGCGTTGACCGGCCCGCTGACGGCGCGGGACCGCAACCGCGCCGCCTGGCAGGCCGTCGCCCTGGCGCTGGGCGTGATCGTGATCTTCGCGGTGGCGGGGCAGACGCTGCTCGACTACCTGCACGTGGACCTGCCGGCGTTGCAGGCCGCCGGCGGGCTGCTGCTCATCCTGGTGGCGCTGGAGCTGCTGACCGGCAAGGCGGACGACCCGAGCCAGCAGGTCACCTCGAACATCGCCCTGGTGCCGCTGGGTACGCCGCTGCTGGCCGGCCCCGGCGCCATCGTGGCCACCATGCTCTTCGTCCAGCAGGCCGACGGCGGGGCGGACGTCACGGCCATCGCCGCCGCGATCGTGGCCGTGATGGTCACGGTGTGGGTCGTGCTGCGGTTCTCCGGCGGGATCGTCAAGATCCTGCGTCCCGGCGGGATCGAGGTGCTGACCCGGATCGCCGGCCTGCTGCTGGCCGCGATCGCGGTGCAGCTCATCGCGGACGCGGTGGCCGCGTTCGTGACCCAGTACGCCAACATGACCTGACCGGCGCCCGGTTCCGTCGGGGGTGGATGGCAGGATCGCGGTGTGCGACGAGCCTCTTCAGCGGGACGGTCCTCCACCGGCGGCGGCCGGGCGCCCCGGCAGCGCGGCGAGCAGCCTGAGCAGCTCGGCTTCGAGGGCATGCCGGAGCGGCTCTTCGTCTGCACCCCGAGCAAGCTCGGCGCCTACGCCGACTGCCCCCGGCGCTACCGCTACTCCTACGTCGACCGTCCGGCCCCGCAGAAGGGCCCCCCGTGGGCGCACAACTCCCTCGGCGCGAGCGTGCACACCGCCCTGAAGAACTGGTACGCCCTGAGCCCCGAGCGGCGCCGGCCGGAGGCGCTCGCCGCGTTGCTCAAGGGCACCTGGGTGCGCGAGGGCTACCGCGACGACGAGCAGGAGCGGGCGGCCTACCGGCGGGCCCTGGGCTGGCTGGAGTCCTACGTCGAGACGCTGAAGCCGGGGGCCGACCCGCTCGGCGTGGAGCGGGTGGTGGCGGTCAAGACCGCCGTGCTTGCCTTCAACGGCCGGGCCGACCGGATCGACTCCCGCCCCGGGCCCGACGGCCCGGAGCTGGTGATCGTCGACTACAAGACGGGCCGCACGGGGCTGGACGCCGACGACGCGCGCGGCTCGCAGGCGCTGGCGCTCTACGCGTACGCCGCCGAGCGGGTGTTCCGCCGGCCGTGCCGCCGGGTGGAGCTGCACCACCTGCCGACCGGCACGGTGGCCGCGCACGAGCACACCGTGGAGTCGCTGGCCCGGCAGCTCACCCGCGCGGAGGAGACCGCCCGCGACATCATGGTTGCCGAGCGGGCGGTCGCCGACGGGGAGGATCCCGACGAGGCGTTCCCGACCACGCCGGGCCCGCGCTGCGGCTGGTGCGACTACCGGCGCACCTGCCCGGTGGGGGCGCAGGCGCCGGGCAAGGAGCCGTGGGCGGCCGTCGAGCGCGCCGCCGACCCGGGGCCCGGCCAGGACTGAAGGCCCCGCGCCCGCCCGGTCAGGCCGGCGTGCCGGCGAGGCGGGTGGCGCGTTCCTTGGCGGCCTGCTGCAGCGGCCCCTCCCGCCACCGGCGGGGCAACGCGGCGAGGGTCAGCCGCAGCGCCCGGACGCTCAGGTCGGCCGAGAGCGCGGTCGTGGGCAGGCCCAGCCCGCCGTACATCCGCCGGGCCCAGGCCGGCAGCAGCGCGAGCGCCGTGCCGGCGATGCCGAAGTACGCCCAGCGGGGCGGCCCGAGGTTGAGCCCGATCCGGGCGGGCAGGCTGAGCTTCCACGGGATCGGCGGCGCGGTGAGGAAGAGCGCCGTCTCGGCCGCCTCGCGGGTCATCCGCAGCTCCGGGCGGATCCGCCGGTAGTAGTCGGCCACCTCGGCGGCGGTGCCCGGCACCGTCGCCGGGTCGAGGCCGACCAGGGCGGCGGAGCGCCGCTGCTCGGTGTAGTAGCCGTCGATCTCGTCGGCGGTCAGCGGCAGCCCGGCCCGGCGGGCCGTGTCGAGGAACGACTCGACCTCGGTGACGTGCACCCAGCGCAGCAGCTCGGGATCGTCGACCCGGAACTCCTCCCCGGTGAACAGGTCGGTGGCCCGCAGGCGGGCGTGCCGGCGGCGGACCCGGAGCCCGGCGGCCTCCGCCTCGGCGGTGGTGCCGTAGATGGTGGTGCCCACGTAGGTGGCGGTGCGCACCAGGCGGCCCCAGGCGTCGGAGCGGTAGTTGCTGTTCTGGGCGACCCCGGCCATGGCCCGGGGATGCAACGACTGGAGGTAGAGCGAACGCAGGCCGGCGACGATCAGGATCGGCTCCTCGTGCACCTTCCACGTGACCGAACCCGGACCGAAGAGGCCGAGGTCATCGGAGTCCACCGCCCAAGCGTGCCACGCCCTGCCGGCGGGCGCCGCGCGGAGAGCCGTCGGCCGTCAGTCGTCGGCGGAGCGGCGGGCCTGGCAGGTGGGGCAGAGGCCCCAGAACGTCACTTCCGCCTCGTCGACCTCGAACCCGTGGGCGATGTCCGGGTCCAGGCAGGGCGCACTGCCGACCGCGCAGTCGATGTCGGCGATCTCGCCGCAGCCCCGGCAGACGACGTGGTGGTGGTTGTCCCCGGCGCGGGCCTCGTAGCGGGCGGGGCTGCCGGCCGGCTCGATGCGGCGGGACAGCCCGGCGCGCGACAGCGCGCCCAGCACGTCGTAGACCGCCTGGGTGGAGACCGAGTCGAGGCGCTGGCGCACCCGGCGGGTGATCTCGTCGACCTCGAGGTGGCCGCCGGCGGCCAGGACGTCGAGCACGGCGAGACGCGGCCGGGTGACCCGCAGGCCCCTCGACCGGAGCAGTTCCTCGCCACCGGGCACGTGCCAATGACAGCACGCGGGCCGGCGAGCGACAACCGGCCTCCGGGAGAGGTGGCGCCGGCCACAACCCGGGGTCGCTGGCGCGGGCCGCCGCGGCGGCGGGCCTCCTCGTGGAGGAACGGTGAACCGGACCGGTTCCGGGCGCGTGTTGTCGATCGAGACGAACTGGGCGGGTCGACCGGCGCACCGTACGCTGGCACCCCGCGACCCGTGCCGCCGGAGGTGTCGATGTTCAAGGAGATCCTGGGTCTGCCGGCCCACGTGCTGGTGGTGCACGCGGTCGTCGTGCTCGTGCCGCTGCTGGCGCTGCTCTCCGCCGCCTACGTGGCGTTGCCCAGGTTCCGGTCACGGCTGGACTGGGCGGTGGCGATCCTCGCCGTGGTGGCGCCCGTGTCGGCCTTCGTCGCGGTCGAGTCGGGGGAGGAGCTGACGGACGCGTTCGTCGCCCGGGGCATGCAGGGCCCGATCGTGGAGCAGATCTTCGCGCACTCGCGCTACGGCGACATCCTGTTCCGCTGGGTGCTGCCGCTGGCCGTGGCGTCGCTGCTGCTGCTCGCCGTGACGAGCGGGCACCGGCGGGTGCCGAAGCTGCCGTCCTGGGTGACCCCGGTGCTGTCGGTCGCCGTGGTGGCGTTCGGCGTCGTCAGCCTCGTCTACGTCTACCTGACCGGGCACTCCGGGGCCGAGACCGTCTGGGGCAACACCCTCTGACGTCCGCCGGTCGCGGCGGGCGGCGGGAGGCCGGCGACCGCGCCCCTGGTCAGAACACGAGCCGGGAGCAGAGCACGCAGACGAGGACCACCAGCACCACGCCGGCCACCGTCCCCACGCCGTACGTGAGGCGCTGCGCCCGCTGCTCCGCCGCGTCGAGTTCCGCCATGTCCTGTGGCGGCAGCCGCCGCGGCGGTGGCGGTCGCAGGTGCACCGGTGGGCGCCACCCGGCCGGGGGCGGGGTGGTCGCGGGCGGGCCCGGGTAGCCGCTCCCCCGCGCCGGGGGCGACGCGGCCGGACCCGGGGGTGCGCCCGTGGGCCGCTCGGGCGGGGCGTCGGGCCGCCGCCAGTACTCGTCCGGGGAGCCGCCGGAGGTGGGGGTCGTCACGCCGTCCGACGCTACCAACGCCCCGGCCCCGCGGCCGGCCGGACGCGGCGGCCCGGCGGTTCGTTCGCCGCCCCCACCGGTGGTGGCTGCGCTAGTCTTGCCGCTCGTGAGCATCACCGAGGATCCGGGCACGCCGACGGTACGCGGCGACGACGACCGCGCCGTCGACCTCAGCGACGACTTCGTGGTGCTGCCCGAGCAGACCGCCGACGACACCGACCGGGGCTGGGGCGAGCGCTCGGGCGGCAACGACGACTGGCTGCTCGCGGAGCGCCCCCCGCACTGGGACTGAACGGGTCACCGCCACCCCGGCGGACGACCGGCGGCACCCTGGCGTCGCGGTGCTCCGTGCGCAGCGACGGTCGTACCGCCGCTGTGGACAACCCGCGTCGCCGGTGTGGACAGCGTCGCCGCCCTGTGGACACGCGGCCGGCCCGAGAACCGGCCCCGGTTGCGGAGCCGGCCCCGGGCCGGTGTGGCGTGGGTCAGGAGGCGCTGGCGGTGCTGGCAGCCGGGGCCTTGCCCCCACCGCCGGTGGAGCCGCCCGAGCCCGACGACGAGGACGAGCCCGACGACGGGGACGAGCCCGACGACGGGGAGGCGGCGGACGAGCCGCCGGACGAGCCGGAGTCACCGCCGGAGGACGAGTCGGACTTCGCCGGCTTGGCGGCGGCGCCGGTCTTCGTGCTCTCCGAGCCGGACGAGCGCGAGTCCGTGCGGTAGAAGCCCGACCCCTTGAACACGATGCCGACGGAGTTGAAGACCTTCCGCAGCCGTCCCTCACACGCCGGGCACTCGGTCAGCGGTGCGTCGGAGAAGGACTGCACCGCCTCGAGCTGGTGGCCGCACGCGGTGCAGGCGTACTGGTACGTGGGCACGTTCTCCTCCGGATCTGGCCACGGCCGGTTGGCACTCGACGTATTCGAGTGCCAATGGTGCGTCATCGCCCCCGGATTCGTCCAGCGGAAGTGTGGGGCGCGACACCCGCCACGCCCCCCGGGGCGGCGTCCAGCGTACGCAGGCCCTCGGCGGGCGTGACGACCGCGCGTACCGGCCGGTCGTGCGGCTCGGCGGGAAGGGCCTCCACCAGCTCGCCGTCGTGCAGCGGAACCACGGTCAGGGCGGTCGCCGGCACCCGGGCCAGCGCCCGGTCGTACGAGCCGCCACCCCGGCCCAGCCGCAGCCCCCGGCGGTCCACCGCCAGCGCGGGCAGCACCACCAGCTGCGCCCCGGCGACCGCCGCCCGGCCCCGTCGCGGCCCGGCCGGCTCGCGCATCCCCCGCCCGGCGGCCACCAGGGCATCCGGCCCGCTCCAGGCCGCCCAGTCCAGGTCGAGGTCGTCGCGGAGCACCGGCAGCAGCAGCTCCCCGCCCGGCGGTAGCGCCGCGTGCAGCACCGCCGGCAGGTCGGGCCCGCCCGGCTCGGAGCCGACCGGCACGTACGCCGTCATCCGCAGCGGGCGCAGGCGGCGTACGAGAGCCACCAGCTCGGCCTGGACGCGCCCGGCGGCGTCGGCCCGCCGCGGCGCGCTCAGCTCCCGGCGGCGGGCGAGCACGGCGGCGCGCACATCCCGCTTCGCCTCTTCCGCTCCATCAGAAAAATCGGGCACGCAACACTCCTGACGCAACGTTTGTCGCCTGGTGGCTCTGTGTCAGCATCGCAAGCAACGGCGGCGGAACTTCCGGGGGGACCGAGTGACGCTACGCGGGCGGTTGACCACAGCCTTCCTGGCGGTGGCGCTCGGCCCGGTGGTGCTCGGGGTGATGTTCGTGGGGGCGACCGTTTCGGCGGTCGACTCGAGCCGCTCCACCGAGCGGCTCGCCGTGGCCGCCTCGACCGTGCGCACCTCCGTCGACGCCCTCTGCCAGCAGCTGCGCGCCGCCGCCGACGCGGTCGCCCTGGCCGGCGACCGGCCCGCCGCCGCGAGCCAGGTGGTCCGCCGTGGCCTGGCCGCCGCCGTGCGGGTCGCCGACGTCACCGGCCGGGTCACCTACGCCAGCCCCGGTGGCCCCGCGGCGCCCTGGCGGGACTGCGCCGACCCGCCGGCCGCCGGGCCGGTGCGGGCGCTCGCGGCCCGGGCCGACCTGCGCGACCGGGCCGGCGGGCCGCTCGGCACGGTCACCGCCGCGCAGCCGGTCGACCCGGCCTTCGTGGCGCGCCTCGCGGCCGTGACGGGGGTGGCGGTCACCCTGATCGACGACGCCGCGGCGCCCGTCCGGCTCGCCCACAGCACCGAGTCGACCGGCGTACGCGACGCCGTGCTCGCCGCCGCCGACACGCTGCACGGCGAGCGGGTCACCGAGACCCCCGACGGCCGGTACGTCCGCCTGGTCGGCCCGTCCTCCGGGCAGCCCCTGCCGCTGGTGATCTCCGTCCCCAGCGAACGACCACGCGGCCTGTACGTCGCACTGGGCTCGGCGGTGCTGGTGGCGACCCTGCTGGCCGTGGTGGCCGCCTGGCGGCTGGCCCGGGTGACCACCCGCCCGTTGGTCGAGCTGGCGGGCGCGGTGGACCGGGTGGCGCGTGGCGACCTGACCGCCCGGGTGCCGGTGCGCAGCCGGGACGAGATCGGCCGGCTGGCCGGCGCGTTCAACCGCATGACCCGCGAGACGGGCACCTACGTGGCGGCGCTGACCAGCAGCCGCGACCAGCTGCGCGGGCACCTCGCGGTGCTGGGGGACACCCTGGCCAGCACGCACGACCTGCAACGCATCCTGCGGGTGATCCTGCACAGCGCGATCGCGGCGACCGGCGCCCGGGCCGGGGCGGTGCTGCTGGTCGACGACGGCGGGGTGCTCGTCGCGCAGTGCACCGAGGGGCTGGACGCCCCCGACCCGGCGGACGAACGCCCGGGGCCGCTGCGGGTGCCGCTGGGCAGCGGCGTGGTGGGCGCCGTCGCGGCGACCGGGGAGCCGCGCCGGGGCCGGGTGGAGCCCTCCGCCGCGCCGCCGGGGGAGCCGCACTGCCGGACGTACATCGCGGTGCCGTTCGCCGCCCCCGGCACGACCGGCCCGCCCGACGCGACCGCCCGCGACGGGCCGGCTCCGCGTCCCGGTGCGGAGCCGGCCGCCCCGGCGGGGGCGCTCGGCGTGCTGGCCCTCTACGACCGGCTCGGCGCGGACGAGTTCGACGACGACGACCTCGTCACCCTGCGCACCTTCGCCGGCCACGCCGCGGTGGCGGTGGACAACGTCCGGGTGCACGAGGAGGCGCAGCGGCTCTCCTTGACCGACCCGCTCACCGGGCTGTGGAACTACCGCTACCTGCGGGAGTCGATCCGCCGGGAGGTCGAGCGGGCGAGCCGGTTCGGCCGGATGCTCAGCGTCCTCGCCCTCGACCTGGACCGGTTCAAGGACGTCAACGACACGTACGGGCACGCGGCCGGGGACGCCGTGCTGGCCGAGTTCGCCCGCCGGGTGCGCGGCGAGATCCGCGAGGTCGACCTCGCCTTCCGGCAGGGCGGCGAGGAGTTCGTGCTGCTGCTGCCGGAGACCGACGCCCGGGGTGCGGCGATCGTCGCGGAGCGGCTCGGCGCGGCGATCCGGGGCGCCCCGATCGCCGCCGACGGGCACGGCGGGGCGGGGGTGGCGATCGGAGTCACCGTCTCCATCGGCATCGCGGTGCACCCCGACCACGGCACCACCGGCCAGCAGGTGCTGGACGCCGCCGACGACGCCCTCTACGCCGCCAAGGCGGCCGGGCGGGACACCTGGCGGATCGCTGAGGAACGGGCCGGACCGCCGCCGCGGGAGATTCCCGTCCCGGCTGCGGCGGCCACCCCCGAGGACGGGTTGCCGCGCGCCGGCGCTCCCCGCCAGCCGGTGCGGACCCGCCCCGATCCGGCCGAGCCGGCCGACGCCGCCCCGGGGAGCGCGCCGGCCGCGCCCGACCCGGTGCGGCCGGGTCCCTGCGGCGGCGCGTCTTCCGGTCCTCACCCTCCACGACAGAGCCGTGGCCGATAGTCTCGCGACATGTCGGAGCACTCAGCGAACCCCTCATCGGCGACCGCCGCAACCGGTCGCTCCCGCGCGGTCAAGGCCGTCATCCCGGCCGCCGGTCTGGCCACCCGGTTCCTGCCGGCCACGAAGGCGGTGCCCAAGGAGCTGCTCCCGGTGGTCGACCGGCCGGTGCTGCAGTACATCGTCGAGGAGGCCACCCAGGCCGGCATCGGCGACGTCCTGCTCATCACCGGGCGCGGCAAGACATCGATGGTGGACCACTTCGACCGCCGCCCCGACCTGGAGGCACGGCTGGAGGCGAAGGGCGACACCGAGCGGCTGGCCGCCGTGCGCGGCCCCAGCGAGCTGGCCGAGATCTACACCTGCCGGCAGCCCGAGCAGCTCGGCCTGGGCCACGCCGTCGGCTACGCCGAGTCGCACGTCGGCGACCAGCCCTTCGCGGTGCTGCTGGGCGACGAGTTCGTCAAGCCGTCCGAGCCGCTGCTGCCGGCCATGCTGGAGCTCCAGGCGCGCACCGGCGGCGTGGTGCTGGCCTTCTTCGAGGTCGACCCGGCCGAGACGAAGCGCTACGGCATCGCCTCGGTGGAGCCGGCGGAGGCGGAACTGTCCGACATCGGCGAGGTCGTCCGGGTCACCGGCATGGTGGAAAAGCCCAAGCCGGAGGACGCCCCGAGCAACCTCGCGGTGCTGGGCCGCTACGTGCTGCCGAGCGCCATCTTCGACGCGATCCGGCGGACGAAGCCGGGCAGCGGCGGCGAGATCCAGCTGACCGACGCGATGGAGCTGCTGCGCAGCGAGGGCATCCCGGTGCACGCGATCGTCTACCGGGGCACCCGCTACGACACCGGCATGCCGCTGGGCTACCTCCAGACCGTGGTGCAGATCGCCGCCGAGCGCGACGACCTCGGCGCCGAGTTCCGCAAGTGGCTGGCGGAGTTCGTCAACTCCGACGCGTCGGGCGTGACTGGTACATGACAGCGTCGGCCGACGCCGAGGCGGCCGCGAACGAGTTGACGCCGCTCGCCGACTACCTGGGCAGCGTGCTGCGCAGGTTACGCGCGCTGCCTCCGCTCGACCTCGACCTCACCCAGGCGCACGGCAACGTCCTCGCCGAGGACGTCGTCGCGCCGCACTCCTTCCCGGCCTTCGACCAGTCGGCCGTGGACGGGTACGCGGCCCGCTGGGAGGACATCTCCGGAGGCGGTCGGGGCGTGGGTTACGTACCGACCCAGTCCGGCGGGCCGGGCGGGCGCAACGTCCGGCTCAACGTCGTCGGCGACCTCGGCGCGGCGAGCTGGCGGCCGGTCCGGCTCACCCCGGGCGCCTGCTTCTCCGTCGCCGCCGGGGCGCCGCTGCCGCTCGCCGCGGACGTGGTCGTGCCGGTGGAGTGGACGGACCAGGGCATGGCCGCCGTGGAGATCTTCCGCGTGCCCAAACGGGGGTACGGGGTGCGCCGGGCCGGCGAGGAACTGCCGGCCGGCACCCTGCTGGCCCGGGCCGGCACCTACGTCTCGCCGGCGCTCGTGGCGGTCTTCGCCGCCACCGGCATCGGGCACGTCGTGGTGCGGCCCAGCCCCCGCGTGGTCATCGTGGCCACCGGCGACGAGCTGGTCGACGTGGGCCGGGGCAGCCAGCCGGGCCAGACGGTCGACGCCAACTCGCACGCGCTGACCGCCGCCGCGGCCGAGGTGGGCGCCCTGGCGTACCGGGTGGGCATCTGCGACGACGATCCGGAGGGGCTGCGCGGGCTGCTGGAGGACCAGACGTTGCGCGCCGACCTGATCATCACCACCGGGGGCACCGGCACCGGGCCGGGCGACATGGTGCGGCGGATCCTCTCCCGACGGGAGGGCAGCCGGGCCGGCCCGGTCACCTTCACCGAGGTCGCGCTCTATCCCGGCACCTCGCTCGGTTTCGGCACGGTCGGCGCCGAGGAGGTGCCGGTGGTCTGCCTGCCCGGCGACACGGGCTCGGCCCTGATCGGCTTCGAGGTGCTGGCCCGCCCGGCGATCAACCTGCTGGCCGGGGCGGAGCCGGTGTTCCGGCCCAGCGTCCGCGCGCACCTGCTGGAGACGATCTCGTCCCCGGTGGGGCTGCGCGAGTTCCGTCCCGCGCACGTCGCCGAGCGGCGCGGCGGCGGCTACACGGTGCAGCCGCTCAACGGTGGCCCGTACACCCTCTCGGGGCTGGCCGAGGCGAACGGGCTGATGGTGCTCGGCGAGCGGGTGACCACCGCGGCGGCCGGGTCCACGGTGGACGTCCTCCTGCTGGACCGGCGCCGGTGAGCGCGAGGAGTGAGCTTGCGAGCCCCGCAGTCGCGAACGGTAGGTGGGCTCGGTGAGCGCCGCCCGGGCTTCCGGTTCGTCGGTCGTCAGCGGAAGGTCTGGTTCGTGAGTCTGTTCGGGGTCGGGCGGGCGCCGGGGTGGCCGGCGGTGCTGGCCGACGGGCCGGTGCTGCTGCGGCCCTACCGGCGTTCGGACGCCGCCGCCTGGTCGGAGGTGCGCCGCGCCAACCGGGAGTGGCTCGCGCCGTGGGAGTCGTCCCTGCCGGGGAGCTGGTACGAGCTGAACTCGCCGGCCGCGTTCCGCTGGGTGTATCGCGACCAGCGCCGTTCGGCGCGCACCGGCGAGGGGATGCCCTTCGCCGTCTGCCTGCGCGAGGACGGCCGGGAGCGGCTGGTCGGCCACCTCAACGTGGGCAGCATCGTGCGGCGGGCGTTCTGCTCGGCGTACGTGGGCTACTGGGTGGACTCCCGGGTGGCCGGTCGCGGCGTCATCCCCACCGCGCTGGCGCTCGCGGTCGACCACGCGTTCGGCGTGGGTGGGCTGCACCGGGTCGAGGTGAACATCCGCCCCGAGAACCGGCCGTCGCGGCGGGTGGTGGAGAAGCTGGGCTTCCGCGAGGAGTCGTACCACGTGCGCTACATGCACATCGACGGTGCGTGGCGGGATCACATCGGATACGCGATGACCAGCGAGGAGGTCGCCGCCGAGGGTGGGCTGCTGGCCCGCTGGCACCGGGTCCGCGCCACCGCGGGGTGAGCCGTCCCACGCTCGGGATCGGCGCGGCGTGTCAGCATCCGCGTCCACGGCCCGTAACCTCAAGTAACTGCAAGCTGTGGCAAGCGCTGCTCCACCCGTACGATCCGCGCACCCGACCACCATCGGTGGAAGATCCTGCGGCCGGGCGGCGGTTGCTCCGAATTCGGTGACGGGAGGGGTGAGGGTGCCGACCTCGGTGCTCCTCGCCGTCCTCGCCGCCGCCGGCCTGCTCGCCCTCGCTCCGGCGCTGGTTCGCCGGTACGACGCCACCGAGCGGCTGGTGGCGGAGCGGGCGCAGTCGACGGCGCGGGTGCTCCAGCGCCGCCGGCGGCGCCGCACTGTGCCGGGGCACCGCCCGGTGCACCCGCCCCGCAGTCTCGTCATCACCCTCAGTGAAGATGCGAACACGGGCGGGCTCTCCGCGCCGGTCTCCGCGCCCCCCGCCGCGCGCCGGTCGAAGCGGCTGCGCGCCGTGCCGCCGGCTCCCCGCAAGGGCCGCCGTCGGCCGCCGCCCCGCCGACAGCACGCCCCCGCCGTCTACCGACGCCGCCGGGTGCTCGCCGCGCTGCTGCTGCTCAACTTCGTCGAGCTCATCGGCGTGATCGTGGTCAGCCCCGGCTTCTGGGTCAGCTTCGGGGTCACCGCCGCGCTGCTGGTCGCGTACGTCGTGCACCTGCGGCGGCTGGCGGTGGCGGATCGCCGGCGGCGGCGGGCGCAGGCCCGCGAGGCGGCGTGGCTGGCCGCCCGGCAGGCCGAGGTGCGGCGGGAGCAGGCCCGCCGGGCGGCGGCCCGCCGCGAGGCGCAGCGCCGCCTGGCGGCCCAGCGCGAGGTGGTACGCCGCGCCGCGATGGGCCTGGACCGTCCGGCGGACCTGCCGGCGGCGGCCAACGGCGGCTCGGTCTCCTACCGCCGCTCGGGCGGCCTGCGTGGCCGCCCCTACCAGTCCGGCCGCGGCTCCCACTCGGCCTGACGCGGGGCCTGTCGCGCAACGTTCGTGGCCGGCGGTCGGCCTGGCCGGGCGGCCCGCAGTACGTCAGTTCGGGGTTGGCAGGCGGTAGACGGAGACGTGGGACCGCGAGTCGGCGGTGAACTCGGCACCGGACCAGTCCGCGTGCCGGCTCTCCAGCTCGAACCCGGCCAGCTGGCCCATCAGGTCCAGCTCCGCCGGCCAGATGTAGCGGTGCGGCGACCGGAACAGCCGGGCGTTCGTGCTCTCGTCGAACTGGAAGTGGTGCGACACGACCTGCTGGTGCAGCAGGTCGTAGGTGTCCAGGCCGATGTACCCCGGCTCGGACGACCAGACCGTCGCCTCCTGGCCCGGTGGGAGCTTGCGCAGCTCCGGCACCCACAGCTCGATCACGAACCGGCCGCCCGGGGCGAGGTGGCGGGCGGCGTTGCGGAAGCAGGCCACCTGACCGGCCTGGGTGAGCAGGTTCGAGATCGTGTTGTAGACGAGGTAGACCAGCGAGAACTCGCCGGGGACGGTGGCGGTCGCCATGTCCCCGACCATCACCGGAATCGCCGCTTCATCCGCTTTCGTCCGGAGCTGCTCCACCATCGGGCGGGACAGCTCGATGCCGCTGACCGGCACCCCTCGTGCGGCGAGTGGAACGGCCACCCGGCCGGTCCCGACGGCGAATTCGAGCGCCGCCCCGCCGCCGGCCAGCTCGGCGAGGCGGTCCACGGTCGGCCCCAGCACCTCGGGGGCGAACATGCCGGTGCCGAGGGTGTCGTAGCGGCGGGCGGTGTCGTCGTTCCAGACGTCTTCCTGTCGCATGCGCCCCACGCTGCTCACCGGTGCCCACGATGTCCATCGATTTTCGCGCCCGCGAGCAGCCGGGGGTCCTTCTACGAGATCTTGGTGGCTGGCGGCCCCCGGAGGGGCCGTTCCGTGCCAAGATCTCGGCGCGCGGGGGGTGGATTCGCGGCGGGGGCGGTGAACCTGTTAACCTTGGCGCCGGCCCGCCCGGTGAAAGCCGGGTGGGACCGATGCCGGTCCGCCGGCGGAGGGGTTGTGGCGCAGTCCGGTAGCGCACCTCGTTCGCATCGAGGGGGTCAGGGGTTCGAATCCCCTCAACTCCACCATTTCAGGCCGTTTCCGCCAGTCGGAGACGGCCTTTTTCGATCCTGTGCAGCAGCGCAGTGCCGCAACCGAGCCGACCACGCGGGACCAGGACGAGCCTCAGCAGGTCGGATGACCTCGGACGACAGCCGATCCGACCGGCTCGCCGCCAGTTCGCCGCGAGGGCTCGAAGCAGGTCGAAGGCGGGTTCCCGGTCGACCGGGAACCCGCCTTCGAACCTTGGACCAACCGCTCTGGATCAGCAGCCGGCGGTACGCGTGTAGTTCCGCGTCCCGAAGTAGAGGGCCAGGTTGCCGCTGAACCGCACCTTGATGTCGCTGCCGTTCAGCCGCTGCTCGTAGTGCAGGTGCGAGCCGGAGGAGCCGCCGCTGTTGCCCACGTACCCGATGGTGGTGGCGTAGCCGACGGACTGGCCGACCGAGACGTTGAACCCGCTCAGGTGGGCGTAGTAGGTGGTGTACCCGCCGCCGTGGTTGATCCGCACGTAGCGGCCGTAGCTGGTGTCACCGAGGTTGGCGACCACGTCCACGGTGCCCGGTGCGCTGGCCTTGACCGGCATGCCGTGGTCGCCGGCCCGGTTGAAGTCGATCGCGTACTGCGGGCTGTGGGTGGTGCGGGTCTGACCGGACCACGTCTGGTTGCACGGGAACGGCGTCCGGAACGACGGTGCGGCGGCGGCGGGCGACGCCGGGACCAGGAACGCGGCGGTCGCCAGCAGGGCGACGCCGAGGAGACTCGTCAGGCGGGAACGCATCCAGTCCTCCACGGTCATGATGTTCGACGATGTCGCTGGATGATGTCAGAAGGTTTCGATGATCGAAAGGCCGTCGTCGATCTGTTCCAGCAGGGCTCGGGCCGTTCCCCAGCTGGCTGCCCCGGGTGGGTCTGCCGGTCACTCGCCGGACGGCGCGGTCAGGGTCACGCCGAGCCGTACGGGTGTGCCGAAGTTGGGGGTGCCGTCGGCGTTCCAGGTGAACCTCTGGGCGCGGGTGGAGCGGTTCATGTCGCAGCCGCCGCCGGCCGCGCTGGAACACCGGCGTCGACTTCTTCGTCCAGTGCGTCGGGGCGTGCTCCGGCCTGTCGTCGCGCCACCAGCCTCGTTGGTGGAGGCGGCCGAAGCCGGGCTCCGGCATGTTAGCGGCAACATCACCGGATCAGGTCGCCGAAGGCGGCGGTAGGCCGAAGTCGCCGTGGCGTGCCGGACCGGTCGGCCGGGCCAGCGGTCATTCGACGCCGACCGTCACCGTGCCGATCACCACGCGGTGATCCGAGCAGGCGCCGATCGTGCAGGTGGTCGGGATGGCCAGCGAGTCGGCGGTGTAGTCGCCGGCGAGCCGGTTCTCCCGTACGAAGATCAAGTCGATCTTGTTGCCGAGGCCGCACGGCCCGCCGGTGCTGCCGTCCGCGACGGTGGTCTCGCCGTAGCCGACGCAGCGGGAGTCCAGGTCGTCCAGCTCCCGGTAGAAGCCAGTGTTGCCGGCGTTGTTGGCCACGTCGAGACTCGGCGCGTACCAGTTGTCCAGTCGGCCGTAGTGGGGCTGGGCGTTGAAGTCCCCGGCGATGAGCACCGTGTCACCGTTCGCCGCGAAGGTCTCCAGCCGGCTGCGTACCGAGTTCAGCTGCTGAACGTTGATCGCCGTGCCGTTGACGACCGTGTTCGACGGCGTGATGTGCGTGGCGCAGAACCGCAGGTGCGGCCGGGCGGAGAGCGGCGCGCAGAGCAGGGTCCGCCGCTCGGCGCTGCCGTCGGAGGGCAGCGTGTAGCGGTTCGCCGTGCCGAGCGGCGCCTTGCTGAAGATGGCGTTGCCGAACGCCTGCCCGTTGCAGACCGTGTCGCGGGACGGCTCGAAGCGGGCGAAGTTGGTGGAGTCCTGCGGCCAGCCGGCGGCCCTCAGATCGGCGACGATCGCCTGGTACTGCTGGAAGCAGAGCTCGTTGAGGCCGACGAGGTCGGCGCCCCGGCTGCGGATCGAGCCGGTCAGGGCCGGAATGAGGCCGTCGGTGGTAGAGGCCCGGTGCATGGCCCAGCCCGCGACGTTCCAGACCCAGAGGTCGTACGTCGCCGTGGTGGCCGCCGAGGCCGGGGCCGCCGGGGTGAGGGCGAGGACGAACGCGCCGAGCACGGCGACACAGAGCCTGACCAACCGCATGGTGTCTCCTGATCGAACCGACCCGCACCGATTGACCGGAGATCATGGCACAGGCAGGTCGACCGGGCGACCCGTACACAGAGGACGGCTCGGGGCGTACGGCCGGCTCAGCTCTCCGACGCCGCCGCCAGGAGCCGGTACGTGGCGTCGTCGAACGCCACCAGGCGGACGTGCTCGACGGCGGTGGGTGTCGCCCTGATCGTCGCGACCGCGATCGTCGCCGCCTGGTCGGACGGGTAGCCGTAGACGCCGGTGCCGATGGCGGGGAAGGCGACGCTGCGGGCGCCGATCTCGTCGGCGACCTGGAGGCTGCGCCGGTAGCACGAGGCCAGGATTTCGGCTTCGCCGTGGCCGCCGCCCTCCCACACCGGACCGACCGTGTGGATGACGTGGCGTACGGGCGGATCAAGATCGAATGCGGGGGTGGCGACGGCCTCCCCCGGGTGGCACGGCGCGAGGGCGGCGCCCGCCCGGGCCAGGCGCGGTCCCGCAGCCCGGTGGATCGCCCCGTCGACGCCACCGCCGCCCAGCAGCGACTCGTTCGCCGCGTTGACGATGGCGTCGACGTCCTCGCGGGTGATGTCACCGCGTACCACTTCGATCACGGGCATGGACCGATGATGCCACCGGGGGCCGCGGTGGACTGCCGCAGGTCGAGCGAGAGGTGCCCGGACAGGGCGCGGAGGAAGTCGGGCGCGTCGAAGACGGCGCCGGCGGAGGCGACACCGACCGTTCTGGTCCGTCCCGTGAGGATGCGGTGCACCGCTTCCACCGCGAGCGGCGCACTGACGGCGTAGATGTCCCGGCCGCCCGCCACCGCACGGCGTTCCGCGCCGCCGGAGCGCACGACGACATCGACGAGGAAGGTCTGCGCGGACCGCCCGCGATCGTCGACGGCGGCCGGTGCCGGTGTCTTCGGAGCCGCCAGCTCGCCGGCCGCCTCGACCGTCATGTAGGTGCACACGTCGGGGATGGCCAGGTGGCTGGGGACGGTGACGACGTCGGCCATGGTGAACTCGCCGATCACGGCCCGGGTCCCCATCGGCTCGGGGAAGGGCCACGTCAGGGTCGGCGGGGCGTCGTCGCGGTACTCCAGCCGCCCGCCGCGGTAGCTGACCCGCCGGCCGTCCCTGCGCCGCCGGGAGACCGTGCCCGCCGCGCGGGTCCCGGCCGTGGGGTGCCAACCGCTCAAGCCGTACGCGACATGCGCCTCGTCGGCCGCCGTCCAGTCGCCCATCGCCGCGGTGACCAGCAGGTCGCCGAGGCCGCCGAAGAAGGCCATCGCGGGGACCACCACCGTTCCCGCGGCGCGGGCGCGATCCGCGAAGTGCGTGAAGGTGTCGAGATTGGCCTCGATCTCCGCCGCCACGTCCACGTACGGGATCCCGGCGCGCAGTGCCGCCTCGATCACCGGCGCGGCGGTCACGGCGAAGGGCCCGGCACAGTTGACCACCGCAGCCGCGCCGGCCAGCGCGCGGTCGAGCGAGGCCGGATCGTCGACCGAGGCCGGCCGGGTGTCGAGCCCCGGAAAGGACGCCGCGAGCGTCCGCAGTTTGTCCGCGTCGCGTCCGCAGAGCAACGGGACGAACCCGCGAGCGCGCAACTCCGCCACCACGAAGCGCCCGGTGTGCCCGTAGGCGCCGAAGACCGCCACCGTCCGACCCGATTCCATCAGTTCTCCCCGCTCCAGGCCGATTGATCAACTGGGTTACATCCTGGCGGCGGCGGTTCACCGGGGCGAGTGTCTGGAACGCCATGTCCCGTACAGTTTCGGACATGAACACCGTCGCGCTGGCCGTCACGGAAGGGATGCTGCACTTCGAGCTGTCCCTGGCGTACGAGGTCTTCGGTGCCGACCCGGCCGGCGTGACAGACCCCTGGTACGGCGTCACCGTCTGCGGAATCGGCGCGGTGCGCGTCGGCCGGTTCCGGCTGGAGCCCGACTGCGGCCTCGACCAGCTCGTGCACGCCGAAACGGTGATCGTCCCCGGGTGGGTCGACGTCGACGAGGAACCGCCCGCCGACCTGGTCGACGCGGTGCGCGCGGCCCACGAGGCGGGCGCGCGGGTGGCCTCCCTGTGCACGGGCGCGTTCGTGCTCGCCGCCGCCGGCCTGCTGGACGGCCGGCGGGCGACCACGCACTGGGCGCACACCGAGGCCCTGGCGGCCCGCTACCCCCGGGTGCACGTCGATCCGGACGTGCTCTACGTGGACAACGGCAGCGTGCTCACCTCCGCCGGCAAGGCCGCCGCGATGGATCTGTGCCTGCACCTGGTCCGCCTCGACCACGGATCGGCGGTCGCCAACACGCTCGCCCGTCGCCTGGTCGTGCCCCCGCACCGGGCCGGCGGCCAGGCCCAGTACGTCACCGCCCCGGTGCCCGCCCAGGCCGACCATCCGCTCGCCGAGCTGTTCTCCTGGGCGATCGAACGGCTCGACCACGCGTTGACGGTGGAGGACCTGGCCCGCCAGGCGAACATGAGCTCGCGCAACCTGGGCCGCCACTTCAGGTCGGTGGCCGGCACCACCCCGCTGCGCTGGCTTTTGACCCAGCGGATCCGGCACGCCCAGGAGCTGCTGGAGACCACCGGCGACAGCATCGACGCCATCGCGACGGCTACCGGCATGGGCACCGCCACGACGCTGCGCCGGCACTTCAACCGCACCATCGGCGTACCCCCGGACACCTATCGCCGCACCTTCCGCAGCTCCCGCTCCGGCGCTCGATGACGAGCCACCGCCGGGGCGGCGCGGCCCTGCTCCGGCCGTCCGCCTGATCCGCGTACCGGTCGCCGCTTGCGGTCCCCGGACAACGTCACACGCTCGCCGGGCCCTTCCGCGCCGCCGGAGCCAGGGACCGCAGGGTCAGCACCTCGCCGAGCCCGTCGACGTGGGTCAACCTGGTGGCGAACGCGGCGCTCAGGGTGCGGCGCAGGTAGTCCAGCACCGCCGGCCCGGGGGTGAGCGGCGCCGACCCGGCGTCGCCCGTGCCGACGAGGTGCACCTCGCGGGCGAGCCGTCCGGAGGTGTTGACGAACCGGCAGAGGTCGTCCCACCGCAGGTACCGCCAGAAGTCGACGCTGACCACCGCGTCGAGGCTGCCCGGCGGGATGGGCGGGTCCATGCCCACCAGGTGGTAGTTCGTCGGTCCCGGCGGCGCGGCGTAGTCGAAGGTCAGCGCCCCCGGTCGGCAGGTCGACCTGATCGCTGCCGGTGCCCACCCACAGCACGCGGGGGCCGGGCAGGCGGTCGGCGAGCCGGTCGAACGCCGGCCCGATCCGGCACGTCGCGCGCCGCGCGCAGTCGGTGGCCGCCGAGCGGTAGTACACGATGCGCTCCAGCGAGTCGTACACGTCCAGCAGGCCGTAGAACTCCCACTCGATCACGTGGTACTGCCCGGTCAGCAGGCTCCGGTTGGCCGCGAAGTCGGCGAAGTTGCGGTCGGTGTTGCGGTGGTGCGGGAGGTGGAAGGCGCGGGCCTCGTCGTCGAAGGCGAAGTTCAACCCGGTCACGCCGAGATGCCGGTGCACCCGGTAGAACAGCTCGATGTCCTCCAGGCCCCAGCGCAGCCCGGAGCGTTCGTCGAACCCGCCGGCCCGGTCGAACAGGTCGCGGGCGAGCGAGATGTTGTGGGTGTAGGCGAGCGCCCAGCCCGCCCGGAGCCACTCGGGCCCCGGCGGCTGGCCGTGCGGGAAGCGCAGGTCCCCGGCGCGGTCGGTGCGGCGGCGGGGGATGTCGGTCATCTCCCGGTCGTCGAGGGCGGCCTCGACGTGTTCCAGGCTCAGTTCGTCGCGCCGGCCCATCAGCACGGCGGGCCGGCCGGCGACCGCGTGGTGGGCCAGGTGGCGCTCCAGCAACTGCGGGGAGGCGTACGAGTCGGCGTCGAGGAACAGCAGCAGCGGCGACCGGGTGTGCTGTACCGCCTCGTTGCGGGCCGCGGAGCGCCCCCGCCGTCGGGGAAACTCCAGCAGGCGGAGGTCGAGACCGGTGGCCGCCTCGACGGCGTCGGCGTATCCGGCGGGGGCGCCCCCGTCGCGGATGACGACCACCTCGAAGCGCTCGGGGCTCACGGTCTGCCGGGTCAGTGACCGCAGCGTCAGCGCCAGGCACTGCGCGTCCTGGTAGGTGGGTATGACCACGCTCAGCTCGACCGCGTCGTTCGTCCGTGCCGCCATCCGGCTTTCCTCCGTCATAGGTGATCCCCTGTGGGTCGGGGTGCCGGCACGTGCCGGCACCCCGACCGCGACGCCTCCGGCCCTGGCCCGGCCGTCGCCGACGCTCGCCGGAAGCGCTTCCATTAGCGAATGGGATTATCGATCACGGATAGTGGTGATGCAGGATTCCCATTGACGCACCTCGCGCGCGAGTGCGGCCGCGTGGGATCACGCGTAGTAGTTCACGCTCACCGGCCAGGTGCCGGTGTACGGCGTCCAGCCCTGGAGGGTGGCCGGGATGCCCACCCGGGTGTTGCAGTTGATGACCTGGAAGTGCAGGTGCGGGCCGGTGGACGCGCCGGTGCTGCCCGACCAGCCGATGACCCGGCCCTGCGGCACCCAGGTGCCGGCGTTGTAGATCGCCCGGTTCAGGTGCGCGTAGTGGGTGCACTGGCCGTTCGAGTGCCGGATGATCACCTCGATGCCGTTCTGCCAGTACGGCGACCAGTTCGACATGATGATGGTGCCGCCCTGCGAGGCGGAGACCTCGTAGTTCGCCGGCAGCCCGAAGTCCCAGGCGTACTCGTTGTACGGGCCGACGTGCGAGTAGGTGCCCTCCGGCCCCTGGGTCACCAGGTAGGACTCGCCCGCCGGGTACGGCAGCTCGTAGTAGTAGTTCGCGGCGGAGGCCGGAGTGGCCCCGACGACCGTGGCCCCGGCGACCACCAGCAGGGCGCTCGCGGTCGCGCCGAGCCGGCGCAGGACCGTCCTCACTCGGTTCACTGTGGATCTTTCCCTGGTATGTCGGCAGAAGTTCAGCCTCGTCGTCGACGGTGCCGGTGGGAGCTAAACAGCGCGCCAGATGAGGATCAATCGATTCGTCGATGTCTGGGGTGGGGCCAGTGGGTCGACAGGGGTCCCGACGACACCGGGTGACGAACGCGAGGCGCGGCGTCGAGCGAACCCCGCAACGCGGCCGGCAGCCGGATCCGCGACCGCGACCGTCCGTGAACCGGCGCGCGTGCGGTCGGTCACTACGCTGCCGCCCGTGGAGCGGATGGCGAGTGTGTTCTGGATGGGTGGCTGCGCGGCCGTCGCCGTCCTTCTCGTGGCGGGCATCGTCGCGCTGGTGGTGACGGCCCACCGGCGGGAGCGGGAGCGGCGGGAGCACTGGCGACAGTGGGCCGCCCGGTACGGTTGGACCTTCGCCGAGCGACCCGAGATCACCTGGACCGACCGGGTGCCGGGCCGCAGCCGGCGGGGCGTGCGGTTCGCGTTGACCGGGACGCTGCACGGCCGCCCCGTCTGCGTGGCCGAGTACGCGTACACCGAGACGCACAGCTCGACCGGCGCCGACGGCAACCAGACGACCACCTCGCAGACCCACACGTACGTCGTCAGCTCGGTGTGGCTGCGGCGGGCGTTCCCGGGACTCGCGGTCGGACCGCGCCACGCGTTCTCGAAGCTGGGTCGCGCGCTGTTCGGCAGCGACACCTACGCCACCGGGCACGAGGAGTTCGACCGGCAGTGGCGGGTGGCCGCGGCGGCACCGGGGCAGCAGGCGCTGGTCGGGCCGACCCTGATCGCCGCACACCTGGCGGGGGCGGTGCCGAGTTGGAGCGTGCGGGGGGCGGAGCTGATCACCTACCGGCGCGGCCGGCTGGAGGACCCGGCCCTGCTGCCGTCGCTGGTGACCCCGCTGATCACTGTCGCCGACCTGCTTGAGCAGGGCCGCTGACGGGCGCCGGCCGCGACGCGAGGGGCCCGGCACGCGGAACGGCGGGCGGCGGGGTGGCGGAGCGGTCGGGAAGAGCGCGGGAGGCCGGCCCCCGAGGGGACCGGCCTCCCGTCACGAGCCGCGGATCACGGCTTCCAGGAGCCGCTGGTCTCGAACTTGTGCCGGTACTCCAGCGCGCCGTTCTTGTCGGCCACGTTGAACACCACCGTGCCCGCCCGCTTGCTGCCCTCGCGCAGGTTGTTGCCGGAGCCCAACGTGTCGCCGCAGCCGGAGAGCGCACTCGCCAGGCCGTTGGCCGTGGTGCCGTTGGCGGCCACCCACTCGAAGTAGAACGGGTTGATGGAGCTCTTGCCCTTGGTCACGGTCGCGGTGACGTGGGCGATCAGGTACATGCCCTTGTCGGGGGCCGGGGCGTACGACCGGCAGCCCTTGGTCTCCGTGGTGAACCGGGTGACCGTGATCTCGATGGTCCCCTCGTCGTCGGAGACCACCAGGGTGGCGCCGGGCTTCATGTTGAAGGTCTCGCCGTCCCTCGCCGACGGGGACGGGCCGTCCGGCTGCAGCGTGATGCGCGGGGCGGCGGCCTTCTCCAGGTCGTTCGCCGCCTTGTTGGCGCCGGCGAGGAGCGCGACGACACCGCCGACGCAGCAGAGCAGGGCCAGCACGGCCACCACGGCCACGACGATCAGGACGGTCTTGTTCTTCTTCGGCGGCGCGACCGGATGCGGCGCGCCGAGCGGGTATCCGGGCGCGCCGCCCGGATAGCCGGGCCCACCGGGCGGCGGGTAGCCGGGCCCACCGGCCGGATAGCCGGGCGTGCCGGACACCGGCGGGTACGGCGTGCCCGAGGTCGGCTGGTGCGGTGCGGCCCACGGCTCGCCCGGCACCCCGGAGACCGGCGGCTGCGGCATCCCGGACACCGGGGAGTGCGGCATCCCGGAGACCGGCGGCTGCGCCCACGGCTCGCCGGGCGCGCCCGACGCCGGCGGCTGCGGCGCGCCGGAGACCGGCGGCTGCGGCGCGGCCCACGGATCGCCGGCCGGCTGCTGCGGCGGCACGGGCGGCAGGGGGGCCCACGGGTCGCCCGTGGTCTGCGGGGCGCCGGAGGTCGGCGGCTGCGGCGGGTAGCCGCCCTGGTCGGCGGGGAACTGCGACATCGGTGCCGGCGGCTGCGGCTGCGGCTGCTGCTCCGGGTTCGGTTGGTTCGGATCCTGAGGCCCGTAAGGGGGCGGGGGGTGACTCACCGTACTCCTAGGCACCTGACGACGACGGCAAACGCGGCTGACGCTACCGTGCGCGGACAACGGACCATCTTCGCGTCTCCGGCAGCGCCGCGCCGTCCCCTGTTCGGATTCCGTGCCCGGGTCAACCGGGCAGCAGCACGGCGGCGGTGCGGACAAGGGACTCGTCGACGCTGAACCGGCCGGTGACCAGCGCGGGCGGATCGGGCACCGGGGCGGCGTCGCGCCGCGCCGCCGCGATGCGGGCGGTGAACGTGCCGGCGTCCGGATCGAGCTCCACCAGGGCGTCGTGGAAGTCCAGCCACGTGCCGACGACCGGGTGCCACACCTTGTAGACCGTCTCCTTGACGCTGAACACCACCGCTGGCCAGGAGGTCCCCGCCGGCAGGCGGGCGCACCGCTCCTGTTCCTCGGGCAGGCAGATCAGCCGGCGTACGCCCGCGTTGAGTTCCCGGTGCCCCTCGGCGTCGATGCCGACCGACCGGATCTCGCCGGCGCGGGCCGCGACCGCCGCGCAGTAGCCGTGGGTGTGGGTGATGGCGCCGACCACGCCGGCCGGCCAGACCGGGGACCGGTCGGCGGCCGACGGCACCGCGACCGGCCGCACGCCGAGGGCGGCCATCGCCCGCCGGGCGCAGACCCGCCCGGCGGTGTAGTCGCGGCGGCGGCTCTCCACCGCGCGTTCGCCCAGGCAGGCCCGTTCAGCCGGCAGCAGTTCGCCGGCCCAGTCCGACGCCTCGGCCACGGCCACCGCCACGGTCGGCGGCAGCAGGTCACGCATCGCCGCCTCCCGACAGGTACGACCGCCCGCGCGCCCACCCGGCGTCGAGCCCGTCGGCCGGCGGCCGGTGCGGCGGTCGGCGACCGGGCCGCCGGGCCGGCACCCGGTCCACGGTCGGCGTCGCGAGGGCCATGGTTGGTGAACGTACCGCAAGGCGTAACGCCGCAGCGTCCCACGGCGCTGACAGGGCGTCGCCGGCGGGCGAGGCCGGTCCACTGTCGAGCGGCGAACGAGGTACCTGGGGGCCTGCCTCGCGGCCGCCGCACAGGGCCTGCCGCCGTCGTCCGGCACGTCCCTCCAGGACCGGTTCTTCGGCTGGCTGCCCCGCAACCCCCGGGCGTTCTGACCGCACCCGGGGGCGACCGGTCGGCCGCCCGGGGTGCCCGGCGGTCAGTACGCGTGCGTCACGGTGATCGTGATGTTCGTGCAGGAACTCGCCCGGCTGGTCAGCGCGCTCTTCTCGGCGCTGTCGACGCTCAACCGCCAGCGGGTCTTGACCGCCACCCACTCCCCGACGTACCGGCACTTCTCGTTGGTCGGCATCCAGGTCGCCGGGTCCTGGTCGCCCTTCGCCTGGTTGACGTTGTCGGTCACCGCGACCAGCGACCTGACGTCGCCGAGGTCGTTGGCGAACGCCTGCCGCCGCGTGGTGGTCCAGTTGCGGGCGCCCGAGTCCCACGCCTCGGCCAGCGGGACCATGTGGTCGATGTCCAGGTCGGACGGGTTGGTCCAGTAGGCCGCGTCGTAGTAGGAGCGCCAGCGCCCGCCGGTCAGTTGGCAGCCGGAGCCCACGGTGGGACGGGTGGTGGCCTCGGCGATCAGCACCTCGTAGCGGGTGTTGCAGCCGTCGGAGTCCGCGTCGGTCCAGTGCGGGAACAGGTTCCGCGAGTAGCCGGTGCGGCTCTCGGTGGCCACCGGGAGGTCGGCGACGAGGGTGCGCAACGGTACCGAGACGGTGGCCGCGTGGGCGGGGGCGGCCAGGCCGAGGGTGGCGGCGGTGACGGTGGCCAGCAGGCCGCCGGTCCAGCGGAGGGTACGGGTCATCGCGAACTCCGTCCGATCGATCGGGGGTGGCTGACAGTGCAACCGGCCCGGGTGCCGACGGACCGGACCCAGGGTGACTGGAGAACCAAATCGATCGATACGTTACGGGAACACTCCCGTTGGTGGGAATCCCGATGGCTGCAAAATGTGGCAAGCGCTGACCCGCTGGCGTTGCCGATCCGTACCGTTTGCGCAAGATGACGAACCGTAAGATGTCGGATGTAAACCATCCGTGCCGTGTCGCGTAGGTCGGAAATCTGACCGAAGTCGACCCGTTGTGCCAGTGGTACGTCGTGGTTAAGCTCTTGATGCGCGCCCCAATCGCCCGCTTCCCCCGTGGCAGGCGATCGGGGCGCGCTTCTCCGTCGAACGGGCCCGCACGCCACCGCGTGCGGGCCCGTTCTCCGTGCACCCGCCGCGCCGCCCGGGGGCGCGCGGCGGGTGCCGTGCCGTCCGTCAGATCCAGCGGCCGTCCAGCCACATCCGCGCCGACCACTCGGCGTACGGCAGCAGCTTCCCGACGAAGATCGGATAGAAGTACGCGAAGCAGAGCGCGACCAGCAGGACGTACGCCCCGGCGATCACCCCACCGACCAGCCTGCGGTCCCGGGCCTCGGCCGACTCCTCGCGCCCGGCAACAGTCCCGGCGTCCGGCTGTGCGGCGACGGCGTCCGGTGGACCGGCCGGCGTGATGATCGCGCCGAGCACGTAGACCACCGCCAGCACCAGGAACGGCAGGACCGGCGCGGTGTAGAAGGAGAACATCGTCCGGCCGTCGAGCGCGAACCAGAACCAGGGCAGCAGGCCGGCCGCCACGACGAGCAGGATCGCCCCCGCCCGCCAGTCCCGCCGGGCCAGGCCCAGCCAGGCCAGCGCCGCCAGGGCGGGCAGGAACGACCACCAGAGCAGGGGGGTGCCGAGCAGCAGGATCTCGGAGGCGCAGCTCGGCGCCCCGCAGGACCCGTCGCCGGACCAGTAGAAGGCGACCGGCCGGCCGAGCAGCAGCCACTGCCACGGCCACGACTGGTACTTGTGCGGATCGTCGAGTCCGGTGTGGAAGCCGTACGCGGCCTTGTGGTACTCGATCAGGTTGTTCAACGCGCCGAACACCGGGGTGTCGCTCAGCGGGGCGTTCGGGTAGCGCTCGGCGAGCCGGTAGTAGCCGTCGTCGCCGAGCAGCCAGCCGGACCAGGTGCCGACGTAGGTGACCACGATCAGCACCCCGGCCAGCACCAGCCACGGCACCTCGTCGAGGAGGGTGTCCCGCCACGGCCGGCGTACGCCGGCGGAGCGGCGGACCCCGACCTCCCACAGGACGACCAGCAACGCGAAGACGGGCAGGAAGTAGAGCGCGCTCCACTTGACCGCGCAGGCGCAGCCGAACAGGACCCCGGCGGCGAGCCGCCACCACGGCCAGTTCCGCCACCCGCCCGCCGGCCGCCCGGCCCGCCCGGGCCGGCCCGGGTCCAGGCCCGACTCCAGCGCCCGGGCCCACCGGCGGCGCCGGGCGTCCCGGTCGAGCACCAGGGCGCCGAAGGTGGCCAGCACGAAGAACAGCAGGAAGATGTCGAGCAGCGCGGTGCGGGACAACACCAGGTGGAAGCCGTCCAGCGCGAGCAGCAGGCCGGCGGCGCAGCCCAGAGCGGTCGAGTGGAACATCCGCCGGCCGATGCGGACCAGCAGCAGCACCGACAGGGTGCCGACGACCGCCGCCGTGAACCGCCAGCCGAACTCCGGCGCGGTCGTCGTCAGGTGCCCCGGCACCGAGATGCCGTGCTCGGCGTCGGAGTAGCCGAAGGCCCACTCGCCGAGCCCGATCAGCCACTTGCCCAGCGGCGGGTGGACCACGTACGACGGGCCGCCGTCCTTGTAGTTCCACTCGACGCCCTTGTCGACCAGCCCCCAGGCGTCCCGGGCGTAGTAGGTCTCGTCGAAGATCTTGCCCGGCGGGTGACTCAGGCCGACGAAGCGCAGGATCGCCGCGATGGCGACGATCACGCCCGTGGCGAGCCAGGAGCGCCCGTCCAGCCGGGCCTCGACGGTGGCCAACCGCCGCCGGACCACGCCGGGGATCCCACCGGCAGCCGGGGACGCACCCTCCGGCGGGCTCCCGTCCGTGAGGTCCTGCCCCGCCTGGTCCGCGCTCTGTGCTGTCGACGCACTCGTCACCCGGCGATCGTAGGCTGCGAAGGTGCCCGGTGGCGCCCGTCGTCCCCGATACCGGTCAAGCCGTCGATGAAGGAGTTGCATTCTCGTGGGTGAAAATTCCGAAACCGGGCGCCTGGTCCTGCTCGGCGCGCCGCTCGGCAACCCCGCCGACGCCTCCGCCCGGTTCCGCGAGGTGCTCGCCGCCGCGGACGTGGTGGCCGCCGAGGACACCCGGCGGCTCACCCGGCTGGCCCGGGACCTCGACGTCACGGTCGGCGGCCGGATCGTCTCCTACTTCGAGGGCAACGAGGAGCGGCGCACCCCCGAGCTGGTCGACGTGCTGACCGCCGGCTACCTGGTCGCCCTGGTCACCGACGGCGGCATGCCGAGCGTCTCCGACCCGGGCTACCGGCTGGTCACCGCCGCCCTGGGCGCCGGCGTGCCGGTCACCGCCGCGCCCGGCCCGAGCGCGGTCACCACCGCCCTGGCCCTGTCCGGCCTGCCCTGCGACCGGTTCTGCTTCGAGGGCTTCCTGCCGCGCACCGGCGGCGCCCGGCGGTCCCGCCTGCGCGCCCTCGCCGCCGAGGAGCGGACGCTGGTCTTCTTCGAGGCGCCGCACCGGATCGCCGCCGCGCTCGCCGACCTGGCCGCCGCGTTCGGCGCCGACCGGCCCGCCGCGCTCTGCCGCGAGCTGACCAAGACGTACGAGGAGATCGTCCGCCGCCCGCTCGGCGAGCTGGCCGACTGGGCGGCCGAGGGGGAGCCGCGCGGCGAGATCACCCTCGTCGTGGCCGGCGCGCCCGAGTCGGCCCCCGAGCGGCCCGACGACGACACGCTGCGGGCCGCCGTCGCCGCCCGCGAGGCCGCCGGGCTGTCCCGCCGGGACGCGATCACCGAGGTCGCCACGGAGTACGCCCTGCGCCGCCGCGACGTCTACGCCGTCGTGCACGCCTAGACGGCGTTCCGGCAGCGGGGGGCGCCGGGCGTCGCCGCGCCGCTGACCACGTGGCGGCGAGGTCACACCTGTGGCGGAGGTGCAGGCCGCGGAGGGACCCGGATCGGATCCGACCTCCGTGGCGTCCCGTGGCGCCGTCACTCGGCCAGGCTGACCCACACGTCGGTGACATACAGAGGGTGGTTGCAGTTGGCCTGCGACCAGGTCGGGCCCGGCTGCAACCACGGCCCGGTCCGGTAGGTGCCGTCGTTGCACCGCACGAGCACCTGGAACGCGGGCATGCCGTAGTTGCACCGGGCGATGCCGTAGTACCAGCCCATTTCGGCGAAGCAGCCGGCCGGCGGCTGGTGGACGCCGGCGGAGGCCGGGCTGGCGACGCCGACGAGGCCGCCGAGGGCCATCGACGTGGTGGCCGCGCCGAGGGCGAGGCGGCGGGTGATCTTCGAGATACTCATGTCGGCGACCGTATCGACGGGCACTGCCGCGCCGCTGTCACGCCGCTGACGCCGCCCGTCCGTGACCCCGCCGCCGGACGCCGGCCGCGAGATCCGCCCAGGTGACGCCGCATCACGCCGGATCCGGCGATCGCCCACGGTGGAGCCCCGGCGGAGGCTCACCAGGCGGCGACGAGGAAGCCGAGGGTGATCGCCAGCGGGCCGGCCGCGGCGCCCGTCACCGCCCAGCGCCGCAGCCGGGGTTCGGCGATCCGGGTGGACCCGGTCCACCGGACGATCCCCGCGCCGCAGCCCAGCACCACCAGCAGGCCGAGCAGCCAGCGCAGGTGCCCGGCCGCGCCGGTGTCCGCGTACGCGGTGCCGCCGTCCGGGCCGGTCATCCGGGCCGGCAGCGTCGTGCCGGTCGCGGTGCGCTCCGCGGCCACCCCGCTCACCCGCACGCCGTACGCGGTCCACGTCTCGTCGGCGGGGGCGAAGTTGCCCCGGCAGCGTTGCGTGAGGCCGCCTCCGGTGCAGTCGGCGATCACCACCGTGCCCCGGGTGGCGTGCCCCACCGCCAGCCAGAACGGGCCCGCGCTGACCCAGGCGAAGAACGCCGCCACCAGGCTCAGCGCCAGCAGCGCGGCCAGCCCCGGCAGCGGATCGGGCGGGCGCGGGGTGCGTTGGGCCCGCCGCCGCGCCGCGTCGTCCCGGGCCGACCGCTGCCGTTCGTGCGGCGGCTCCTCCCGGATCGGCGTGCCGTCCCAGTGCACCAGCTCGATCGGCGGCCAGTACGCCCCGTCGTCGCCGTCGGGCGCACCCCCGCCGCCCCCGCCGTCGGGCGTGACCCGACCGTCCGGCGTACGCCCGGCGTCGTCCCGGTCGGGTGTGCCGGCGGGGGAGCGACCCCGGCCGGGCCAGCGGTTCGGCTGCCGGACGGGGACCCGGCGTGGCAGGGCGTCGACCGGCGCCCCGGTCGTGGGCTCCACCTCGACGGCGGGCGCGGGGGACGGCGGGGCCGCCTCCGGCCCGGCGGCCTCGGCGGGCGGTTCCGGCGACGGCTCCGGCGGCGCGGCGGCCGGGACCACGCGCGGGTGCGGCGCGACGGTGCCGCGCGACGCCCCGGCCGCGCCGCCGTTCGTCGGGCCGGAGGGACGGTCGTCGCGATCCCGGGCCGCTCGTCTGCCAGTCACGGCGTTCATTGCACCCCGCGACCGGGACCTCGGCCGGCAGCTCAGGCCGCGTGTCGGCGACAAATCGGGCAAACGGCGGACCCGGTCCGGCCGGGCCGCCGACCCGGGGACCCTATTGATTCGCGGTCACCGCGAGCGGGTCACTAGGCTTGCTGGTCATGAGTCACGTTCTCGCGGCGGTCGCCTGGCCGTACGCCAACGGCCCGCGCCACATCGGCCACGTCTCCGGTTTCGGCGTTCCCTCCGACGTCTTCAGCCGGTACATGCGGATGGCCGGGCACGACGTGCTCATGGTGTCGGGCACCGACGAGCACGGCACCCCCATCCAGGTGCAGGCGGACGCCGACGGGGTCACCCCGCGCGAGCTGGCCGACCGCTACAACCGGGTGATCGTGGAGGACCTGCACGGCCTCGGGCTCTCCTACGACCTGTTCACCCGCACCACCACCCGCAACCACTACGCCGTGGTGCAGGAGCTGTTCGAGGGGATGCACCGCAACGGCTACATCGTCCCGAAGACCACGATGGGGGCGATCTCCCCGTCCACCGGCCGGACGCTGCCCGACCGCTACATCGAGGGCACCTGCCCGATCTGCGGCTACGACAGCGCGCGCGGCGACCAGTGCGACAACTGCGGCAACCAGCTCGACCCGGTCGACCTGATCGACCCGAAGTCGCGGATCAACGGGGAGACCCCGAAGTTCGTCGAGACCGAGCACTTCTTCCTCGACCTGCCCGCCCTCGCCGACGTGCTGCGGCAGTGGCTCGACACCCGCGAGGGCTGGCGGCCCAACGTGCTGCGCTTCTCGAAGAACCTGCTCGACGACCTCCAGCCCCGGGCCATCACCCGCGACCTGGAGTGGGGCGTGCCGATCCCGCTCGACGGCTGGCGGGACCGCCCCGACAAGCGCATCTATGTCTGGTTCGACGCGGTGATCGGCTACCTCTCCGCCTCGATCGAGTGGGCCCGCCGCTCCGGCGACCCCGAGGCGTGGCGCAGGTGGTGGTCCGCCGACGGGGCCGGCGGTGACGCCCGCGGCTACTACTTCATGGGCAAGGACAACATCGTCTTCCACTCGGTGATCTGGCCGGCGCTGCTCTCCGGCTACTCCGGCGAGGGCAGCCGGGACGGCGAGCCGGGCAGCCTGGGCCGGCTCAACCTGCCCACCGAGGTGGTCTCCAGCGAGTACCTGACCATGGAGGGGAAGAAGTTCTCCTCCTCCCGAAGGGTCGTCATCTACGTCCGGGACTTCCTGGAGCGCTACGACGCCGACGCGCTGCGCTACTTCATCGCCGCCGCCGGACCGGAGAGCAACGACACCGACTTCACCTGGGCCGAGTTCCTCCGCCGCAACAACGACGAGCTGGTCGCCGGCTGGGGCAACCTGGTCAACCGGTCCGTCTCCATGGCGGCGAAGAACTTCGGCGCGATCCCGCCCGTCGACCCGGCCGGCCTCACCGATGCCGACGAGGCGCTGCTCGCGGTCGCCCGGGCCGGCTTCGGCACCGTCGGCGACCTGATCGCCCGGCACCGCCAGAAGCAGGCCATCGGCGAGGCGATGCGGGTGGTCGCCGAGGCCAACCGGTACCTCTCCGAGCAGGCGCCGTGGAAGCTCAAGGGCGAGGACGACAAGCCGCGGATGGGCACCGTCCTGCACGTCGCCCTCCAGGTGGTCAGCGACGCCAACACGCTGCTCACCCCGTTCCTGCCGCACTCCGCGCAGAAGGTGCACGAGCTGCTCGGCGGCACCGGCGTGCACGCCCCGATGCCGGTCATCGAGGAGGTCGAGAACCTCGACGGCGGGCCCGCGTACCCGGTGCTGACCGGCGACTACACCGTCGGGGCGCGCTGGGAGTCCGTGCCGCTGGAGGCCGGTCGGCCGCTGGCCGCACCGAAGCCGGTCTTCCGCAAGCTCGACCCGTCGATCGTCGACGAGGAACTCGCTCGCCTGGCCGGCTGACGGCCGCCCGCGTGCCGACGGGCGCGACCCCCGAGGGGGCCGCGCCCGTCGCCGTCGTTCGCCGGCCGCCACGACCGGTCCGGTGCCGGTGGCGCGTCAGGCCCGGGCCATCGCCGGTGCCCCGATGAAGTCCATGATGCTGCGGTTCACCTCGGCCGCGTTCGTCCAGGGGGTGCCGTGCGGGGCGCCCTTCAGGGTGACCAGCTGGCTGCCGGGCAGCATCGGCTGCAGCCGCTGACCCGTCTTCGGGTACGGCAGCACCGCGTCGGAGTCGCCCTGCACGATCAGCACCGGCACGTCGATGCGGGACACGTCGCCCCGGAAGTCGGTCTGCCAGGCGTCCACGCAGTCGTGGGTGCCCTTCGCCGAGGCCCGGGCGCCGATCTCCCAGTGCGCCCGGAACGCCTCCTCGCTGACCAGCTTGCCCTTGTTCTCCTGGTAGTTGAAGAACGCCTCGCAGAAGGTGGTCAGGTAGGCGAACCGGTCGTCGATGATGGCCTGCTGGAAGCCCTGGAAGAGGCTCTTGTCGACGCCCTCCGGGTTGTCCGAGGTCTTCAGCAGGAACGGCGCGAGCGGGGCCAGCAGCACCGCCCGGTCGACCCGCTGCGAGCCGTACACGCCCAGGTAGCGGGTCACCTCGCCGGTGCCCATCGAGTGGCCGACCAGGATCGCGTTCCGCAGGTCCAGCTCCGTCATCAGCACGTCGAGGTCGGCGGCGAACGTGTCGTAGTCGTACCCGGTCGCCGGCTGGGCGGAGTTGCCGAAACCCCGCCGGTCGTACGTGATCGTCCGGTAACCGGCGGCCTGCAACGGCCCGGTCTGCTTCTCCCAGGTCGACCCGCTGAACGGGAAACCGTGGATCAGCACGATCGGCTGACCGGAGCCGTGGTCCTCGTAGTACAGGTCGACGGGGGCGGAGTTCTCCGTCCCCACGGTGATGAAAGGCATGCGCGTCTCCTGGTCACGTGACGGTCGGACGCCCGCGCTTTCCCGCCCCGCCCCCGGTTATGCCGCCGGAGGCGGGCGCCGGGCCCTGCTCAGAGCGCGTACGGCAGGTCCACCACCCGGTCGTCGGTGACCTCGGCCGCGGGCGCCCACGTCTCGTAGACGCCCCGCTCCTGGCACTGCGCCCCGGTCTCCGCCACCGCGTCCGGCCCGGGCCGGCGCAGGCGCAGGCGCAGCCACCCGGACTCCTCCCGCAGCACCAGGCAGGGCACGCCCCGCCAGTCGGCCAGCCGCAGCCGGCGGGCCGCCGACTCCACCGGGTACCGGGCGGCCCGGGTCATCGCCAGCACCCGGAACCCGCCCGGCAGGTCGGCCACCGCCTCGTACTCGCCGCCGGCGTAGCCGCCGACCAGCCGGGTGGAGCGGGGCGCCTCGCCGGTCGGCACGTACTCCTGGTCGGGGGAGAGCCCCGGCACCGCCGCCAGCAGGTGCCGCCACTGCGGGCCGACCATCCGCAGCCAGCCGCGCTGCTCGGCCTGGTAGCCGTAGAGCACCACCTCCACGCCGTCGGACGGGTAGGCGAGCAGGGTGGCGTTCGCCGGCATCGGCAGGTCCGCGAAGTCCCGGGTGACGAACTCCGGGACGAGTTGGGCGCTGCTGGGCACGAAACCCGTGCCGAGCACCGCCCCGCCCAGCCGGTCCCGGGGCGCCAGCGCTGTCAGCCCCCGGTGCGCCCCGCCGACCGGCACGTCGTAGTCGGCCGGGTCGGCGGCCCGCCAGCGCAGCGCGTACGTCACGTCCGCCCCGTCGGGACCGGCCGTGCCGTCGGTGCGCAGCACGGCCGTCGCCGCCGGCGTACGCAGGTGCGCCACGTCGTGCTCGCGGTAGCAGAAGCCGTGCGGGAGCCACCCGCGCACGTAACCGGCGAGCTGCCGCGCGGAGAGCACCTTCACCATCCGGGTGCCCCGCCGCAGCACCGCCGAGGCGCGCACCGCCGCCAGCGTCGGGTCACCGGCCGCCGCCGGCTGCTGGCTGAGCTGCTGCACGTACGCCCAGCCCCGCTCCCGGTGCAGCGGCACCAGCAGCGGGGACTCCGCCTCGTCGCCCGGCTCGGCGGCGGGGTGCACGACGGTGACCTCGGTGGCGTGCACGAACCTGCGCCACGGCAGCGGGACGCCGGGCCGGGGCGCCCAGTCGAAGCCGGGCGCCTCCTCCGCGCTGAACAGTTCGTACGCCGCGCCCCGGGCGATCTCCTCCGCCGGGTACACCACGCCCCCGTACGTCACGCGCGGGCCGTGCCCGCCGGCCTGAGGGGTGCTGGTCACGCCGACGACGCTAGGCGCGCGACGTGCCGCCCCGGTGAACAGGCGGTGGCGTCCCCACGACGCGGGCCACCGGCGGTGTGTGATGCTGGCCGCGATGAGCGAGCCCACCGAAACCCGCAAGCAGCGCGCCGCCCGCCGGGCCGGGGAGTTCCCGCCCGTGCCCGAGCCGCTGCCCCGCCCCGTGCTGGACAGCCACACCCACCTCGACATCACCGTCAGCGAGGCCGGCGTGCCCCCGCAGCCGGGGGCGGACGGGGACCCGGGCGTCGTGCCCGTCGGGGACCCGGTCGCCGTGGCCGTCGCCGTCGCCGCCTCGGTGGGCGTCGACCGGCTGGTGCAGGTCGGGGTGGACGTCGCCTCCTCCCGCTGGGGGGCCGACGTCGCCGACAGCCACCCGGCCGTGCTGGCGACGGTGGCGCTGCACCCGAACGAGGCCCCCCGCCTGCCCGACCTGGACGAGGCGCTGCGCGAGATCGAGGCGCTCGCCGCCCGGGACCGGGTGCGTGGGATCGGCGAGACCGGGATGGACTTCTTCCGCACCGGCGAGGAGGGACGCGCCGTCCAGGAGGAGAGCTTCCGGGCGCACATCGCCATCGCCAAGCGGTACGGCAAGGCCCTGGTCGTCCACGACCGGGACGCGCACGCCGACGTGCTGCGGATCCTCGACGACGAGGGCGCGCCGGAGACCGTGGTGCTGCACTGCTTCTCCGGCGACGCCGACTTCGCCCGCGAGTGCGTCCGCCGGGGCTACCTGCTCAGCTTCGCCGGCACGGTCACCTTCGGCAGCGCCGCCGCGCTGCGGGAGGCCGCCGCGCTGACCCCGGTCGAGCAGATTCTCGTGGAGACCGACGCGCCCTACCTGACCCCGATGCCCCACCGGGGCCGGCCGAACGCCTCGTACCTGATCCCGCTGACCGTACGGTCGCTGGCCGGGACGACCGGCACGGACCTGGACGAACTCTGCGCCGCGATCTCCGCCACCGGCGACCGGGTCTTCGGCCCGTGGTGACCGGGAGGGGCCCTGGCACGCGCGCCCCCGCGACGGCCCGCATAGGCTACGGGGCGTGACCGGTCTCCTCGGCCCGGCGGAGATCCGGGAACTGGCCGCCCGGCTGGGCGTCACCCCCACCAAGAGGCTCGGCCAGAACTTCGTGCACGACCCGAACACCGTCCGGCGCATCGTCACCGCCGCCGGGCTGACCCCGGAAGACGTGGCGCTGGAGGTCGGCCCCGGCCTCGGCTCCCTCACCCTCGCCCTGCTCCCGGCCGCCGCGCACGTGCACGCCGTGGAACTCGACCCGACGCTGGCCGGCGCGCTGCCCGACACCGCCGCCCGGCACGCCGGGTCCGACGCCGCGCGGCTGAGCGTGCACCACGCCGACGCGCTGCGCGTCCGCGCCGCCGAGCTGGCCGACCCGTCGCCGACCGCGCTGGTGGCGAACCTGCCCTACAACGTGGCCGTGCCGGTGGTGCTGCACCTGCTCGCCGAGCTGCCCAGCCTGCGCCACGGGCTGGTGATGGTGCAGAAGGAGGTCGCCGACCGGCTCGTCGCCGGCCCCGGCTCCAAGGTGTACGGCGTGCCGTCGGTGAAGCTCGCCTGGTACGCCTCGGCCCGCGCCGCCGGGAAGGTCCCGCCGAACGTCTTCTGGCCGGTGCCGAACGTCGACTCCGGACTGGTCGCCTTCGCCCGCCGCGAGCCGCCCCGCGCCGACGTACCCCGGGAACGGGTCTTCGCCGTGGTGGACGCGGCCTTCGCGCAGCGCCGCAAGACCCTGCGCGCCGCGCTGGCCGGCTGGGCCGGCGGCGCGGACCGGGCGGCCGAGGCGCTCACCGCCGCCGGCGTCGACCCCGGCGCACGGGGGGAGTCGCTCACCGTCGCGCAGTTCGCCGCCATCGCCGCGTCGGCCCCGGCCGCCCCACCCGCCGCGCAGTAGGCTGACGCCCGTGACCGAGGCCTGGGGACCGGACGACGAGGACGAGCAGCGGCGGCGCGGAGCCAGCGGACCGGTGCGGGTCCGGGTGCCCGCCAAGGTCAACCTGCACCTCGGGGTGGGGCCGCTGCGGCGCGACGGCTACCACGAGCTGAACACCGTTTACCACGCGATCTCCATCTACGACGAGCTGACCGCGCGTCGTGGCGACACGCTCACCCTCACCATGGAGGGCGAGGGCACCGGCGAGCTGGCACTGGACGACACCAACCTGGCCATCCGGGCGGCCCACGCCCTCGCCGGCTACGCCGGGGTGCCTCCGCACGCCCGGCTGCACCTGCGCAAGCAGATCCCGCTGGCCGGTGGGCTGGCCGGGGGCAGCGCCGACGCGGCCGCGGCGCTGGTCGCCTGCGACACGCTCTGGGGGACCGGGCTGTCCCGCGACGAGCTGGCCCGGATCGCCGCCGACCTCGGCTCCGACGTGCCGTTCCTGATCCACGGCGGCACCGCGCTCGGCACCGGCCGGGGCGAGTCCGTCAGCCCCGTGCTGGCCCGCCCCACCACCTGGCACTGGGTGGTGGCCGTGGCCGACGGCGGCCTCTCCACCCCGGCCGCCTACCGGGAACTGGACCGGCTCCGCGAGGCCGGCGCCGCCGGCGCGCCGCTGGGCAGCACCGACGCGCTCTTCGCCGCGCTGCGCCAGCGGGACCCGCGGGTGCTCGCCGCGGCCCTCGGCAACGACCTCCAGGACGCCGCCCTGGCCATGCGCCCGTCGCTGGCGGAGACGCTGAAGGCCGGCGAGGCGGCCGACGCGCTGGCCGGCATCGTCTCCGGTTCGGGGCCGACCTGCGTCTTCCTCGCGGCGGACGCCGCCGACGCCGAGCGCATCGCCGCGGAGTTGACGTCCGCCGACGTGTGCCGCGAGGCGCGCACCGCCCACGGGCCGGTACCCGGCGCGCGGATCGCCTGACCAGCCCACCCTTCCCCGATCCCGCGCGCCCGGCCCTCCGGTACCGCCTCTCCCGGCGGGATCGCGGGAGCCCGCGCCCGGCGGCCGGCGGGGCGGTCCGCGTACGCTGGGAGGCTCAGGCGTCCCAGGTGCCGGCCGGCACCGGGACGCCTTGATCATGGGAGGTGAGGTCGTGGCCAACATCGTCAACCTGGACCGGGTGTCCAAGGGCTACGGGGCCGCCGGGCCGCTGCTCACCGACGTCTCGCTCGGCCTGGACGACGCCGACCGGATCGGCGTGGTCGGCCTCAACGGCGCCGGCAAGTCCACGCTGCTGCGGCTGCTCACCCGGATCGAGGAACCGGACGACGGGCGGGTCACCCACCGCCGCGACCTGCGGGTCGCCTGGCTGCCGCAGAGCCTCCAGCTCGCCCCCGACGCCACCGTCCGGGACGTGGTGCTCGGCACCGCCTGGCTCGGCGAGAGCATGGGCGCCGAGCACGAGTGGGCCGGCGACGCCGGGGTCCGGGCCATCCTCGACGGCCTCGGCATGCCCCACCTCGGCCTCGACCAGCCCGTCGGCCCGATGTCCGGCGGCGAGCGGCGGCGGGTCGCGCTGGCCGCGCTGCTCGTCCGCGAGTCCGACCTGCTCATCCTCGACGAGCCCACCAACCACCTCGACGTCGGCGGCGTCGACTGGCTGGCGAAGTACCTCGTCGGCCGCAAGGGCGCCCTGGTCGTGGTCACCCACGACCGGTGGTTCCTCGACGCCGTCTGCACCACCACCTGGGAGGTCGCCGACCAGACCGTCCGGGCGTACGAGGGCGGCTTCGCGGCCTGGACCCTCGCCCGGGTCGAGCGGGAGCGGGTCGCCGCGGCCACCGAGGCCCGCCGGCAGAACTTGCTCCGCAAGGAGATCGCCTGGCTGCGGCGCGGGCCGCCCGCCCGCACCTCCAAGCCGCGCTTCCGCATCGACGCCGCCAATGCGCTCATCGCCGACGTCCCGCCGGCGCGCGACACCATGTCGCTGCAACGGCTCGCCACCGCCCGGCTCGGCAAGCAGGTGTACGACCTCGAGCACGTCACCCTGCACGCCGGCCCGAAGGAGATCCTGCGCGACGTCACCTGGCAGGTCGGCCCCGGCGACCGGATCGCCGTCCTCGGCCGCAACGGGGCGGGCAAGACCACCCTGCTGCGGATGCTGGCCGGCATCACCCGCCCCGACGGTGGGCGCTTCGCCACCGGCTCGACCGTCCGGCCGGCCTTCCTCTCCCAGGAGCTGGCCGAGCTGCCCGGCCACCTGCGCGTGCTCGAAGCGGTGGAGGAGGTCGCCCGGCGGGTGCAGCTCGGCGACCGGGAGGTCTCCGCCGCCCAGCTCGCCGAGGTCTTCGGCTTCGACGACCGGCGGCTCTGGACGCCGGTCAGCGACCTCTCCGGCGGCGAGCGTCGCCGGTTGCAGATGCTCCGGCTGCTCGCCGGGGAGCCGAACGTGCTGCTGTTCGACGAGCCCACCAACGACCTGGACACCGACACCCTCGCCGCGCTGGAGGACCTGCTCGACTCCTGGCCCGGCACCGTCATCGTGGCCAGCCACGACCGGTACCTCATCGAGCGGGTCACCGACGTCGCGTACGGGATGTTCGGCGACGGCCGGCTGGTGCACCTGCCCGGCGGCGTCGACGAGTACCTCGCCCGGGCCGCCGGCCAACCCGGCCCCGCGATGCCGGAGACGGCCCCCGGGGCCGGCGCCGACACCCCCGCCGCGACCGGCATGTCCGCCGCCGAGGCGCGGCAGGCCCGCAAGGAACTGGCCCGGCTGGAACGGCAGGTCGCCAAGCTGGAGCAGAAGGAGGCGACGCTGCTCGACCAGCTCGCCACGCACGCCACCGACTACGCCAGGGTCGCCGAACTCGACGCCCAGCTCAAGGAGCTGCGGGCCGAGCGGGAGCGGACCGAGGAGTCCTGGCTGGCCCTGGCCGACGAGATCCCGGCGATCTGAGCCGTTCCCCTGTCGCGGCGCCGCAGGGGGAGGCCCCCGTGTGCGGCGTCACACCCCGGGGTGCGGGACAATCGTCGGCGACCCCTCACCCGAACGGCGTTGGAGACTCAGACATGGCCCACACCCCCGTCAACCACCCCGCGCGGCCGGTCTACCGGGCGATCGGCGGGCTGACCGGTCTGTACCTGGTGGCCTTCGGCGTGCTCGGCATCATCGCGAGCGCCGGCAACGAGGCCCTCGCCCAGGATGACACCCAGGTCCTCGGCCAGGGCACGAACCTCGGTTTCTCGCTGCTCAGCGTCCTGCTGGGGGCCGCGGTGCTGGCCGGCACCGCGATCGGCCGCAACATCGACGTCATGATCAACCAGTGGCTGGCGTACGCCCTCATGGTGATCAGCCTCGCCGGTCTCGCCTTCATCCAGACCGAGGCCAACATCTTCAACTTCAGCATCTTCACCGTCATCGCGCTGATGGTGGTCAGCCTGGTCCTGCTGATGGTCGGCATGTACGGCAAGGTCGGCTCGGAGGAGGATCAGGAGGCCTGGCAGAAGGCCCGCCTCGTGCTCTGAGTGGTTCGGTGGGTCTTCGCCGGAGCCCGACCCGCTCCGGGCGGTCAGGCTCGATTCCCGCGCGGGTCGGGCTCCGGCGAAAACCGACGTGGTCCCGCTCCGTCCCGGCCGTCGCGGCCCGGTGGGGCGGGATCTTCGTTGTTCCGCCTGTTGTCGGGCGGTTTGGCGGACGGTTGACCTCCTCCGAGGGACAATCGGGGTGAATGTCCTGATTGATGGAGGGGTCATGCCGCACTTTCCCGTGAACCATCCGGCGCGGCCGGTCTACCGGGTCCTCGCCGGCCTGGTGGGGCTCTACATCCTGGTCTTCGGGGTCTGGGGCGTCGCCCTGACGGCGGGCGACCCCCTCTTCGACCGGGGCGACAACTGGGCCCTCGGGCTCCGCACCAACCTGGCCTTCTCGCTGGCCTCCGTCGCCTTCGGGATCGTGCTCATCGTCGGGGCGTCACGGCGCGGCAACCTCGGCCACTACATGAACCTGACCGCCGGGGTGGTCTTCCTGGTCACCAGCATCCTCATGATGGCCGTGCTCCAGACCGAGGCCAACTTCCTCAACTTCTCGATGTCGACGGTGATCGTGTCGATGCTCTTCGGCCTGCTCCTGCTCGGCACCGGCCTGTACGACAAGGTCGGCACCGACGAGCACGCCGAGGAGGAACGGCGGCTCCGGCACCACCCGGTCTCCGAGGCCCACGGCCGCTGACCGACGCCAGGGTCAGCGGCCCCGCACCGTGATCAGGGTCGGCTTCGCCTCCAGGTGCGACAGCCCGCTCCAGGCCAGGTTGACCAGGTGCGCCGCCACCGTCTCCTTGCGTGGCTTGCGCACCTCCAGCCACCAGCGGCCGGTCAGCGCCACCATCCCCACCAGCGCCTGCGAGTAGAGCTCGGCCAGCTTCGGGTCGTAGCCCCGGCTGGAGAACTCGGCGCCCAGGATGTGCTCCACCTGGTGCGCCACGTCGTTCATCACGCTGCTGAAGTTGCCCGCCGCCGACAGCACCGGCGACTCCCGTACCAGCACCCGGAAGCCGCTGGTCTCCTCCTCGATGTACGTCAGCAGGGCCAGCGCCGCCTGCTCCAGCAACTCGCGCGGGTGCCCGGCGGTGAGGGCCGTGGTGATCCGCTCCAGCAGGGCGCGGACCTCCCGGTCCACCACCACCGCGTAGAGCCCCTCCTTGCCGCCGAAGTGCTCGTAGACCACCGGCTTGGAGACCTTGGCGCGGGCCGCCACCTCCTCGATGGAGGTGGCGTCGAAGCCGCGCTCGGCGAAGATCTGCCGGGCGATCGAGATCAGCTGCTCCCGGCGCTGGGCCGCCGACATGCGTACGCGTGAGGAGGGTTTGGGAGCCGGGGCGGGAACCGCCCGCCGCCGGCCTGTCGTGCCGTCGCTGCCAGGGACATCCGCCATGTTCTCGTCACTCCGCCGGCGCTCGGTGACGCCCTGTCGTCCGATGGTGCCGCCGCCGTGCTGGGTCACGTCGCCCCCTCGCCGGTCGTCGGTCGGGTGGCGCCGCCGCCCCCTGCGACCGTATCCGCGGCGGGCCCGCCCCCGTGCCGCCGGGCCGCCCGGCGTCGCACCCGCTTCGCTCGGTCACCCGGCCATCCTGCCAGGCGACCTCCGCGCCCATCGCCCGCTCTACCGCCCGGTGACCGGTTCGACGAGCTTCGCCGCGATGCGCTCGGGCTTCGGCCAGCGCACGTCCCACGCCGCGCCGAGCTTCTCGAACAGCCAGATCACCCGGGCCGAGATGTCCACCTGGCCGCGCAGTACGCCGTGCCTGGCGCTGGTCGGGTCGGCGTGGTGCAGGTTGTGCCAGCTCTCGCCGAACGACACGATCGCCAGCGGCCAGAAGTTCGACGCGCGGTCGCCCTGGCGCATCGCGAACGGCCGCTCCCCGTAGACGTGGCAGACGGAGTTGATGGACCAGGTCACGTGGTGCAGGAGTGCGATGCGCACCAGGCCGGCCCAGAAGAGCGCGGACAAGGCTCCCCGCCACGACCAGGTGAGCAGGCCGCCCATCAGCGTGGGGCCGAGCACCGAGACCACCACCAGCAGCGGAAACAGCCGGTCGACCCGGTTGATGTCCCGGTCGGCGAGCAGGTCCGGGGCGAACCGCCTCCGGTTGGACAGCTCGCGGCCGAAGAGCCAGCCGACGTGCGCGTGGAACAGGCCCTTCGTCAGGCCGCGGACGCTCTCCCCGAACCGCCACGGCGAGTGCGGGTCGCCCTCCAGGTCGGAGAAGGCGTGGTGGCGCCGGTGGTCGGCCACCCACTGGATGATCTCGCCCTGCACCGCCAGCGAGCCGGACACCGCCAGCGCGATCCGCAGCCAGCGCTTCGCCTTGAACGACCCGTGGGTGAAGTACCGGTGGTAGCCGACCGTGATGCCCAGCCCGGAGACCACGTACCAGAACCCGGCGACGGCCACGTCGGTCCAGCTCAGCCAGCCACCCCAGGCGACCGGTACGGCGGCGAGGAGGGCCAGGAAGGGGATCACCACGAACGCCCAGAGGGCGATGAGGATGCCCCGCGACTGGGTGCCCTGGGTGAGGGGCTTCGGGCCGGCGGTCGGGTCGAGGGACGTGGCGGACATGGCACCTCGCAGAGGGACGCGATGATCACTAAGTTACGCCTACGTCACCGTAACTTAGGTTCCCCGCGCGCGCATGGGACAGCGTCGGGGATGAATGTCCCAGGTGTCGTACGTCCGTTCTGAGCTGCTGCTCATGACCGATCCGATCGCTGACGAGGTGCGGCGGCTGCGCACCGCCGAGCAGCTCTCCGTCAACGACAGCGCGAGCGTGCGGCCGGCCTGGTCGGGTCCCTTGCCGACCGGGCCGTCCCCCGCTGTCGCGTCAGCATCCACGAGACGGCCGACCTCGACGCGGCGGTGAAATGGTGGGTGCGGAAACTCGATCTGCCGGTCGGGCGTTTCCAGCGCGCCAATCTCAAGAAACACCGTGCGGCCACGGTGCGGCGCAACGTCGGGGACGACTATCGTGGCTGCCTGGTGATCACCGTGCCCGCAGCCGCGAGCTCTACCGGCGGATCGAAGGTATGATCGCCGAGCTGTTCCAGACCGTCGGGCGACGCGAACCGGAATTGACGGCAAGCGACGCTTGACATTTTATGGGGTGTGGGGTAACGGCAACCCGCAGGCCTTTGGAGCCTTGAGCTCCTGGTTCGAATCCAGGCACCCCAGCTCACACCGCATCTCCCGGCATTCGTGTGGCCGTGCCGAACGGCGGCTCGCCGTCTGGTTAGCATGGCCGCGAGACTGTTCGCCGTCCCGACGGGAGCCCGTGTCGTGTCCCAGCCCCACCTCCGCACCGTTGTCGTGCTCGCCGCCGGTGAGGGCAAGCGGATGAAGTCGGCGCTGCCCAAGGTGCTGCACCCGCTGCTCGGTCGTACCCTCGTCGGCCACGTGCTCGCCGCCGCCGCGCCGCTGGCCGCGGACCGCACCGTGGTCGTGGTGGGCCACGGCGCCGACCAGGTCCGCGCGCACCTCGCCGAGATCGCCCCCGACGCCACCCCGGTGCTCCAGGCCGAGCAGCTCGGCACCGGGCACGCCGTCCGGATCGCGCTGGACGCCGCGCCGGAGGCCACCGGCACCGTCGTCGTCATCAACGGCGACGTGCCGCTGCTGCGCCCGGAGACGGTGGCCGCGCTCGTGGAGGCGCACGAGGGCGCGGGCGCGGCGGCGACCGTGCTCGCCGCCGAGGTGCCCGACCCGACCGGCCTGGGCCGGATCGTGCGCGACGCCGACGGGCGGCTCGAGCAGATCGTCGAGGAGCGCGACGCGACCGGGGCGCAGCGGGCGATCCGGGAGATCAACGCCGGCATCTACGCGTTCGACGCCGCCCGGCTGCGCGACGCGCTGGGCAAGCTGTCGACCGACAACGACCAGGGCGAGGAGTACCTGACCGACGTCTTCGCCCTGCTGGGCTCGGCCGGCGAGCCGGTGGCGGTGCACGTGGCGGCGGACCACGTGGAGACGCTGGGCTGCAACGACCGGGTCGAGCTGGCCGCCCTGCGCCGGCTGCTGCGCGACCGGGTCAACGAGGCGTGGATGCGTACCGGGGTCAGCCTGCTCGACCCGGACACCACCTGGATCGACGTGACGGTCGCGCTGGACCGGGACGCCGTGGTCGACCAGAACACCCAGCTGCGCGGCGGCACGGTGGTCGGCACGGGCGCCGTGGTCGGGCCGGACGTGACGCTGATCGACACCGTCGTCGGCCCGGGCGCCACGGTGCTGCGCAGCCACGCGGTGGGCGCGGAGGTCGGTCCGGGCGCCAGCGTCGGGCCGTACGCGTACCTGCGGCCGGACGCCCGGCTGGCCGAGAAGGCCAAGGTCGGCACGTTCGTCGAGGTGAAGAACTCGGAGGTGGGCGCGGGCGCGAAGGTGCCGCACCTGTCGTACGTGGGGGACGCGACGATCGGCGCGAAGGCGAACATCGGCGCGGCGACGATCTTCGTGAACTACGACGGGGTGAACAAGCACCGCACCACGGTCGGTGAGGCCGCGTTCATCGGCTGCGACACGAGCCTCATCGCACCCGTCGAGGTGGGCGCCGGGGCGTACGTGGCGGCGGGCAGCGCGATCACGCAGGACGTGCCGCCGGGTGCGCTCGGGGTGACCCGTGCGCCGCAGCGCAGCATCGACGGCTGGGTGGCCCGCAAGCGGGCCGGTACGGCCTCGGCGGAGGCGGCGGCGCGGGCCCGGGCGGCCGACGAGGATGCGTCGGCGCCGGGATCCCGGGCAAGTGAAGGTGAGGCAATCCACGGGGATGCCGAGCCGGTCGGGTCGGCCTCGGGGGCGGGGGATACTGCAACCGAATAGTCCCCGGCCCACCACCACCGCCGGGTACCACCGACCAACGGGAGCAGACGGGCCCATGGGCAGCATCGTCGCCGAAAACCGCAAGAGCCTGATGCTTTTTTCCGGACGTGGCTTTCCGGAGTTGGCCAAGGAGATCGGTGAGGTGCTCGGCGTCGCGCCGACGCCGGCCGACGCGTACGAGTTCGCCAACGGTGAGATCTTCGTACGGTTCAAGGACTCGGTGCGCGGTTCGGACGCCTTCGTGGTGCAGTCCGTCACGCACGGGGTGAACACGTGGGTCATGGAGACCCTCATCATGATCGACGCGCTGAAGCGCGGTTCGGCCAAGCGGATCACCGTGGTGCTGCCGTTCTACCCGTACGCCCGGCAGGACAAGAAGCACCGCGGCCGGGAGCCGATCTCGGCCCGGCTGGTGGCGGACCTGCTGAAGACGGCCGGGGCGAACCGGATCCTGACCGTCGACCTGCACACCGCGCAGATCCAGGGCTTCTTCGACGGCCCCGTCGACCACCTCTTCGCGATGGACATCCTCGCCGAGTACGTCGAGCACAAGTACGCCGGCCGCCCGATGACGGTGGTCGCGCCGGACTCGGGCCGGGTGCGGGTGGCGGAGCGGTGGACGGACCGGTTGGGTGGCTGCCCGCTGGCGTTCATCCACAAGACCCGGGACCCGCTGAAGCCGAACCAGGTGGTGGCGAACCGGGTGGTCGGTGAGGTCGAGGGGCGGGTCTGCCTGGTCGTCGACGACATGATCGACACGGGCGGCACGATCTGCAAGGCGGCGGACATCCTCCGGGGGTCCGGCGCGGCGGACGTCATCGTCGCCTCGACCCACGCGCTGCTCTCCGACCCGGCTACCGAGCGGCTGAAGAACAGCCCGATCAGCGAGGTCGTGGTGACCAACACGCTGCCGCTGCCGCCGGAGAAGCAGCTCGACAAGATCACCGTGCTGTCGATCGCGCCGCTGCTGGCGCGGGCGATCCGTGAGGTCTTCGACGACGGCTCGGTGACCACCCTCTTCGGTGGCCTGAGCTGACCGTCTGACGCCGGGCCGGACGGTGCCGCCGCCCCCGGTCCGGCGTCGGCCGCCCGGCGGCGGCGTCGCCGCGCGCCGCCCGGCCGTCGGCGCGGAGGCCGCACCGGCGACCCCGGCGGCGTCGCCGCGCGGCGCCCGGCGGCGGGCGTCGACGGGGCAGGCCCGGATCGCGCTGCGGGCCTGCGGGAACGGTGATAAGGGGACTGCCGGAACGCGCGGAAACAGCTCGGGTAGACTGGTGCGGTTGCCACGGCGAGGGTGCCCGGCGGGCCGCTGAGAAGCGCCGCACGGAGGCACCGTCATCGACGCGGTGCTCCGGGCAGTCGTTCTCGACGCATGAGCCCCAGCGAGCCCCTCGCCCCAGCACCGCCAGACGACAAGCCGCCGCAGCGAAAGCATCAGGAGTTTCCCCGTGTCCGAGGTAAAGATCAGCGCCGAGCCCCGTACCGAGTTCGGCAAGGGTGGTGCCCGTCGTACCCGCCGGGCCGGCAAGGTGCCCGCCGTGCTTTACGGCCACGGCGAGAAGCCCAAGCACATCGCGCTGCCGTCCCGTGAGTTCGCCGCCGCGATCCGCAAGGGCGGCGCCAACCAGCTCTTCGCGATCGAGGTCAGCGACGGCACCCAGGTGCTGGCGCTGCCGAAGGCGATCCAGCGTGACCCGATCAAGGACACCTTCGAGCACGTGGACCTGCTGCTGGTCCGCCGGGGCGAGAAGGTCACCGTCGAGGTCCCGGTCCAGCTGACCGGCGAGGCCGCGAAGGACACCCTGATCGTGCACGACCACGACACCCTGTCGGTCACCGCCGACGCCACCAGGGTGCCGGACCACCTGGAGGCCTCGATCGAGGGCATGGAGGCCGGCACCCAGGTCACCGCCGGCGACGTGGAGCTGCCGGCCGGCGTCGAGCTGGCCGCCGACTCGGAGCAGACCGTCGCCTCGGTGACGGCCGCGCCGACCGCCGAGCAGCTCGAGGCCACCCTCCCCGAGGTCGAGGAGGCCGCCGAGGAGGCCGAGGCCGGTGTCGGCGAGGAGGCCGCCGAGGCCGCCGAGGCGCCGGCCGCGGAGGGCGAGGAGAACGCCGAGGCGAAGACCGAGGCCTGACCGGTCCGCATCGTTGCGACAGGCGTCCCCGCGCGGTCGGGGGCGCCTGTCGGCGTATCGGTGTCCGGGCGGGCGGGTGACGGCGAGCAGCGGGAGGGGCGGGGCGTGACGGACGAGACGGGGCCGTGGCTGGTGGTCGGCCTGGGCAACCCGGGTCGGGAGTACGCCGGCAACCGGCACAACGTCGGCTTCATGGTGGCCGACCTGCTGGCGGGCCGGCTCGGCGCGAAGTTCGGTCGGCACAAGCGGGCGGTGGCGGAGGTCGCCGAGGGGCGGCTCGGGTTCGGCGGGCCGAAGCTGGTGCTGGTCAAGCCGCTGACGTACATGAACCTCTCCGGTGGGCCGGTGACCGGCCTGGCCCAGTTCCACAAGGTGCCGCCGGGCCGGGTGGTCGCGGTGCACGACGAGCTGGACATCGGCTACGGCCAGCTGCGGGTGAAGTGCGGCGGTGGCGAGGGCGGGCACAACGGCCTGCGGTCGATGTCGAAGTCGCTGGGCACGAAGGAGTACGTCCGGGTGCGGTTCGGCATCGGTCGGCCGCCGGGGCGGCAGGACCCGGCGGACTACGTACTGTCGGATTTCGGCGCGGCCGAGCGCAAGGAGCTGGAGTTCCTGGTGGACCGGGCCGCGGATGTGGTGGAGTCGGTGATCACCAGGGGCGTGGAGCCGACGCAGAACCTCTACCACGGGGTGTGAGCGCCGGATCGGGCGCCGGGGGCCGGTAGTCTTCGCCTTTCGGCGCGACGCGACCGTCGGGGCGGGTCGTCGGCGGCGGCGTGCCGGGCGTGGAGCACCGCGAGGCGACGGGAGCAGGAGTCATGGGCAGTCCTCCGACGATCGACGGCGCTTTCGCCCGGTGGCTGGCGGCGCGGGCCGGTCAGGCGCTGCTGGCCCTGCGGTCCGAGATGGGCTTCGCCGACGCGGGAGCGTTGAAGTCGGCGGGCGACAAGGTCTCGCACGACCTGATCCGCACCGAGCTGGCGAAGTGGCGGCCGGGTGACGCGGTCCTCTCCGAGGAGGACGAGGGTTCGCGGCTGGCGTGGGCGGCGGAGGTGAACGCCGAGGCGGTGTCCCGGCTGACCGCCGACCGGGTGTGGATCGTCGACCCGCTGGACGGCACCCGGGAGTTCTCCGAGGAGGGCCGTTCGGACTGGGCGGTGCACGTGGCGCTCTGGGCGCGTGACGCGCCGACGCCGCACGGGCTGGTGGCGGGCGCGGTGGGGCTGCCGGCGCAGCAACGGGTGCTGGGCACCGACTATCCGCCGGCGTACCCGCCGCTGACCCTGGAGGCGGCGGCGGCCCCCGGCGGGCGGACGATCCGCCTGGCGGCGAGCCGGAGCCGGCCGCCGGTGTTCCTGACCGACCTGGCGGAGGACGTCGGGGCGCACCTGGTGCCGATGGGCTCGGCCGGGGCGAAGATCGCCGCGGTGGTCACCGGCGAGGTGGACGCCTACATCCACGCGGGCGGCCAGTACGAGTGGGACTCGGCCGCGCCGGTCGCTGTGGCGACGGCCACCGGGCTGCACGCTTCCCGGATCGACGGTTCTGCGCTGAGATACAACGAGGCGGATCCGCGCCTGCCCGACCTGCTGGTCTGCCGCAAGGATCTCGCCAGTCGGTTGCTTGCAGCGTTGCAGCGTCATTCCGGGTAGCCTGATCGGCACTTCTTGGCATGCCCGACCGGAAAGGTCTGGAATACGATGAGCGGATTCGAGCGAAGCGAGCCCGTGGCATGACCGCCCCCGCCGCCTACCAGGTGTCGCACCTCGACGCGCTGGAGGCCGAGAGCATCTTCGTGATGCGCGAGGTGGTCGCCGAGATGGAGCGGCCGGTGCTGCTCTTCTCGGGCGGCAAGGACTCGATCGTGATGCTCCGGCTGGCCCAGAAGGCGTTCGCCCCGGCCAACATCCCGTTCCCGGTCATGCACGTGGACACCGGGCACAACTTCCCCGAGGTCCTGGAGTACCGGGACCAGCGGGTCGCCGAGCTGGGGCTGCAACTGGTGGTGGCGAGCGTGCCGGAGGCGCTGGCCAGCGGGCTGGTGCGCGAGTCGGCCGACGGGATGCGCAACCGGATCCAGACGCCGGTGCTGCTGGACGCGGTGGAGAAGCACCGGTTCGACGCGCTCTTCGGCGGCGCCCGGCGCGACGAGGAGAAGGCCCGCGCCAAGGAGCGGGTGTTCAGCTTCCGCGACGAGTTCGGCCAGTGGGACCCGAAGAACCAGCGCCCGGAGCTGTGGTCGCTCTACAACGGCCGCCACCACCCGGGCGAGTCGATCCGGGTCTTCCCGTTGTCCAACTGGACCGAGCTGGACGTCTGGCACTACATCGCCCGCGAGCGCATCGCCCTGCCGTCGATCTACTACGCCCACGAGCGCGAGGTCGTCGAGCGCGACGGGATGCTCTACGCGGTCAACGAGTTCTTCCGTCCCCGGGCGGGCGAGGACCGGTTCAAGGCGCGGGTGCGCTACCGGACGGTGGGCGACGCGTCCTGCACGGCGGCGGTCCGTTCCGACGCCGACACGGTCGAGAAGGTCATCGAGGAGGTCGCCGCCACCCGGATCACCGAGCGCGGCGCGACCCGGGGCGACGACCGGGTCAGCGAGGCCGCCATGGAGGACCGCAAGCGGGAGGGCTACTTCTGATGACCACCGAGACCGTCGCGCCCGCGGCCACCGAGACGCCCGGCAGGCCGATGGACCTGCTGCGCTTCGCCACCGCCGGCAGCGTCGACGACGGCAAGTCGACCCTGATCGGCCGGCTGCTCTACGACACGAAGTCGCTCTTCACCGACCAGCTCGCCGCCGTCGAGGCGGTCAGCGCCGCCCGGGGCGACGAGTACACCAACCTGGCGCTGCTCACCGACGGCCTGCGGGCCGAGCGCGAGCAGGGCATCACCATCGACGTGGCGTACCGCTACTTCGCCACCCCCCGGCGGAAGTTCATCATCGCGGACACCCCGGGGCACATCCAGTACACCCGGAACATGGTCACCGGGGCCTCGACGGCCGACCTGGCGCTGATCCTGGTGGACGCCCGCAAGGGCCTGGTCGAGCAGTCCCGCCGGCACGCGTTCCTCTGCTCGCTGCTGCGGGTGCCGCACCTGGTCCTCTGCGTCAACAAGATGGACCTGGTCGACTGGTCGCAGGAGGTCTTCGAGCGGATCGCGGACGAGTTCACCGCGTTCGCCGCGAAGCTCGACGTGCCCGACCTGACGGTGGTGCCGATCTCGGCGCTGCGCGGCGACAACATCGTCTCCCGGTCGGAGAACATGCCCTGGTACGAGGGCCCGTCGCTGCTGCACCACCTGGAGCGGGTGCACATCGCCAGCGACCGCAACCTGGTCGACGTCCGGTTCCCGGTGCAGTACGTGATCCGCCCGCAGTCGACCACCGTCACCGACTACCGGGGCTACGCCGGCCAGGTCGCCTCCGGCGTGCTCAAGCCGGGCGACGAGGTGATGGTGCTGCCGTCCGGGTTCACCAGCCGGATCGCCGCCGTGGAGACCGCCGACGGGCCGGTCGCGGAGGCGTTCCCGCCCATGTCGGTGACCGTACGCCTGGAAGACGAGATCGACATCTCCCGGGGCGACATGATCTGCCGTCCGAACAACGCCCCGGCGGTGTCCCAGGACATCGAGGCGATGGTGTGCTGGATGGACGAGACCCGTCCGCTCCAGGTCGGCGGCAGGTACGCCGTCAAGCACACCACCCGCTCGGCGCGGGCGATCGTGCGCGGGCTGCACTACCGGCTGGACGTCAACTCGCTGCACCGCGACGAGTCCGCCGACGGGCTCGGGCTCAACGAGATCGGCCGGGTGCGGTTGCGGACCACCGTTCCGCTGCTCGCGGACGAGTACCGCCGCAACCGCACCACCGGCGGCTTCGTGATCATCGACGAGGCCACCAACCGCACGGTCGGCGCGGGGATGATCGTCGAGGCGCAGTGACCCCACGGTGGGCGGGTGACCGCCCACCGTGGTCAGTCCAGCCGGGTCGCGCCGGGGCCGGGCAGGACGGTGACGTGGCCGGGCGCGGCGAAGCCCCGCTCGGCGTACGCGGCCGTGACGGCGGCGGCGACCGCCTCGGCCCGCTCCGCGTCGACGAGGGCGAGGACGCAGCCGCCGAAGCCGCCGCCGGTCATCCGCGCACCGAGCGCCCCGGCGGCCAGGGCCGCCTCGACGGCCGTGTCGATCTCCGCGACGGTGATCTCGAAGTCGTCCCGCATCGAGGCGTGCGAGGCGGTCAGCAGCGGGCCGATCTCGCGTACCCGCCCGGCGCGTAGCAGCGCGACGGTGTCGAGCACCCGCTGGTTCTCGGTGACGACATGCCGTACCCGGCGGCGGGTCTCGTCCTCGTCGAGTCGGGCGAGGGCGTCGGCCAGCCCGTCGGCCGGGACGTCCCGCAGCGCCGCGACACCGAGCAGCCCGGCCGCCCGCTCGCAGGAGGCGCGGCGGGCGGCGTACTCGCCGTCGGCGTGCCGGTGCGGGGCCCGGCTGTCGACGACCAGCACGGCGAGGCCGGCGGCGTCCAGGTCGAAGGGGACCTGCTCGACGGACTCGTCGCGGCAGTCCAGGAAGAGCGCGTGCCCGGCGCGGCACCGGATCACCGCCGACTGGTCCATGATCCCGGTCGGCGCGCCCACGTAGTCGTTCTCCGCGCGCTGGGCCAGCCGGGGCCGCCGCTCGGCGGGCAGGTCCAGCCCGCCCAGGTCGACCAGGGCGGCCAGCACGGCGGCCTCCAGCGCGGCCGAGGAGGACAGCCCGGCGCCCAGCGGCACGTCGGAGGCGATCGCCAGGCGTGCGCCGGGCACCGCGTGCCCCGCCTCCCGCAGCGCCCAGACGACCCCCGCCACGTACGCGCCCCAGCCGTCGACCCGGCCGGGCCCGGAGACCTCGTCGGCGCCGAAGGTGACCGTCCCGCCGGTGAGCTCGGAGCAGACCGTCCAGGTGTCGCCGGGCTGCGGGGCGGCTGCCACCACCGTGCGCAGCGGCAGGGCGAAGGGGAGCACGAAGCCGTCGTTGTAGTCGGTGTGCTCGCCGATCAGGTTCGCCCGCCCGGGAGCCGCCCAGCGGCCGGCGGGCGGCTCGCCGTACGCCGAACGGAAGCCGGCGGTGGCGCGGGTCGCGACGTCGTCGGTCACCGCGTCCCCACGACGTGCGTGCGGTAGAAGGCCCAGGCGTCGGCGACGATGTCGGGCAGGGTCGGCTTCTGCGGCACCCAGCCCAGCTCCTCGCGGGCGAGCGCGGACGACGCGACCAGCTCGGCGGGGTCGCCCTCGCGGCGCGGCGCCACCTCGACCGGCACGGGGTGCCCGGTGACCTCGCGGACCACGTCGACCACCTGCCGGTTGGTGAAGCCGTTGCCGTTGCCCAGGTTGTAGATCCTGTGCTGGCCGGCGGTCGCGGCGCCGAGCGCCAGCAGGTGGGCGCGGGCCAGGTCGGCGACGTGGATGTAGTCGCGCACGCAGGTGCCGTCGACGGTCGGGTAGTCGTCGCCGAAGAGCTGGAGCTTCTCCCGCCGGCCGGCGGCCACCTCCAGCGCGATCGGGATCAGGTGGGTCTCGGGGTCGTGCCGCTCGCCGAGCGCGACGTCGCCGTCGAGGTACGCCCCGGCGACGTTGAAGTAGCGCAGCGAGACGGCGGCCAGGCCGTGCCCGATCGCCTCGGAGGTGAGGGCCATGTCGACGGCGAGCTTGGTGGCGCCGTACGTGTTGGTGGGGGCCTTGACCGCGCTCTCCGGGATCGGCAGCTCGGTGGGGTTGCCGTAGACGGCGGCGGTGGAGGAGAAGACCAGGCGGGGCACGCCGGCGGCCCGGACGGCGTCGATCAGGGCGATCGAGCCGACCGTGTTGGCGTGCCAGTAGAGCTCGGGCCTGATCATCGACTCGCCGGCGGCGATCAGCGCGGCGAAGTGCAGCACCCCGTCGAAGCCCGCGCCGGGGGTGAGCACCCGCGCGGCGTCGTGGACCGACGCGTCGACGTACGTCGCGTCGGGGGCGAGCGCCTCCCGGTGGCCGGTGCGCAGGTCGTCGAGCACCACCACCTCGTGGCCGGCGTCGAGCAGCATCCGGGTCACCACGCTGCCGATGAAGCCGGCGCCGCCGGTGACGAGCAGTTTCACGTCGGTCTCCTCCTGCCTGGCCGCCCGGTCGCGGCCCGTCTCGTGATCACCCTACGGCCGGTCGCCCGTGGACCGCCCTCCGTCGGCGACCTTGCCATTCCATCATGATTGCCCAACTTCGAACAGACCCGAACATAGACAGCCTGCCGGCCCAGTGCTGTCTACCATCACTGTCATGCGGGAAGCGGGTGCTCCCGGGCCGCGGCGACGCGCCCGGAGCCGGTCACGCCGCGAGCCGGGACCGCTGCCCCGGGCCGTCGCCCGGATGGTGGTGCGCGCCGCGGACGCCGCCACCCGGGCGGTCACGGCGCTGCTCGGCGCCAGCCCGGCGGCCGGCCGGGAGCGGATCAGCGAGGCGGAGCTGCGCGACCTGGTCGCCGCCAACACCCTGCTCGACCCGGTCGAGCGCCGGATCATCGACGAGGTGCTGGTCGCGGGCGCGAGCCTGGTCCGCGAGGTGATGATGCCGCGCACCGAGGTCGTCTTCCTCTCCGCCCGGCTCACCATCGCCGAGGCGGAGCGGCTGGTCCGGGCCGAGACGCACACCCGCTACCCGGTGGTCGACGGCACCCACGACGACGTGGTCGGCTTCGTGCACCTGCGCGACGTGCTGCTCCACCCCGACCTCGACCCCCGGACCACCGTCGGCGAGCTGACCCGGGAGGTGAAGCGGCTGCCCGGCAGCAAACGGGTGCTCGCCGCGCTCAGCGAGATGCGGCGGGAACGCCACCACCTCGCCGTGGTGGTCGACGAGTACGGCGGCACCGCCGGCATCGTCACCCTGGAGGACCTCATCGAGGAGCTGATCGGGGAGATCCACGACGAGTACGACACCGCCCCCGACCCGGTGCACGCGGGCCTGCCCGCCGTGGTGGACGGCCGGCTCAACCTCGCCGACTTCGCCGAGCACACCGGCGTGAGCCTGCCGCCCGGCCCGTACGAGACGGTCGGCGGCTTCGTGATGGCCGCGCTGGGCCGGCTCCCCGTCGCCGGCGACGAGGTGCCGGTGACCGCCGGCCCGGCCGGCGACGGCCGCGCGGAACCCGACGACCCGTCCGGCGGATGGCTGCTGCGGGTGCTCACGCTGGAGGGGCGACGGGTGGCCCGGCTCACGGTCACCGCCGGGCGCCTGCCGGAGCCACGGCGCGAGGTCGCCGCCCCGACACCGACGGGGCGGAGCCGACCCGCCGGCCCGTCATGACGCGCACCGGGTCTTGCTGACAGAATTGCCGCCATGTCCGACGTACCCGCCCGCCCCCGCGTCTTCTCCGGCATCCAGCCGACGGCCGACTCGTTCCACCTCGGCAACTACCTGGGCGCCGTGCGGCACTGGGTGGCGTTGCAGGACACCCACGACGCCTACTACTGCGTGGTCGACCTGCACGCGATCACCGCGGGGCACGACCCGAAGACGCTCATGCAGCGTTCCCGGATGGCGGCCGCCCAGCTCTTCGCCGTCGGCCTCGACGCGGAGCGCAGCACGCTCTTCGTGCAGTCGCAGGTGCCCGAGCACTCGCAGCTGGCCTGGGTGCTGGGCTGCATCACCGGGTTCGGCGAGGCGAGCCGGATGACGCAGTTCAAGGACAAGTCGCAGAAGCAGGGCGGCGAGCGGGCGAGCGTCGGCCTGTTCACCTACCCCGTCCTGCAGGCCGCCGACATCCTGCTCTACCAGGCCGACGCCGTGCCGGTGGGCGAGGACCAGCGCCAGCACCTGGAGCTCTCCCGCGACCTGGCCCAGCGGTTCAACTCGCTGTTCGGGCCGACCCTCACCGTGCCCGCGCCGCACATCGTCAAGGACACCGCGAAGATCACCGACCTCCAGGACCCGACGGCGAAGATGTCGAAGTCGTCCTCGTCGCCGGCCGGCATCGTCAACCTGTTGGAGGACCCGGCCCGTTCGGCCAAGAAAGTCCGTTCCGCGGTCACGGACACGGGGCGGGAGATCGTCTTCGACACCGAGACCAAGCCCGGCATCTCCAACCTGCTGACCATCTACTCGGCCCTCAGCGGGCGCAGCGTCGACGACCTGGTCGCCGCGTACGCCGGCAAGGGCTACGGCGACCTGAAGAAGGACCTCGGCGAGGTGGTGCGGGAGTTCGTCGGCCCGATCCAGGAGCGCACCCGGACCTACCTCGACGACCCGGCGCAGCTGGACAAGCTGCTCGCCGCCGGTGCCGAGAAGGCCCGCGCGTCCGCCGCCGCGACGCTGCGCACCGTGTACGAGCGGGTGGGCTTCTTCCCGCCGGTGCGCGGCGAGTAGCGCCCCGGCGCGACGGGTGAGGGCGGACGGGTCGGTGGCCGGAGGGATGACGCACAGCGTGGATCGCAGGGACGGGGCGCCGGACGCCGGTGACACCATCGAGATCGGCATCGCGGTCGACATCCCGGAGCCGTGGGGCGGCATGCTCACCCGGCGGCGCGTCGAGGCCGGGGACCCGCGGGTCGTGCCCGCGCACGTGACCCTGCTCGGGCCGACCGAGATCCCGGTGGCGACGCTGCCGGCGGTGGAACGGCACCTCGGCGCGGTCGCCGCCGCCCACCTGCCGTTCACCCTGCACCTGCGGGGCACCGGCACGTTCCGGCCGGTGACCCAGGTCGTCTTCGTGGCCGTGGCCGCCGGGATCAGCGAGTGCGAGCTGCTCGCCGCCGCGATCAGGGCCGCTCCCGAGCTGCACCGCGAGACGCGCTTCCCGTACCACCCGCACGTCACGGTCGCGCAGGACGTCGCGCCGGAGGCGCTGGACCGGGCGTACGAGGACCTGGCCGACTTCTCGGCCATGTTCGAGGTCGAGGCGTTCACCCTCTTCTCGCACAGCGGGCAGACCCGGTGGCAGCCGCGCCGGGACTTCCGGCTGGGCGGCTGAGCGGTCGCCCGGGTGCGCCACGAGCGCCACGGCGGCCACCGCGCCGACGCCGGCCCACGCCGTACGACCGACGCCGACCCGCGCCGCGTGACCGCCGCCCGCTGCGGGCCGGCGGCCGGTTGCCGGCGCGGGGGCGGGAGATCGGCGAGGATGACGGCGTGAACGTGCTGGGCCGCATCGAGGCGGGCATCGACCGCCGGATCAGCGCCGCGCGCCGCCGGTGGGGCGCCGCCGACCACCTGTGGCGGGCCGGCGTGCTCTACACCGACGTGCTGGGCGGGCGGCTGGCCGCCGCGATCGCCTACTACGGCTTCTTCGCGGTCTTCGCGCTGGCGCTGGTCGGGTACTCGATCTTCGGGGCCATCCTGGAGGACAACGACGAGGTCAGCGCCGCCGCCGCGGACTTCCTGCGGGAGAACCTGCCGTTCCTCGACCCCGTGCAGATCGCCGACAGCAGCGGCACGGTCGGGGTGGTCGGCCTGATCATCCTGGCGTTCACCGGGATCGGCTGGGTGGAGGCGATCCGCTCCTCCCAGCGGCTCATGTACGGGCTCAACCAGCAGCCGGGCAACCTGGTGGTCCGCCGCCTGGTCGACCTGGGCGTGCTGGTGGTCATCTTCGTGCTGCTCGGCGTCTCGGTGGCGGCGGTGGACGCGCTGGAGTCGCTGCTGCGCTTCCTGCTGCGCAGCACCGGCTCGATCGGCCTGACCACGGTCAGCGCGGTGCTCAGCGTGCTGGTCAACGCGGTGCTGGCCACCCTGCTGCTGGTGGCGGTGCCGAGGCTGCGGATGACCCGGTCCCGGCTGCGCCCCGTGGTGCTGCTGGTCGCGGTCGGCATCACGCTGCTGAACACCGTCGGTCGCTTCTACGTGGTGCGCACCGAGCGGAACCCGGCGTACACGGTGGTGGCGGGCGCCGTGGGCCTGCTGCTCTACCTCTACCTACTCAACCAGCTGGTGCTCTTCGGCGCGGCGCTGGCCGCGACCAGCCCGCGCGGTCGGGTGGTGGACCTGGCGGAGGGCCCGGCGCCGGCCGACCTGGACGTGGACACGGATCCCGGCACCCCGGGCGGGGGCGGATGAGCGGGGGAGCGGGCGTGCGGATCTCGGTCGACCAGGACTCGGCGGTGCCACCGTACGAGCAGGTGCGCGGGCAGCTCGCGGAGCTGATCGGGACGGGCCGGTTGGCGGTGGGCACCCGGCTGCCCACCGTCCGGCGGTTCGCGGTCGACCTCGGGCTGGCGGTCAACACCGTGGCCCGGGCCTACCGGGAGTTGGAGGCGGCCGGTCTGCTGGAGACCCGTGGCCGGCACGGCACCTTCGTCGCACCCGGGCGCGATGACGCGACGGACCGGTTGCAGCGGGTCGCGGCCGACTACGCCGCCGAGGCCGCCCGGTTGGGCGTGCCGCCCGCGGCGGCGCTGGCCCTGGTCCGCGCGGCGTTGGACGCGACGCGCCCGGGCTGACGCCGCGCCGCGGCATCCGACAGCCACGGCGGCGGTGAATAGGGGCGAATGCCTCCCGGTGCCGTGGCGTGACGGACCATGATGGGCGCGTGGGCGCACTCGTGACACTGGACCTGCCGGACGACTCGCCGATGCTCGGCCTGCCGTGGATCATCACCTTCGGCCCGCTCGGCGACGCCGACGAGTGGGAGCCGGTGGTCTGCGGCCCCTACGAGCGGCCGCACGCCCTTGCGCTGGCCGAGACGATCGTCGCCGAGGAGCAGCTGATGGCGGTGGTCGAGCCGCTGCTGCCCGCGGTCTCGGCCGAGGAGATCCGGGGCGAGATCGCCGCGGCGCAGGTCGCCGCCGAGGACGAGGCGGCGCAGCTCGACCAGGCCGACCTCTACGGCGACTTCGAGGACACCATCGACGAGGAACTGGAGGCGGCGGCCGAGGAGGCCGACCGGGCGGAGCCGCTGGCGCCGCCCACCGAGGCCGAGCTGCGGGCGGCCTTCGGTCGCATCGCCACCAAGCTCACCGGCGGCGCCTGAGCCGGTCCGGGCCGCCCGGGGCGGCCCGGGTCAGCGGCGGTGGGGCGAGCGGTGCAGCACGCAGAACTCGTTGCCCTCGGGGTCGGCCAGCACCGTGAACCCCTCGTCGCCGCGCTGTCCCACGTCCGTGGGCCGGGCGCCGAGCCCGATCAACCGGCTCACCTCGTCCGCCGGATCGCCGTCGGCGACCACGTCCAGGTGCAGCCGGTTCTTCCCGTGCTTGGCCGTGCCGGAGCCCTGCAACCAGACGGTGGGAGCGCCGACCCGGTCGGCCGGGGGATAGAGCTTCGCGCTGCCGTCGCCGCCGGCGTCGACGGCGTAGCCGAGCGCCGCCGCCCAGAAGCCGGCCATCAGGTCGAGATCGACGACGTCGAGGGTGTACTGCGCGACGCGAACCACCATGGGCCCGTCGTACCCGCAGGGGCCGGAGGCGACACGTGACCCGATGGACGCCGGCGCCGCCGGGGCGTACTCCGGTGACGCCGGCGCCACCTCACCCCCCACCACAAGGGGTCGGTAGCCCAGTCGCCCGTCGGCGCGGGGCACAACGAACGACCAGGTCGATGACGGGTTACCCGCTCAGCGCCGTTCGAACCAGGCCGCCGCGTCGACTCCGAGCAGATGGCCGGAGCCCTGCCCGGTGAGCGGCTCGCTGGCGGCGATCGGCGCGCCGTACCCGTCGATCAGGGCCGGCGCACCGCTGATGTTGACCACGCAGGTCAGCACGGTGTCGCCGGCGGTGCGGCTGAAGGCGAGCACGCCCGGCCCGGCCTCCAGCCAGGTGACCCCGCCCGCGTCGGCGGCCAGCGCCGGGTGTTCCCGGCGGATCCGCAGCGCGGTGCGGTAGAGCTCCAGCGTCGAGCCGGGCACGCCGGCCTGGGCGGCGACCGAGAGGCCACGCCAGGTCGCGGGGACCGGCAGCCAGCTCAGCTCGCTGCCCTGCGGCCCGAAGCCGTACGGGGCCAGCTCGCCGCTCCACGGGATCGGTACGCGGCAACCGTCCCGGCTCTGGCCCGTGCGCAGGAACGCCGGGTCCTGGCGCAATTCGTCCGGCAGGTCGAGCACCTCCGGCAGGCCCAGTTCCTCGCCCTGGTAGATGTAGGCGCAGCCGGGCAGGGCGAGCATCAGCAGGGTGGCGGCCCGCGCCCGGCGCAGCCCCTCGGCGCCGTCGCCGTAGCGGGTGACGTGCCGCTGCTTGTCGTGGTTGGACAGCACCCAGGTGGTGGGCGCGCCGACGATGGTCGACTCGGCGAGCGCGGTGTCGATGACCTTGCGGAACGAGTCGGCCGACCAGGTCGCGTCGAGGAAGTCGAAGCTGAACGCCTGGTGCAGCTCGTCCGGGCCGATGTAGCGGGCGAGGCGCTGCGGGGTCTCGGCCCACGCCTCGGCGACCGCCATCCGGCCGCCCGGGTAGCTGTCCAGGATCGGCCGCCAGGCGCGGTAGATGTCGTGCACCTCGTCCTGGTCGAAGTAGGGGAGCCGGCCCTTGCCGAGCAGCTCCGCCTGGCGCTGGCCGGTGGTCATCGAGCTGAACCCGACGTCCGGCAGCCCCTCGGCCTTGATCATGCCGTGCGCCACGTCGATCCGGAAGCCGTCCACGCCCCGGTCGAGCCAGAAGCGCAGGACGCCCTCGAACTCGGCGCGTACCTCCCGGTGGCGCCAGTTCAGGTCCGGCTGGGCCGGGTCGAACAGGTGCAGGTACCACTGGCCGTCGTCGATCCGCGTCCAGGCGGGGCCGCCGAAGATGCTCTCCCAGTCGTTCGGGGGCAGCTCGCCGTGCTCGCCGGTGCCCTCGGCGAAGAGGTAGCGCGCGCGCTCGGGGGAGCCGGGGCCGGCGGCCAGCGCCGCCTGGAACCACGGGTGCGCGCTGGAGGTGTGGTTGGGCACCAGGTCGACGATGATCCGCAGGCCGAGGGCGTGCGCGTCGGTGATCATCGCGTCGAAGTCGGTGAGGGTGCCGAACATCGGGTCGACGTCGCGGTAGTCGGCGACATCGTACCCGCCGTCGATCATCGGCGAGGTGTAGAAGGGGGTCAGCCAGAGCGCGTCCACCCCGAGGTCGCGCAGGTACGGCAGGCGCTCACGGACGCCCTGGAGGTCGCCGATGCCGTCGCCGTTGGAGTCGGCGAAGCTGCGTACGTAGACCTGGTAGACGACCGCGGAGCGCCACCAGTCGTCGTCGGAGGTCAGCGGCGTGGGGTTGCTGACGGTCATCGGTGGCGTTCCCCGTTCTGTGGCGCGGGACGGCGGCACCCGGCGCGGTGCGGGTGCGGGGGCGGTGTCTGAGCAGAATGCCGCCCGTGACTGCAAGAGTCAAGCATTCCTTGCGCAAGAAATGGCAATGATCACGCCGCGCCTCCGACGGCTCACGGCCGGTGAGCCCTTTCCGGGGCCCGCGGCGCGGTCGGAGCGGGCCGGGCGGGCAGACGGGAGGCCGGACGGGAGCCGGGGCGGTCAGGCCGGTACGGCGAGGGCGGGCGGGGCCGGGCGCTGCCGCGTCGCGCCGCCCGGGGCCGGCCGCGCGGCGTCGGTGGGGGCGACCGCGGTGGAGCCGCGCACCACCAGTTCCGGGCGGAACACGTACTCCGAGTGCGGGGCGGCGTGCCCGTTGATCTCGTCGACCAGGGCCCGGACGGCGGCGACGGCCATCGCGGCCACCGGCTGCCGCATGGTGGTCAGCGGCGGGTCGGTGAAGGCCATCAGCGGGGAGTCGTCGTAGCCGACCACCGACAGCTCGCCGGGGACCGACATGCCACGCTGCCGGGCGGCCCGGATCGCGCCGAGCGCCATCAGGTCGGAGCCGCAGACGATGCCGGTGACGCCGCGCTCCAGCAGCCGGGCGGCGGCGGCCTCGCCACCCTCCACACCGAACAGGGAGAGCTCGGCCAGTTCGTCGAGGCCGGCCTCGTCGACGCCGACCAGCCGGCCCATCGCGGCCCGGAAGCCGGCCACCCGGCGCTGCACGGGCACGAACCGGTCCGGGCCGGTGATCAGGCCGATCCGGCGGTGCCCGAGCGCCACCAGGTGGGCCACGGCCAGCTCGGTGGCCTCGCCGTCGTCGCAGGAGACGAAGGGCGCGGGGATGCCGGGGGCGTACCCGTTGATCATCACGACGGGCAGCGGGCGGGCGATCAGGGCCCGGTAGCGGTCGTGGTTGGCGGCGGTGTCGGCGTGCAGGCCGGAGACGAAGACTATTCCGGAGACCTGCCGGTCCAGCAGCATCTCGACGTACTCGTCCTCGGTGACCCCGCCGGCGGTCTGGGTGCACAGCACGGGGGTGAAGCCGCTCTGCGCCAGGGTCGACTCGATCACCTGGGCGAAGGCGGGGAAGATCGGGTTGTCGAGCTCGGGGACCACCAGACCCACGAGGCCGGCGCTGCGCTTGCGCAGCCGGGCCGGGCGCTCGTAACCGAGCACATCGAGGGCGGTCAGTACGGCTTGCCGGGTTTCGGGGGCCACTCCCGGGCGGTCGTTGAGCACCCGCGACACCGTGGCCTCGCTGACTTCGGCCTGATGGGCGATGTCGGACAGTCGAGCGCGCATGGGCGCACTTTAGCTCACTGGCAAGTTCTTGCGTACACTTCTGCAAGCCCTTCCATTCTCTGCAACCTCTTGCTAACGTCCCCGCAACACGCGAGAGCAGCGGCGCAGCACGCCGAGCGCCGGTTGGCAAGAAACTTACAGAGCTTCCACTGGCGGGACCGCCCTTCCCCCGGCGTGCCGCCATGACGACAGGAGTACCGATGCGCATCCGTACCGCGGGTGTGGTCGCCGTCCTCGGCCTGGCGCTCGCCGCGTCGGGCTGCGGCAGCGACAGCAGCGACGAGCCGGCCGCGAAGGAATCCACCAAGGCCGCCGCCGGCGGCAAGCTGGTGATCTGGGCCGACGACAAGCGCACCGCCGCCCTCAAGCCGTTTGCCGAGAAGTTCGGTCAGGAGAACGGCGTCACGGTCGAGGTCCAGGCCGTCTCCAAGGACCTCCAGACCAACTTCGTCACCGCCTCGCAGCAGGGCAGCGGCCCGGACGTCGTGGTCGGCGCGCACGACTGGATCGGCAACCTCGTCCAGAACGGCGCCATCGACCCGGTGCAGCTCGCCGCCGAGCAGAAGAGCGGGTTCAACGAGACCGCCGTCAAGGCCGTGACGTTCAACGGCCAGCTCTACGGCGTGCCCTACGCCATGGAGAACCTGGCGCTGATCCGCAACACCGAGCTGGCCCCCGAGGCGCCGAAGACCATCGAGGACCTGGTCGCCGCCGGCAAGAAGCTCAAGGCCGAGAAGAAGGCCAGCGAGATCCTCTGCCTCCAGTCCGGCCAGAACGGCGACGCCTACCACATCTACCCGCTCTACACCTCCGGTGGCGGGTACCTCTTCGGCACGGGCGCCAACGGCGACTACGACCCGAAGGACCTGGGCGTGGGCAAGCCGGAGTCGATCGAGGCGTTCAAGAAGATCGCCAAGCTCGGTGAGAAGGGCGACGGCGCGCTCAAGCGCTCGATCACCGGCGAGAACTCGATCGCCACGTTCACCGGCAAGAAGTGCGCCTACCTGGTCTCCGGCCCGTGGGCCATCGCGGACGCCAAGAAGGCCAACATCAAGTACGACATCTCCCCGGTCCCCGGCTTCGCCGGTGGCAAGGAGGCCCAGCCGTTCGTGGGCGTCCAGGCGTTCTACGTGGCCGCCAAGGGCAAGAACAAGGCCCTGGCCCAGGAGTTCGTCGCCAACCACGTCACCACCCCCGAGCTGGCCGTGGCGCTCTACAACGCCGAGCCCCGCCCGCCGGCGCTGACCGCCGCCCTCGACCAGGTCAAGGGCACCGACCCGGACCTGGCCAAGTTCCAGGAGGCCGGCAAGAACGGCCAGGTGCTCCCGGCGATCCCGGCCATGGCCACCATCTGGGACCCGTTCGGCAAGGCCGAGGCCGCCATCATCGGCGGCGCCGACCCGGCCAAGACGATCACCGCAGCCGGCAAGACCATCTCCGGCCAGATCAAGTAATGAGCACGTCGCTGTCCGGCCCGGGGGCTGCCACGCAGCCCCCGGGCCGGGAGCCCGTCGGTCCCGGGCTCCCGGGCAAGTCCCGCACCGCGCGGCACCACGCGCCGATCACCGTGACGGGCCTGCTCGTCAAGGTGCTCCTGCTCGGCCTGACCGCCGGGATCGCGATCTGGGCGGCCTTCCCGCTCGTCGAGGCGGAGAAGTGGGCCGGGCTGGCGCTGCTGGCCGCCACCACCGCCGGGCTCTTCTACCTCTACCTGACCCGCCGGCACATCCCGGCGAAGTACCTGGTCCCCGGCACGCTCTTCCTGATCGCGTTCCAGATCGTCCCGGTGCTGTACACGGCGAGCACCGCCTTCACGAACTTCGGCGACGGCCACCGCGGCACCAAGGAAGACGCCGTCGTCGCCATCCAGACCGCCTCGGTCAAGCAGGTGCCCGGCTCCACCGAGTACGCCCTCTCCGTCGCCACCGAGGGCGACCCGGCGACCGGCCCGCTCGTCTTCCTGGTCAGCGACCCGGGCACCGGCACCGTCTCGGCCGGCGACGCCGGCGGGCTGCGCCAGCTCGACCCGGCCGACGTCACCGTGGCCCCGGGCGGCAAGGTCACCGCCGCCGACGGCTACACGGTGCTCAACTTCGGCCAGGCCAGCGCGCGCAGCCAGGAGATCACCGACCTGGTCGTGCCGACGTCCGGGGGCGCGCTGCGCTCCGCCGGCCTGTCCCGCGCCTACGAGGGCAAGGCGATCCGGGCGTACGACGCCGGCTGCGACTGCATCAAGGACATCGAGAGCGGCAGGACCTGGACGGCGGACGAGGAGACCGGCGCCTTCGTGGCCGCCGACGGCGAGCGGCTGGCCCAGGGCTGGAAGGTCACCGTCGGGCTGGAGAACTTCTCCCGGGTGCTCACCGACCCGGCCATCTCCGGGCCGTTCTTCGGCACGCTGCTGTGGAACTTCGCCTTCGCCATCGGCTCCACCGGCGGCACGTTCATCCTGGGCATGTTCATCGCCCTGGCCCTGCACTCGCCCCGGATGCGGGGCACCAACTTCTACCGCATTCTGCTGATCCTGCCGTACGCCATGCCGTCCTTCGCGATGCTGCTGGTCTGGCGGGACATGTTCAACACCGACTTCGGCCTGATCAACAACCTGTTCGGGATCGGGGTGGACTGGTTCGGCCAGGAGTGGTCGGCCCGGATAGCGGTGATCCTGGTGCAGCTCTGGCTGGGCTACCCGTACATGTTCCTGGTCGCCACGGGCGCGCTCCAGGCCATCCCGAAGGAGCTGACCGAGGCGTCGTCGGTCGACGGCGCGTCGCCGTGGCAGTCGTTCCGGTCGGTCACCCTGCCGCTGCTGCTGGTCGCGCTCTCCCCGCTGCTGATCGCGTCGTTCGCGTACAACTTCAACAACTTCAACGCGATCTACCTGACCACCGAGGGCGGTCCCTTCCCGGCGGACAACCCGACCGCGGGGGCGACGGACCTGCTGATCACGTACACGTACCGGCTGGCCTTCGGCGCGCAGGGCGCCCAGTTCGGCCTGGCGGCCGCAGTGTCGATCTTCATCTTCACCATCGTCGCGGTGGTGTCGGCGGTGAGCTTCCGGCGCACCCGTAAGCAGGAGGAGGTGTACTCGTGACCTCGCTGCACGGCACCCCGGCCGCGGGCGGCGCGACGGACGCCGCCCCGGCCGTCAACCGCAACGCGGGCCGGCGGCGCAACCGGTGGTTCGCCCAGGTCGGCTGGCGCCACCTGGTGGGCGTGCTGGCCGTCGCGTTCAGCCTCTTCCCGATCCTGTTCGTGCTCTCGGCCGCGCTCAACCCGCTCGGCACGCTCTCCTCGACGGAGTTGCTGCCGACCGGGGCGTCGGTGGAGAACTTCACGAACCTGTTCGACCGTACGGCGTTCGGGTGGTGGTTCCTCAACTCGTTGCTGATCGCCGGGGTGGCCTCGTTCGCGTCGGTCTTCCTGTCGGCGCTGGCGGCGTACGCCTTCTCCCGGATGCGCTTCGCCGGCCGGCGGGTCGGGCTGCTCGCGCTCCTGCTGATCCAGATGTTCCCGCAGTTCCTGGCGATCGTGGCGATCTTCCTGATCTTCACGACGATCACCGACCTGTGGCCGGCGATCGGCTTCAACACGCCGTGGGGCCTGCTGCTGCTCTACCTGGGCGGCGCGCTGGGCGTGAACACCTGGCTGATGAAGGGCTTCTTCGACACGCTCCCCCGGGAGCTGGACGAGTCGGCCACGATGGACGGCGCCACGCACGCCCAGGTCTTCTTCCGGATCATGCTGCCGCTGGTGGCGCCGATCCTGGCGGTGACCGGCCTGCTCGCCTTCATCGGCACCATCAACGAGTTCCTGATGGCGAACGTCTTCCTGACCAACAGCGAGTCGAAGACCCTCGCGGTCGGGATGTTCGGCCTGGTGGCCGGCGAACGCAACAACAACTTCGGGATCTTCGCGGCGGGCACCCTGCTCACCGCGATCCCCACGGTGCTGGTCTTCCAGATGGTCCAGCGCTACATCGTCTCCGGCCTCACCGCCGGAGCCGTCAAGGGATAAAGCGGATAGGTGGCCGCTCCTCGCCGAGGTCGAGGCGAGGGGTGCCGCTCCGTCGCGACCGGCCGGGTCCACCGGCCGTTGCGCGACACCGCAAGCTGCGGCAAGGGCGTCGGCGTCCGACGTACACCGGAGCAGTCACGGATCGACCGCCGCGGTCGGGGAACCGGCCGCGACGGGAGACCCCTTTCTCTCCCGTCCGACCGACGCGAAAGGCGCCACCATGTCCCTGTTGCCGCACCACGACGGCTCCGCCCTGTACGTCCCCGAGCAGGAGCCCGCCCTCGGCGACGTCGTCGACGTCTTCGTCCGGGTGCCGGCCGGCGCCGACGTCCGGCAGGTGCACGCGCGCACCACCGGCGACGGCGAGCCCCGGTTCACCGAGGCGGTCGTCGACCGCGCCGACGGCGACGACGTCTGGTGGCGGGTGCCCGTCGAGGCCCGCAACCCGGTCAGCAACTACCGGTTCATGCTCACCGGCAGCCGGGGCTACCGCTGGCTGAACGCCGCCGGCGTGGTGGCCCACGACGTGCCCGACAACGGCGACTTCAAGCTGGTCACCCACGCCCCGCCGCCCGCCTGGGCCCGCGACGCGGTGATCTACCAGATCTTCCCGGACCGGTTCGCCCGCTCCACCGCCGCCGAGGGCCGCGAGCTGCCGGACTGGGCGATCCCGTGCGACTGGGACACCCCGGTGATCGGGCGCGGCCCCGAGACCCCCCGGCAGTTCTACGGCGGCGACCTCGACGGCGTCACCGGGCGGCTGGACCACCTGGAGCGCCTCGGCGTGAACACCGTCTACCTGACGCCGATCTTCCCGGCCCGCTCCAACCACCGCTACGACGCCGCCAGCTTCGACACCGTCGACCCGCTGCTCGGCGGGGACGCCGCCCTGGCCCGCCTCGCCGACGCCGTACGCGCCCGGGGCTGGCGGCTGCTCGGCGACATCACCAGCAACCACACCGGCGACGCGCACGAGTGGTTCACCCGGGCCGCCTCCGATGTGTCCGCGCCCGAGCGGGAGCTGTACTACTTCGACGAGGTGACCGGGGACTACGAGTCCTGGAACGGGGTCAAGTCGCTGCCGAAGCTGAACTGGGGCAGCGCCGAGCTGCGCCGGCGCTTCGCCACCGCCGGGGACTCGCTGCTGCGCCGCTGGCTGCGGCCGCCGTACGGGCTGGACGGCTGGCGGGTGGACGTGGCGAACATGACCGGGCGGCGGGGCGCCGACGCGTACACGCACGAGGTGGCGGCGCTGCTGCGCGAGGTGGTCGCCCGGACCCGGGCCGACGCCCTGCTGATGGCCGAGCACGGCCACGACCACACCGGCGACCTCGACCGCAACGGCTGGCACGGCACGATGAACTACGTCGGCTTCACCGACCCGGTCTGGTCCTGGCTGCGGCACGGCGACCAGCCGGTGCCGAACTTCCTCGGCACCCCGGGCGGAGTGGTGCGCCGGGACGCGGACGCGGTGCTCGCGACCATGGACGCCTACCGCTCGCTGGTTTCCTGGCGGTCGTACACCCACTCGTGGCAGCTGCTCGGGTCGCACGACTCGGCGCGGATCCGCACCGTGGTCGGCGACGCCGCGCGGCAGGAGGTCGCCGCCGGCCTGCTCGCCACCATGCCCGGCACCCCGATGGTCTTCGCCGGTGACGAGCTGGGCCTGACCGGCACCAACGGCGAGGGCTCGCGTACGCCGATGCCGTGGCACCGGCCGGAGAGCTGGGACGACTCGACGTTCGCCGCGTACCGCGCCCTGATCGCGCTGCGCCGGGCCGAGCCCGCGCTGCGCCACGGCGGCCTGCGCTGGCTGCGCGCCGACGCGGACACGCTGGTCTTCCTGCGCGAAGCCCCGACCGGCACGGTGCTGGTGCTGGCCCGCCGCGCCGCCGGCCAGCCGCTGCGCCTGAGCGGGCTGGGGCCGGCCGAGAACCTGTACGGCGGCGCCCCCGCCCTGCGTCCCGACGCCGACGGAGCGGTCACCCTCCCGGCGGACGGCCCCACCTTCCAGGCCTGGCGGCTCTCCTGACCCCTACGGCCCCACTACTACGATCCGTCGTTGATGAGGGAGGATGGTGCCCGTGGAAGCTCTGAGACTGATACTTCGCTACGTCCATCTGATCGGTTTCGCCCTGCTGCTCGGCGGCGCGATCGTCCAGTACATCAGCGGGAAGCTGCGGATCAACCCGGCCATGCTCTGGGGGTCCGTGATCATGCTGGCGACCGGGATCGGCCTCTCCGCGCCCCTGCGTGACGGCGACGAGCCCGACCCCGCGAAACTTGTTACCAAGTTGGTGCTCGCCATCCTGATCTTTGTCATGGCGTTCTTTTCCCGCAAGCGCGACGTGGTCAACCGTGGGCACTTCCTGGCAACCGTCGGGTTGACCCTGGTCAACGCGGCGGTGGCCGTCTTCTGGCGGTAACGTCGTTGGCAGGGGACGACGCGCAGAACCGGACGTTCCGCGACGCCTCGCCGCGCACCTACCAGCACTGAGAGTGATCTGCCCCACCTAAGGGTTACGTAGGGGTAACAGGCGCTCAACAGTCGTGCACGATTGTCGGCCGGTGGGTGGGCGCGGGCGTACGCTCCCGTCCGTAACGTGGGGACGCCGGCGGCGCAGCGCAGGCCGGCTCAAAGGGCTGCCACCGTGCAGGACGCGGTGTGCAATGGGAAGGAGACGTCTTGCGCTCTGTGCGTGGGATGCGGATTGCCTCCGTCTTCGCGATGGGTGGGCTCGTGCTGAGTGCCGCCGCGTGTGGCGAGGCTCCCGAGGAGAACAACAACGCCGGCAGTGGCGACAAGAAGTACAGCGCCTGCATGGTGACCGACGTCGGCGGCATCGACGACAAGTCGTTCAACGCCTCCGCCTGGAAGGGCCTGGAGGAGGCGAAGAAGGCCAACGACAACATCGACATCAAGTACGTCGCGTCGAAGGCCGAGGCGGACTACGAGGTCAACCTGACCCAGTACGTCAACCAGAAGTGCGACTTCATCCTGGCCGTCGGCGGCCTGATGGGTACCGCCACCTCCAAGATCGCCAAGGCGAACCCGAACCAGCAGTTCGGCATCGTCGACGCGAAGGTCGAGGAGACCAACGTCTACCCGATGCAGTTCGACACGGCCCAGGCCGGCTTCCTCGCCGGTTACCTGGCCGCCGGCATGACCAAGAGCGGCACGGTGGGCACCTACGGCGCCGTGAAGATCCCGCCGGTCACCATCTTCATGGACGGCTACGCCGACGGCGTCGCGCACTACAACAAGACCAAGAGCAAGACGGTCAAGCTCGTCGGCTGGGACAAGGCCGCGCAGAACGGGTCGTTCACCAACGACTTCGTCAAGCAGGACGAGGGCAAGAAGGTCAGCGACGCGCTGGTCGCCCAGGGCGCCGACATCGTCATGCCGGTCGCCGGCGGCGCCGGCCTCGGCACCACCGGTGCGGCGAAGGCGTCGGGCGGCAAGTACAACACCATCTGGGTGGACGTCGACGGCTGCGAGAGCACCCAGGACTGCGCGGCGATCATCACCACCGTCGAGAAGAACATCCCGGACGCCGTCAAGGAGGCCGTCGTCAAGGCCGCCGGCGGCGAGAAGCTGTCGGCCACCCCGGGCTACCTCGGCAACCTGTCCAACAACGGCGTCGGGCTCGCCCCGTACCACGAGTTCGACAGCAAGGTCCCGGTCGAGCTGAAGGCCGAGATCGACAAGCTGAAGGCGGACATCGCCGCCGGCACCGTCACCGTCACCTCCGCGGCCCAGCCGAAGTGAGGCTTTGCCGGCCGCCCGCGGTGAGACGATCACCAGGGTAGGCCGGCGGGCGGTACAGCACGACGATCCGGCCGCCCCGGCGTCGCGGGGAAACCCCCACGGCGCCGGGGCGGCCGATCCACACCCACCCGACGACGGCCCCGCGCCGCGAGCGGTACACCGGCAGCTACGCTGCACCATCGCTTCGCACTCCAGGAGGTTGCGCTGAGACTCGAACTGCGCGGCATCACCAAACGGTTCGGTGACCTGGTCGCCAACGACCACATCGATCTGACGGTGGAGCCTGGAGAGATCCACGCCCTGCTCGGCGAGAACGGCGCGGGCAAGTCGACCCTGATGAACGTGCTCTACGGGCTCTACCAGCCCGACGAGGGCGAGATCCTGGTCGACGGCGCGCCGTTGAAGCTGCGCGGGCCGTCCGACGCGATCGCGGCCGGGATCGGCATGGTGCACCAGCACTTCATGCTGGTGCCCGTCTTCACCGTGACCGAGAACATCATGCTCGGCGCCGAGCAGGTCCGGGGCGGCATCGCCGGCTTCCTGGATCGGCGGCGGGCCCGGCGCGAGGTTGCCGAGGTCTCCGAGCGGTACAACCTGCGGGTCGACCCGGACGCGGTGATCGAGGACCTGCCGGTCGGCATCCAGCAGCGGGTGGAGATCGTCAAGGCGCTCACCCGCGACGTCGACCTGCTCATCCTCGACGAGCCGACGGCCGTGCTCACCCCGCAGGAGACCGAGGAACTGCTCACCGTGATGCGGTCGCTCAAGGCCGCCGGCAAGTCGATCGTCTTCATCACCCACAAGCTGGGCGAGGTCAAGGCCATCGCCGACCGGATCACCGTGATCCGGCGCGGGAGGACCGTCGGCACCGCCTCGCCCGAGGCGAGCCGCGACGAGCTGGCCGCGCTGATGGTCGGCCGCAGCGTGCGGCTCACCGTGGAGAAGGAGCCGGCCGCCCCCGGCAAGCCGGTCCTGGAGGTCTCCGGCCTGGTCGTCGACGACGACCGGCAGATCCGCGCGGTCGACGGGGTCGACCTGACCGTACGGGCGGGCGAGGTGCTCGGCGTCGCGGGCGTGCAGGGCAACGGCCAGACCGAGCTGATCGAGGCGATCATGGGCCTGCGCCCGACGCTCGCCGGCACGGTCACCCTCGACGGGCAACAGGTCAACGGCTGGTCGACCAAGAAGGTGCTCCGCGCCGGCGTCGGCTACGTGCCCGAGGACCGCAGCGTCGACGGCCTGGTCAAGGAGTTCTCCGTCGCGGAGAACCTGGTGCTCGACATCTACGACCGGCCGCCCTTCGGCAAGGGCCTGGCGCTGAAGCCGGACGCCATCGCGAAGTCGGCGAAGGAGCGGATCGCGCAGTTCGACGTCCGCACCTCCTCGGCCGACGCGGCCGTCGGCACCCTCTCCGGCGGCAACCAACAGAAGGTCATCGTGGCCCGGGAGCTGTCCCGGCCGCTGAAGCTCTTCATCGCCGCCCAGCCGACCCGCGGCGTCGACGTCGGGTCGATCGAGTTCATCCACAGCCAGGTCATCCGGGAGCGGGACGTCGGCACCGCCGTCATGGTGGTCTCCAGCGAGCTCGACGAGGTGATCGGCCTGGCCGACCGGATCGCGGTCATGTACCGCGGCCGGATCATCGGCATCGTCGGCCCGGACACCCCCCGCGAGGAGATCGGCCTGCTGATGGCCGGCATCACCCCCGACGCGGCACCCGCCGGTGGCACGACCGCGGGCGCGACGACGGCCGACGGCGCCCCGGCCCCCGCAGCCGAGGCCCCTGGCAACGAGGACGAGGCATGACGAACCCGAACCCGGGCTCCCCGGACAAGGAGCCGGCGACCGAGGCGCAGGCCGCGCGGACCGCGCTCGGCAACACCGAGCGCGCCGGGACGGCCACCGCCCCGAAGGGCCCGGCCCCGGAGGCGAAGCCCTCGCTGGGCCGGCTGTTCCTGGACAACCTCTGGGCGGCCAACACCTTCACGGTGACCCTGCTGTCGCTGGTGCTGGCGATGATCGTCGGCGCGATCCTGATGATCGTGTCCGACCCCGACGTGCTCGCCACCTACAGCTACATCACGGCCCGGCCGGCCGACGCGCTCAACGCGAGCTGGACGCTGGTCAGCGAGGCGTACGGCAACCTGTTCAAGGGCGCGATCTTCGACCCGGACGCCGTGGGCTTCCAGGCGGTGATGAGCCCGATCTCGGAGACGCTCACCTACACCGCGCCGCTGGTCTTCACCGGCCTGTCGGTGGCGCTGGCCTTCCGGGGCGGCCTGTTCAACATCGGCGCCCAGGGCCAGGCCACCATGGGCGTGATCCTGGCCGCGCTGGCCGGCTTCCTGCTGCCGCTGCCGCCCGGCCTGCACCTGCTCGTCGCGGTGCTCGCCGGCGCGCTGGGCGGGGCGATCTGGGGCTTCATTCCGGGCATCCTCAAGGCGCGTACCGGCGCCCACGAGGTGATCAACACGATCATGCTCAACTACGTCGCCACGTACTTCCTGACCTGGATCATCGTGCAGAACGGCGTCCAGGACCCGAACCGCACGGACGCGATCAGCCGCCCGGTGGACGGGTCGGCCCAGCTGCCCCGCCTCCTCGGCGACGGGCTGCGGGTGCACGCCGGCATCATCCTGGCGGTGCTGGCCACCTGGGCGGTCTGGTGGCTGCTGAACCGGTCCACGCTCGGCTTCGAGCTGCGCGCCGTCGGCGCCAACCCCGACGCCGCGCGGACCGCCGGCATCAGCGTCACCCGGACGTACGTCCTGATCATGGTCTTCGCCGGGATCCTGGCCGGCCTCGGCGGTTCCAACATGGTGCTCGGCTCCACCGCGAGCGCGCTGACCCCGCTGGTGGTCGCGCAGATCGGCTTCGACGGCATCCTGGTGGCGCTGCTCGGCCGGGTGAAGCCGTGGGGCGTCGCGCTGGCCGCGCTGCTCTTCGGCGCGCTTCAGGCCGGCGGCAACCGGATGCAGTCGTACTCGGGGATCTCGTTGGAGCTGGTCACCGTGCTCCAGGCGCTGATCGTCATCTTCATCGCCGCGCCGGCCCTGGTGAAGGCGATCTTCCAGCTCCGGGCCGCCCGCGCCGCCCGGTTGCAGACGAGCCTGGCGAAGGGCTGGTAACTCATGTCCACCATGGCTGTCGAAGACGTCGCGGTCGCCCCCGTCGACCAGGGCTTCTGGACCCGTACCCGCAAGGTCGGCGCCGTGCTGATCGCCCTCGGCCTGCTGGCGACGGTGGTGTTCGGGGCGCTCGCCACCGGCGAGCAGGCCCGCTTCACCCTGAGCGAGGACGCCGCCGGCGCCGCGCTGGAGATCCACGGCACGGTCGGCGCGATCCTCTTCGGCCTCGTCGCGGTCGCCGCCGGCGCCGCGATGCTCGCCGGGCTGCCGAGGCGCTGGTTCACCCTCGTGCTCGGCGTCGGGCTGGTCGGCTTCGTGCTGTCGTTCCTCTGCTGGCAGGTCTCCGACGCGCCTGCCGGGCAGAACTTCATGCCGCTGGTCAACATCCTCCGGGGCACGTTCATCCTGGCCCTGCCGCTGGTCTTCGGCGCCCTGGCCGGCGTGCTCTGCGAGCGCTCCGGCGTGGTCAACGTGGCCATCGAGGGGCAGCTGCTGATGGGCGCCTTCAGCGGCGCGCTCTTCGGCAGCCTCTCCGGCAACGTCTGGGTGGGCCTGGTCGCGGCGGCGATCGGCGGTGCGTTCATCTCGCTGCTGCTGGCCGTCTTCTCGATCCGCTACCTGGTCGACCAGGTCGTCATGGGCATCGTGCTCAACCTGCTGGCCGTCGGCGTCACCGGCTTCCTCTACGAGCGGCTGATGCAGACCAACGCGCAGAGGTACAACAGCGCCCCCCGGTTCAGCAACTGGGAGATCCCGCTGCTGTCGGACATCCCGCTGCTCGGCCCGGCGCTGTTCCGGGGCAACATCTTCCTCTACCTCGGGCTGCTGTTGGTGCTGGTCATCCACATCGCGCTGTTCCGCACCCGGTGGGGCCTGCGCACCCGCTCGGTCGGCGAGCACCCCACCGCCGCCGACACCCTGGGCGTGAGGGTGCTCGGGCTGCGCTACCGCAACGTGCTGCTCGCCGGGGTGGTCGCCGGCATCGGCGGCGCCTCCTACACGCTGGCGCTCTACTCGTTCACCAAGAACATGATCGGCGGCAAGGGCTTCATCGCCCTGGCCGCGCTGATCTTCGGCCGGTGGAGCCCGACGGGGGCGCTGCTCGCGGCGCTCTTCTTCGGCTTCGCCGACCAGCTCGCCACGTACCTGGGCGCCATCAACAGCGTGATCCCGAACCAGTTCCTGGCCATGCTGCCCTACCTGGCGACGATCCTGGCGGTGGCCGGGCTGGTCGGCCGGGTCCGGGCGCCGGCCGCCGACGGCAAGCCGTACATCAAGGGCTGACACCTGACCCGGCCTGGGGGCGAAGTGCCCATCCCTCCAGGCCGGGCAAGGGCGACGGGTCATACGTGCAGCTAATTTCCGTCAGCCGAGGCGAGCAGGACGGATGCCGCGCGAATGTGCAGCACCGCCCTTTCCAGGTGCCCTAACAAATCGCTCTCGGGGCGCTTTTCCGCGGCCGCGAGCAGTTCGGCCGCCTGGGCGAAGGCGTCCAGGTCACGAGGCCCGGAAACCCGGCCGTTTCGCGCCTCGGTGGAGGGCGCGGAATGATGGAACGCCGCCAGGATATCTGCCCTTCTGGCTCGGGCTTGAGAACCTGGGTTTGCCCCCAACTCGGCCGCCAGATGTCGGGCGAAGGCGTCATAGGCGGACAGCGCCTCCCTGTGCTGGCCCCTCTGCAGCAGAGCTTCAGTCAACAACAACATGTATGGCTCGTGCAGGGGATGGAGACGGGTCAGGGAGCGAAGTTCGGGGACGGCCTCGTTAGGGCATTCCAACTCCAGTTTGAGCTCCAACATTCGTTGCGTCGCCGTCGTACGCATGTCATTCAGGCGGCATGCGTGCGCCCTCAGCTCTGCCGATTCCATCCCGTCCAGCGCCGGACCTCGCCACAGCGCCAGCGCTGATCGCATGAGATTGGCTCCTGCCTCAAGGTCTCCGGCGGCGGCCTGCGTAGTTGCGGTGCGGTAGTCGCGCTCGAACCGGTGCGCATCGACCTCATTTGCGTCGACATTGAGCTGATAGCTCGCGCCGATTCGTTGAATGGTGATCGCCGTCGGCCCGTCCGACAGTGATCGTCGTAGTATCGAGATGCAGTTCTGCACCTGTTCGCGGGCGGTCGCGGGTGGGCGTTCCTCCCAGACGGCGTCGATTAGTCGGTCCAAGGAGACATGTTTGTTGGCATTCAGCGCCAGCATCGACGCGAGCACAGTGGTGCGCCGACCGGCCACCCCGGCCGCTTTCTCGATGTATGGCAGGCCAAGGACACGGAAACGCATGATGATCCCCCGTTGCTGCCGGGCGTTGGAGCCCTGACGCAGCCATCCTCCAAAGGGGCGGACAATCTGTCAAGATCTATGTACTGTGCGTTTCGTGGCTCTGGTCGCGGCGAGTCCGGCGGCGATGCTGGTGTCGGCCGTCGAGCGTGATGAGGGTGGAGGTGGGCGTTGCAAAGAGCGGTTCCGGTCGATGCTCGGGCGGCGCTACAGCGGCCGGTTGCGATAGGGGTAGATCGTCGCGGAGCTACCGTGGTATGCGCCGTCGTCGATGACGGTCCGGCTGGTAAGCCTCAGGTGAGTGTCTTGGGTGCGGTAGGCGAGGGTGTCGAGGTGGCGACACTCATTGCCAGCCCGGTCGGCCATGTCGCCGGCAAGCTCGGCGACATGGCCGACGAGATTTGCGGAACCGGGCGCCGGCCTCCGTTGAGCGAAGCTGAAGGGGCGACGCCAGTTTTCGTCACGCCGAGGCGCGCTGCCGGTCGGCGAGACCGGATGCCGCTGCGAGGCGAGGTCTGCTGAAGATGTCCGGGGCTGTTCCGGCTCCCTGGCCCGGCTTCTCCGTCCATTCCCGGATCCTGACAGCAACCCGCCGTAGTCTGCCGTCACCGGGCCGCACGTCGATCTGGAAGTGCCCCTCCTTGGGCAGTGTGCGGTGGTCACCGCCCCAGCGCACCACCCCCTCGCACTCGGCGAGGATGTCGCGGACGGTGGCCAGCTCGTGCGGGAAGAGACCATCCCGGGCACCCGCCGGAAAGCGTCCGGGAAGGAGCTCGATCGCGGTACCGGACAGGTAGTTCGACTCGTAGGCGGCGGCGACACGTCGGTCCGATCGGTGACCGTTGATCGTCTCGATGCTGTCGACCTCGTAGTGGAAGCGCCGGGCGACATGCAGGAGAACAGCCGCCGTCGTGCCAGGCAGGAGCGCGACCGTTGCGTTCGCCCCCTCGACCCGGAGGCGGGACGCGCGGTCGGAGCCGATGACGGGCCACCCGTTCTGGGTGGCGGCTGCGGCCCAGCCAGTTCGCTTCGCTGGCGCGGCCTGATCGGGGCGCGGAGCTGCGGAGGCGCCGGTCGGAACCGTCAGAAGTGCGGCGGTGCCGGCGCCGGCACCGAGAGCCGCCAGGAAGCGGCGACGCTGCCAGGGGCGGCCCGGAGGAGGCTTCTCATCCATCGGTCAGATCCTTAGCGGGAGATGGGTAGGTCAGATCGGTACATCACGACGGGCGGCGGAGATTCCTGTGCAGGACCGCTCGACCGAGAGCGAGCAGTGCGGCCAGCGACGCCGCGACGAGCAGGATTACGACGAGGGGATTGACGTATCCCGGCACCATGTCGATGGACGCCGTGCACTTGCGTTCCAGCGGCCAGTAATGGGGCCGGCCGTAAGCGCTGTCCCAGTTGTGGTAGCGGGAGATGCATGCCTCCCGGACGTCGGCCCAGAAGACGACCATGTGCACAAGGCCGAACAGGTACACCTCGGCTGCGGCCAGGAGGAGAGATCCGGCTGCCAGTACCCAGGGCCGTGTGGCGGCGTGCAGCTGCCGTGACCCACGGCGGATCGCCCCGACGATCAGGACCACGGCAGGTACGGTCAGAGCTAGGGCCAGTACGGGCAGCACGAGGAATCCTCTCTCGCTTTAGTTGCCGATCGTGGTGCGGCGGTTGGCGGTCGGCTCCTGGTTGACAAGATTCTGCAGCGTGTCCACGTAGCCCTGGATGAAAGGGTTGAGTTTGCTGTCCGGCAGGAGATGCGGGAGCAGGGCGCCCTGCGTCTTCGTCTCAATCGCCAGTATCCGCAGGCCGTCGGTGACGGAATCTTCGGTGCCGCAGAGCAGCGTACGGGCTGCGCTGGCGGCAACGGCCACACTGCCGTAGCGGCGCGTGAAGAACCTCCGGAACCGGCTGAGATAACCGGTGCCACCGAGATGACCGCGAATCGCCTCGTGAACCTTGGCGCCATCCCGCATGGCCATCCCGACGAGATATCCGTCAACATCCTCGACCAGATCACCGAATGAGAAAGACGAGTCGACATTGATCTTCGCGAGTCGGTCCATGCAGAAGGCGTAGCCGGACGCGTAGGAGTCCTCGTTGTTCCACCAGTCTGCGTAGAAGGTGGCCAGGTCGCCGCCCCAACCGCCGAAGTCGCCCCGCCACCCTGAGCCGCCAGGAGTCGCGCCGCCACTGCCCTTGGCGTATACCGCGCAGGCTGTGGCCGCGAAATGGTCGATGTCGATATCTATGCCGTATCCGGGGTCGACAAAGTTGTGCCGTCTCGGGGGGCCGTTCGCGACCGCGTACGCGAGCCAGTCCTTGGTGACCCCCCACGTGCCCAGTAGAGTGTTCCACCCGCTGAGGTCCCCGTCATAGGTCGGGTAGCGCAGGAAGTCGAGGACAAGCCGATTTGGGTCCTCGCCCCTACCGTACGACACGGCGGTGGCGTAGAGCATGTCGATGTAGGTCAGGAAAGACTCGATCGGTGCGGCGGTACCCCCGACGTTCTCCGGCCCCACGCCCTGGTCGGTGCCGGGCCGGTGGACGTTGCGGTCGAGGCCGAACGAGTCGGTTCCGGCGGTGAACCAGAATTCCTTGATCTGGGTGAATGACCAGTTCTCCGGCATTGGAAAACCGAGGTTGCCGGAGAATCCCCACGACATCCCGGACACGAACGAGAAACGCGCGTACGCCTCGCTGGTGGCGCGTGAACAGACATTGCGAGACCCGTAGACGCCGGCCAGATACCGCTTGCCGCGGTTTGACAGGCCGGCTTGCACGCCCCGGAAATACGGAATGATGTTGCTGGTGATTTCTTCGTCCGTGGCATCGTAATCGACGGCGAAGTAGATGACGGTACCTCGGTTGAAACCGTAACTGACGGCCCGGTCATGGGCCCTCCTGGCGTGGTTGTAGCCATGGGAGTACGTGAAGTTGCTTAAATATCTGCCGTCATACTGCGAGATCGGGAACATCCGCATTCCGCCGGCGAATATCGCCTCCAGTTCGCCGGGTTGGATCTCCTTCTGCAGATTTTTCGGCTCGTCCTCGTCCAGGTATCTGCCGACCGTGTAGTAGTTGGCGGCGACCAGTGCTCGAGCCCGACTCTCGGAAATGTGGTATCGGGTGTCACAGGCATGCGCCGGTCGGTCGGCATCGCCCATGGAGACCAGGAGTTGAGCCCAGGTGCGGTAGTCGCCACGACCGTGGTCCTCGAGCACAGAGAATCGTTGGAACGCCTGTGTGTACGTGGTGAGTGCTGCGTCGAAGGTGTTCTTGAAGACTGTCGTGTAAGTTTCACCGCCATCCCGCACCGTGCCGTTGAAGACACAGGCGGCGCTGAAGAGTTGGACGAAGATACCCGTTGAACCCTGGGCGACCTCGTTGTTCCGCAGTCCTTGCTGGGTGCCGGGGCCGAAGTTGCCGGTGGCCTGATCCTGGGGGATCCCCACTTCGTACTGGATGGCCTTCATCAGAGCCTGCTGCACGTCCCGCGTGTAGTGACCATCGCATGGGACGATATAGAACGTCGATTTGTTCAGGTAACGGCCGTTGAGCCAGCGCTGGATGTCTCGGACCCCTGCCCTACCTCCGGACAGCAGGACGTAGGCATCCATGGTGAGCAAGGACTTGAATACCTTGGGCTGGACGTCGGTGTTGGAAGCGTCCAAGCCGGCGTCCGCTTTGAGTTGGGCGATCGCCGACGCGGTATCGACGCCATACACCCCGTCACCCGGGCCGCCCCAGTAGCCCTTGCAGAAGAGCGCGTACTGAACGATGTTCACGATGTTGCCGTTCGTGGTGTCCGGTCCGATGTCCCCCAGGGCGGCGAGGCGGGACAACGTGGCGGGGCCGAACGCGTCGGAGAGGACCTCAATTCCGAGTTCATGTTGCAGTGCTCGGGTGAGCGAGTACATCGTCGCCCAGCCGGTCTTGCCGTTCTCCGGACAGGGGTTGTAGTACGGCACGCTCTGGTAGGTGGAGTTCACCCACTCTTGTGCCTCGAGCACTTTGGGATCAGACATCGTCACCTGCTCTTGTCTCGCCGCCGGAGTCGCGGACTGTGGTGGAGCAGGGAGCCTAGGTTTGGCGGACATCGTGGGCCCATCGCTCGGCCATCATGTTGTCGGGCGGCCCGTATCCGGCCATCTGTGGGAGAACGGCCGGGCCGGGTTCGTGTCGTTGCTCGCCTTCGACGCCGAGATCCGGCCGGGTGAGCTGCCCACCAAACCGCTCGTCAGCGTCAGCGCCGGTATCCGCCGCGCCGTGCGCGCCTGCGGCTACCTCCCCAACGAGCAGCCGTCCTCAACGGGTTGACGTGACCCGCGGCCGGGGCGCGGTGATGGGCGCCTGATGGTCCGGTGATGGCCAGCCTTCCTACTGTCGCTGCCACCACTTCTCCTCGACGCCCGGAGGTTTCCACAAATGTCCAAGCCTTCAATCAAGCGAACGGTCACCAGCGGGATGCTCGCGCTGGGCGCCTTCGCCGGCCTCACCGCCGGCTTGGTGGCCCCCGCCACCCCGGCATCCGCCGCCTGCAGTGCGGTAGTCCAGGCGCAGTACACGGCGGGCAGCAGCAAGGCATGGAAACTGGTTCAGAGCACCACCTGCAACACCCAGCGTTGGGGGCAGATCGTGATCGACGCCGTGTCGTCGCCCTTCGACCCACCGTTGGTTGTCAGGATCGAGCGGCAGATCAAGACCCCCTACGGGTACTCCGAGGATGTGTCCAGTCGCAGAACCGCGATGTCGGGGCAGGGGGTGACGGGCACCTGGACCACCAGCAAGATCACCAACTCTTCTGGTGATGCCGACAAGCACCGGATCTGCTACGACTATGCCGCGGGCTCGCCCGGCGCCTGGTCCTACCCCTCGAGTTGGAGCACCTGCACCAGCTGGGTGTACTGACCTAAGAACCGCGTCCTGAACGGGGTGGCCGACCGGATCTTCCGGTCGGCCGCCTGTGGTTGGCATCGCTCCGTTTCTGCTGGACAGGAGCCATGCGGCAGAATGGCGGGATGAGCGAGATCGACTGGGAGCGGCTGCGGGCCGCCGCCACCGAGGTGATGCGGCACGCGTACGTGCCGTACTCGAAGTTCCCGGTCGGGGCGGCCGCGCTGGTCGACGACGGCCGGGTGGTGGTCGGCTGCAACGTGGAGAACGCCGCGTACGGCGTGGTGCTCTGCGCCGAGTGCGGGGTGGTCTCCTCGCTGCACGCCACCGGCGGCGGCCGGATCGTGGCCCTCTCCTGCGTCGACGCCACCGGCGAGCCGCTGATGCCGTGCGGCCGGTGCCGCCAGCTGCTCTGGGAGCAGGGCGGGCCGGAGTGCCTCATCGAGGCGAGGGGCGGACCGCTGCGGATGGCCGAGCTGCTGCCGCATGCCTTCGACGTGACCGACCTGGAGGCCGTGACGGGGGAGGCCCCGGTGCCCGTGGTGCCGGAGCGGCTGGCCGCCTGGCGCGGGCGCGGCACGGTCTTCGTGCATCCCGACCTCTCCGCCGGCCAGCAGGTGTGGACGGCCTACTGGGAGCGGTCCGCGGGCGACAACGAGGGCGCCGAGACCGGGGTGTTGGAGGAGGGCCCGAGCTGGGAGGAGCCGGCGGAGGCGATCGCCTGGGGCCACGCCCGTACGCCCCGGGTGGTGGTCGTGGACGCGTCCGGCGGCATCTTCTGGGCCGGCGAGGGTGAGCCACCGATGGAGATCCCGGTTCGCTGGGGTGGCTGAGCTTAAGGGGCTGGGGCCGACCGTGCCCGGCTCCGGGCGGTCAGGCTTGATCCCTCTGCCGGTCACGGTCGGCCCCAGCCCTGGTGGGCGCGGTCCGCGAACCGGTATCGCCATAACGACGAGAAAGATCTTTTTTGATGAGTGGTTTTGCGGCGGTTGATGTCATTCGGGTCAAGCGGGACGGGGGTGTGCTCTCCGACGCGCAGATCGACTGGGTGGTGGACGCGTACACCCGGGGGGTGATCGCCGACGAGCAGATGTCGGCGCTGGCCATGGCGATCCTGCTGCGCGGCATGACCGGTCCGGAGATCGCCCGGTGGACCGCCGCGATGATCGCCAGCGGGGAGCGGCTCGACCTCTCCGCCGTCGATCGGCCGACCGTCGACAAGCACTCCACGGGCGGCGTCGGTGACAAGATCACCTTGCCGCTCACCCCGCTGGTCGCCGCCTGCGGCGCCGCCGTGCCGCAGCTCAGCGGCCGGGGCCTCGGGCACACCGGCGGCACGCTCGACAAGCTGGAGTCGATCCCGGGCTGGCGGGCGGCGCTCAGCAACGACGAGTTCACCGCCCAGCTCCGCGACGTCGGCGCGGCGATCTGCGCGGCCGGCGCGGGGCTCGCCCCCGCCGACCGCAAGCTGTACGCGCTGCGCGACGTGACCGGGACCGTCGAGGCCATCCCGCTGATCGCCAGCTCGATCATGAGCAAGAAGATCGCGGAGGGCACCGACGCGCTGGTGCTCGACGTCAAGGTCGGCTCGGGCGCGTTCATGAAGTCCGTCGAGCAGGCCCGCGAGCTGGCCCGGACGATGGTCGAGCTGGGCGGCGCGCACGGCGTACGGACGGTCGCCCTGCTCACCGACATGTCCACCCCGCTGGGCCTGGCCATCGGCAACGCCGTCGAGGTGACCGAGTCCGTCGAGGTGCTCGCCGGGGGCGGCCCCGTCGACGTGGTCGAGCTGACCCTGGCGCTGGCCCGCGAGATGCTCGACGCGGCCGGGCTGCCGGACGCCGACCCGGAGGCCGCCCTGCGCGACGGCCGGGCGATGGACTCCTGGCGGGCGATGATCCGCGCCCAGGGCGGGGACCCGGACGCCCCGATGCCCGCCGCGAACGAGGTCGAGGTGGTCCGCGCGGAAGCCGACGGCCACGTCGCGGCGATCGACGCGTACGCCATGGGGGTGGCTGCCTGGCGGCTCGGCGCCGGGCGGGCCCGCAAGGAGGACCCGGTCAGCGTGCCCTCGGGGATCGTGCTGCACCGGCGCCCGGGTGACGCGGTGCGGGCGGGCGACCCGCTCTACGAGCTGCGCGCGGAGGACGCCGCCCGGATCCCGGCGGCGCGGGACGACGCCGCGCGGGCGGTACGGATCTCGCCGGTCGCGCCCGCCGCGACGCCGCTGGTCATCGAGCGGATCAGCTGAGCGCGGCGGTCCCCGGGGCGGCATGGTGCCCGCCCACTCGGACCGCTATCCTCCCTGGCCAGGGGGGACAACCGGCGCCGAGTCGTCGCGAGCAGACAGGATTTTCGCCGTGACCGTACCTGCCCCCGATCCACGGGAGGTGCGTGAGGCGAGCCTGGACGAGTTGTCCCGGCTGCGTCTCCCGCTGCCGCCCGCCCAGTTCCCGCTCGTGTGGGAGCCGGGCGACCAGATCGAGCTCCGCCCCACGGTGGAGATCGAGGCCCGCATCGCGGTGCTGCACCTGATCCTGGCCCGCTGCTTCGGGATGCCGCCGCAGGCGGCGATGAGCTGGCTGCTCGCCTCGCACCTGGTCGACATGGTCACGCCGCCGGAGTTCCAGTTCGTGACCGGCGGCAAGGGCGACCACCGGTCCTTCGTGCTGCACCACGACGCGCTCTTCGCGCTGGCCTGGGTGCTCGGCCTGACCAAGCAGCTCGACCCGACGCTGCCGGTCGACGAGCGGCTGGTGGAGCGGATGCCGCACATCCACGGCGGGGAGACCTTCGGCCAGTGGCGGGCCCGGATCCTCACCGCCCCGCAGCACCCCGCCGACGCGGCCGCCCTGCTGGACCTGCACTACTGCCTGGACTGGGCGTACCTGGAGACGGAGCGGGCCGGTCGTACGCCCCCGGGGCTGGTGGACGCGAACGCCATCGGCCAGCGCCGGTGGGCCCTGGAGTGGGCGGTGATGCTGCGCGGGCCGTACCACGACGAGCCCCCCGGCTGGGAAGAGGTCGACCTCTCCACCTGACCCGGGGCGGCCCGCCGCGCCGGGTCAGCGCGGTGCCGGGCGCCAGACGGTCAGCCGTACCGCGAGGGTCACCCGGACCGGTTCGGCGAGGGCGGCCACCCGGGCGGCGAGCCCGGCCGGGTCGGTGTGCCAGGCGCTGGGGCCCATCCCGACCAGCGTCGCGACCTCCGGGCCGGTCAGCGCCAGCTCCCGCCGGTGCACGGTGGACGCCGCCGGGGTGAAGTGCCCGCCCAGGCTCTCGGCGACCCGGTCCGCCTTGGCCGGGTCCACCCGCAGCAGGCCGAGGGCGCCGACCAGTTCGGTGAGGTGGTCCTCGGCCGGCGTGACCACCAGCAGGGAGCCGGCCGGGTCGAGGACCCGGTGGAACTCCGCGCCGTTGCGGGGCGCGAAGACGTTCAGCAGCACGGCCGTGCCGGCGTCGGCCAGGGGCAGCCGCTGCCAGGTGTCGGCGAGCGCCGCCGCCGCGCGCGGGTGCGCCCGGGCCGCCCGGCGCAGCGCCGGCTTCGACACGTCCAGGGCGAGACCCGCCGCGTCCGGCAGCGCCGCCAGCACCGCCGCGAGGTGCCGGCCCGTCCCCGCCCCGGCATCCACCACCAGGGGGTACGCCCCGTCGGCGCGCGCCCCGGCCTGCTCCCCGGCCGGGAGGCGCCGGGGGGCCGCCAGGTGGCCCACGGCCCCCGTCGCGGCGGCGGCGAGGGCGGTCGAGATCAGGTCGTAGTGGCCGGCGGCCAGGAAGTCGGCGCGGGCGGCCACCATCTCGGCGGTGTCCCCGGTGTGCGGGGCGCGGCCGGCGAGCAGGTTGACGTAGCCCTGGCGGGCCACGTCGAAGTTGTGCCGGCGGGGGCAGCGCAGCGCGCGGGCACCGCCGGCGTCGACCTCGGCCAGCGGCTCGGCGCAGACCGGGCAGCGGAGCCGGTCGACGATGCGGGGGTCCACGTCAGGCGCCCAGGCAGGTCAGCACCGCGCGTACCCGGCGGTGGTCGTCGTCGCACTCGCGCTCGGGGTCCACCGGCTCATTCTCCGGGTCGGGTGAGGTGGTCGACCACGCGGTGGGTCAGCGCGTCCAGCGCGGCGACCTCGTCGGGGGTCAGCAGGTCGATCAGGTGCCGGCGGACGGCCGCCACGTGGCCGGGGGCGGCGGCCTCGACCGCGTGGCGGCCCTCGGCGGTGAGCACGACGACCGCGCCCCGGCCGTCGGTGGCGCACTCCTCGCGGGTGACCAGGCCGCGCTGCTGCATCCGGGTCAGGTGGTGGGAGAGCCGGCTGCGGGACCAGAGCATCCGGTCGGCCAGCTCGCTGAGCCGCAACCGCTGGTCGGGTGTCTCCGAGAGGTCGGAGAGGACGTCGTAGTCGGGCTCGGAGAGCCCGGCGTCCCGCATCAGCTCCCGGGCCAGCTCCAGGTCGAGCAGGCGGCGCATCCGCCGGTAGCCCCGCCAGGCGCGCTGCTCCCGCTCGTCCAGCCAGCGTGGTTGCTCCATGCCGGCATCCTAACCATCTTGTTGACATGTCATCAACATGCTCCCTAGGGTGAGTGACATGTCAACCAAACTGCCGGGCCGGCTGGCCCGCCTGCTGGGCGGCCTCGTGCTGTTCGGCGTCAGCGTGGCCCTGATGGTCCGCGCCGACCTGGGCCTCGCGTCCTGGGACGTGCTGCACCAGGGGCTCGCCGAGCGGACCGGGCTGCCCCTCGGTCAGGTGGTGAACCTGGTCGCCGTGGTCGTGCTGGTGCTCTGGATCCCGCTGCGGCAGCGCCCCGGGCTCGGCACCCTCGCGAACGCGGTCGTGGTCGGGTTCGCCGCCGACGCCGCGCTCGCCGTCCTGCCGCCGGTGGCGCCGGTCGCCGGCCGGATCGGCCTGCTGGTCGCCGGCATCCTGCTCAACGGGCTCGCCACGGCCCTCTACCTCGGGGCACGCCTCGGGCCGGGGCCGCGCGACGGCCTCATGACCGGACTCGCGGCGCGCGGCCTGCCGATCGGGCGGGTACGCACGGCCATCGAGCTCGGCGTGCTGGCCCTGGGCTGGGCACTCGGCGGCACCGTCGGCCCCGGCACCCTCCTCTTCGCCGTCAGCATCGGGCCGCTGGCGCAGCACCTCATCCCGAAGTTCACCGTGCCGGCCCCGAGCCGGCCCGCCACCACAGGAGCGACCTCGCCATGCCCTGCCTGACCGTCATCGTCGCCAGCACCCGGCCCGGCCGGGTGGGCCGCCGGATCGGCGACTGGTTCACCGCCGTCGCCACCGCGTACGACGCCTTCGACGACGTACGCCTGGTCGACCTCGCCGAGGTGGGCCTGCCCTTCCACGACGAGCCGCACCACCCCTCCGAGGGGCGGTACCTGCACCCGCGTACCCGCAGGTGGAGCGCGACCGTCGCCGCCGGGGACGCCTTCGTCTTCGTCATGCCGGAGTACAACTACGGCTTCAGCGCGCCGTTGAAGAACGCGATCGACCATCTCTACACGGAGTGGCAGTACAAGCCGGTCGGCTTCGTCAGCTACGGCATGACCTCGGGCGGCCTGCGCGCCGTCCAGATGATCAAGCAGGTGGTGACCACCCTCAAGATGATGCCGGCCAACGAGGCGGTGACCGTGTTCCTGCGGCAGGCGCTCGACGACACGGGGGAACTCGTCCCGGACCCGGGGCGCGAGGCCGCCGCCACGGTGATGCTCGACGAACTGGCCCGGCTGACCGCCGCCCTCGCCCCGCTGCGGGTGACGGCGTGAACGCCCGGCTGTGGGAGCTGTTCGGCGAGCGCGGCCGGGGCGTGCTGGTGACCCTGCGCCGCGACGGGCGGCCCCAGCTGTCGAACCTCGACTTCCTCGCCGAGCCCGGCCTGATCCGCTGCTCCACCACCGGCGACCGGGCCAAGGTGCGCAACCTGCGCCGCGATCCCCGGGCCAGCCTGCACGTCACCACCGCCGACGGCGGGGCGTACGCGGTCGCGGAGGGGACGGTCACGCTCACCCCGCCGGCGGCGGCGCCCGACGACGCATGCGTCGAGGAACTGGTCGAGGTCTACCGGCGGATCCGCGGCGAGCACCCCGACTGGGCGGACTACCGGGCGGCGATGGTCGCCGACGGTCGGCTGGTGATCCGGCTCGCCGTCGACCGGGTGTACGGCTGGCGTCCCTGACCCGGCCGGCGGTTCCGGCCGGGCGACGCGGGGCGTCCGGCCGGAACGGGCCGCCGGTGGCGCGCGGCGGCGCGCCGAGCGCCGATCCGTGCCGGTCCCGTCGGGCGGGCCGGCGGCGCCGACTAGGGTCTGTGCATGGTCGCGACAATCCGTTACGAGGACATCGTCAAGGTCCCGAAGGCGCTGCTGCACGATCACCTCGACGGCGGCCTGCGGCCGGCGACGATCGTCGAACTGGCCGCCGAGGTGGGGCACGAGTTGCCCACCACCGACCCCGAGGCGCTCGGCCGGTGGTTCGTCGAGGCGGCCGACTCCGGTTCCCTGGAGCGCTACCTGGAGACGTTCGCGCACACCGTCGCCGTCATGCAGACCGCGTCGTCCCTGCGGCGGGTGGCCCGGGAGTGCGCCCAGGACCTGGCCGCCGACGGGGTGGTCTACGCCGAGGTGCGGTTCGCCCCCGAGCAGCACCTGGAGCGGGACCTCACCCTGGACGAGGTGGTCGAGGCGGTGCTGGCCGGCTTCGTCGAGGGCAGCGCGCTCGCCGCCGAGGAGGGCCGGCAGATCCGGGTCGGCACCCTGCTCACCGCGATGCGGCACGCCGCCCGGTCGCAGGAGATCGCCGAGCTGGCCGTCCGGCACCGCGACGCCGGGGTGGTCGGCTTCGACATCGCCGGCGCCGAGGCGGGCTTCCCGCCCACCCGGCACCTGGACGCCTTCGAGTACCTCCAGCGGGAGAACTTCCACTTCACCATCCACGCCGGGGAGGCGTTCGGCCTGCCGTCGATCTGGCAGGCGATCCAGTGGTGCGGGGCGGACCGCCTCGGCCACGGGGTGCGGATCGTGGACGACATCACGCCCGGCGCGGAGCCGGTGCTCGGCCGGCTGGCCGCGTACGTGCGGGACAAGCGGATCCCGCTGGAGCTGTGCCCGTCCTCGAACGTGCAGACCGGCGCCGCCCCCTCGATCGCCGAGCACCCGATCGGGCTGCTGCGGGACCTGCGGTTCCGGGCGACGGTGAACACCGACAACCGGCTGATGAGCGGCACGTCGATGTCCCGGGAGATGGCCCTGCTGGTGGACGCCTTCGGCTACGGCTGGAAGGAGCTCCAGTGGTTCACCATCAACGCCATGAAGAGCGCCTTCATCCCGTTCGACGAGCGGCTGAAGATCATCGACGAGGTGATCAAGCCCGCGTACGGCAAGCTGCTGGGCTGACCACGGCGGGCCGCCGCGTTCCGGCAGCCGGAGTCAGGAGCGGTGCGGGTGGCCGGCGAGCATGCCGGCCACCGCGCGCAGCACCTCGCCGGCCCGGGCCGCCTCGGCGCCCAGGCCGGTCTGCCGCCGCAGCACCGCCGGCTCGCTGCGCAGCAGCGCCAGGCCGCGGCGCACCAGCACCCGGGGCGCCTTGCGCTGTTCGGCGAGGTCGCGGGCGAGCCGGCGGACGAAGGTCGCCCCCCGGGGCCGCCGCAGGGCGTACGCCCCGGCGAGGACCCCCCGTCGACGGCACTCCTCGACGATCTCGGCCGCGAAAATCCCTTCGGCCACGAAAAGTGGCGAACCGGCGACCTCGAATGGCCGGGTGGACACCCGACGGTCCGCACCGATCGCATAAACCGGCACATCGGCCTTGCCCTCCCTGGCCAGGCGGGCAATGGTCTCCACGGCTGCCGCAGCGTCCCAGGAGTGGGGCGACTCCCAGTCCACCAGGCCGTTTTGTCGCGGCAACGTGGGGTCGTCACCGTCCTTGTAGAAGTCGTCCAGGCAGAGCACCGGAAGGCCGGTTCGCTGCGCTATGTACGACTTTCCGGAACCGGAAGGGCCGGCGAGCAGGACAACGCCATGGGGGTGCTTCATTACCTTCAGTGACTCCGGCCAGACGGATTGCTATCAAATTGCACCAACATCTCATCACACCGCTGGCTGCGGCCAACCTGGGCTTTCTCTTTCGCAGGTGGCGTGATGGAATCTCGGATGGTCCGACCCGCGGGGTCGGTCGCTGGGCGTTGTCCAGGGGCAACGCAGTCCCAGAATTTCGCGAGGGCGGTGACGTGAGCAAACGGCCAAAGGCGGCGGGCTCCTTCCTGTCGCGTCTGCGCCGGCCGACCGGTCGGCTCCGCGACATGCCGATCTGGTCCAAGCTCGGTCTCATCATGATCGTGCCGACCATCGCCACGGTGGTCGTCGGCACCAGTGGTCTGGTCGACCACCTGGAGACCCTCAACAACGCCAACCGGGCTGGCGACCTGGCCAACCTCGTCGGCCACTCGGGCAACCTGGTCGACACCCTCCAGAACGAGCGCACCAACGCGCTGCGTCTGCTGGGCGTGCCGCGCGGCCAGGACAACGCCCGCTACAAGCAGGCGTACGAGCAGGCCAACGCCAGCGTGGACAAGGCCAAGGGGCCGTACTCGCAGCAGCGGGCCGAGGTCGAGGACCTCCCGGCGAATCTCGACAGCCTGCTGGGCGAGATCGACCAGACGCTGACCGACCTGCCCGGCACCCGCAGTCAGGTCTTCAACGGCAAGCTCGGGCTCGTCCCGGCCATGCAGGCCTACGACGGCCTGATCGACGACCTGATCAGCATCCGCGACTCGGCCACCCAGCTCGCCGGCGACAACGAGCTCAGCGACAAGATGCGCGCCTCGACCGCCACGGCCCGGAACAAGGAGTTCCTCTCCCGCCGCCGCGACGTGGTGCACCGCGCGTTCATCCAGCAGCGGCTCACCCCGAACCTGCGCAACGAGTACATCGCCACCAGCACCGGCTCCAGCCAGTGGCTGCAGAGCTTCCAGGTGGTGGCCAGCCAGCCCGAGCAGGAGTACTACGCCCAGGTGGTCGCCGGCCCCGACCTGCGCGAGGCGAACACCTACAACAGCTGGCTCAACGGCATCACCACCGCCGACACCCTGGCCGGCGCGCCGTTCGACGCGGACCAGTGGGACGCGGCGATGGTGGCCAACGCCAAGCTGATCCGCACGGTCGAGACGAAGATCGACCGCGAGGTCGTCGTGGGCGCCGAGAAGCTGCGCTCGGACGTGCAGCGCCAGGTGTTCCTGGAGACCGGCCTGCTGCTCAGCATGCTGCTCCTGGCGATCCTCTTCGCCTACCTGGTCGCCCGCTCGATGGCCCGCTCCCTGCGCGACCTGCGTCAGGGCGCCCTCTCCATCGCCCAGTACGGCCTGCCCCAGGCCGTGGCCCGGCTGCGCGACCCCAAGGTGACCGGTCAGCTCTCCCCGGTGCAGCTCGCCAACCAGATCGCCGAGCCGCTGCCGGTGCGCAGCAAGGACGAGTTCGGCCAGGTGACCGAGGCGTTCAACGCCGTCCACCTGGAGGCCGTCCGCACCGCCGCCGAGCAGGCCGCGCTGCGCGCGTCCGTCGCCACGATGTTCGTCAACCTGGCCCGCCGGTCGCAGATCCTGGTCGACCGCCTGATCGGTCACCTCGACCGGCTGGAGCGCGGCGAGGAGGACCCGGACCGGCTGGCCGAGCTGTTCCAGCTCGACCACCTGGCGACCCGGATGCGCCGCAACGACGAGAACCTCCTGGTGCTCGCCGGCGCCGACTCCACCCGCGTGCAGCGGGAGCCGGCCGCCCTGATCGACGTGCTCCGGGCTGCCCAGTCCGAGGTCGAGCACTACACCCGCATCGAGTTCGGGGTGATCGACCGGGACATCGAGGTCGCGGCGCACGCCGTCAACGACCTGGTCCACCTGGTCGCCGAGCTGTTCGACAACGCCACCGCCTTCTCGCCGCCGGACTCGCACGTCATGGTGGAGGCCCGGCGCGTCGGCGACCGCGCGTCGCTCTACGTGGAGGACCGGGGCATCGGGATCAGCCCCGACCAGCTCCACGACCTCAACGAGCGGCTCGCCACGCCGCCGCAGGTGGACGTGGCCGTCTCGCGGATGATGGGCCTGGTCGTGGTCGCCCGGCTGGCGTCCCGGCACGGCGTCAAGGTCGAGCTGCGTCCCGGCACCGACCGGGGGACCGTCGCCGAGGTGGTCATGCCGACCTCGGTGCTCGTGCCCCGGGCGCTCTCCGGCCGACCGCAGTCGCCCGCGCTGCCGGGGCCCGGCCCGCAGTCGTACGCCCCGGCCCCGGCCTTCGGCGCGCCGCCGGCGCTCGGCAACGGCCCGGCCAGCCCGATGCCCACGCAGCGTTCCGGCGAGTCCGGCAACCAGGTGACCCTGGGCGGCCGGCCGTTCGACCCGGTGCCGCGCAACGGGGCCGGCACGCCGGCCTCGGCCGGCTCGACGCGGTCCATGCCCGCCTGGTCGGACCTGACCGGCGCCAGCGGCTTCAACGGCGGCGAGGCCTTCCGGCCGCGCACGTCGAACGGCGAGCCGTTCGACCCGCTGCCGCAGCGGCGGTCGGCCGACGACCAGGACGCCACGGGCCAGCAGCAGGCCGTCCCGCGGCAGCTGCCCAGCAGCCCCGAGGCCCGGCCGTACTCCGTCCCGCCGGTCTCCGCGCCGCCCGTGCCCTACGCGGGCCCGCCGGTGTCGAGCCCGCCGGTTCCCTACTCCGCGCCGCCGGTGTCCGGCCCGCCCGTCTCCGGCATGCCGGTCTCGGCGTCACCCGTCTCCGGCCACCCGTACTCCGGCCCGCCGGTTTCGGCCGCGCCGTACTCCGGCCCGCCGTACTCGCCGCCGTCGACCGGCCCGCTGCCGCAGCGCCCGGCCCCCGGCACGCCGGGCCCGAGCACGCCTGCGCCGCCGGCCTGGCCGCCGGTCGCCGGTGCCGACCGGGACGTGGCGACCCCGCCGGTGCCCGAGCGGCTGGCCGCCGCGCTGGACATGACCACCGAACTGCCGCGGGTGCCGCGCTCCGGCGCGCCGACCCCGCCGGCCCAGGCCCCCGCGCCGACGGAACGGCCGGCGCCGGCCGCCCCGCAGGCGCGGCCGACCACGCCGCCGGCCCAGACCCGGCAGCGGTACGCGGACGAGACGATGGAGCTGCCGATCTTCCGGGAGCTCGAGTCGGCCTGGTTCCGTACCCGCCGCCCGGGGCCGGAGGAGGCGGCGCCGGCCGCCGAGAAGACGCCGACCAACGGTGCACCGACCCAGCAGTTCGCCCGGGTCGACGCCGGCGGTCGGGCCGTGCAGCCGACACCACCCGGGACGACAGGTAACGCACCGATGGCAGACACTCCGGCGGCCGGAGGAGCGCCGCGCGAGAACGGACCGACGGTCAACGGGGGTGCCCGCCCCGGCCTCGCCGACAGCTTCGGTCACCGCCGGTCCGCCCAGCAGACCGGGGGTTGGCAGACGGCGGCCGACGACGGGTGGCGCGCCGCCTCGGCGGCGACCGAGGTGCCCGTCGCGGCGACCACCTCGACGGGTCTGCCCAAGCGCACCCCGATGGCGCAGTTGGTGCCCGGCGCGGTGGAGAAGCCCACCACCTCCGTGCAGCGACGTACGCCGGAGGGTGTTCGAGGCCTGCTTTCGGCCTACCATCGGGGCGTGCAGCGGGGGCGTACGAACCCGTCGGACAGCAACCCGACCAGCCCGGAGGGGACTCCGGGAGGGCAGCAATCCTCGCAGTCTGGCTCAGGCCCGGTGGCCGGGAGCGGGCAGAAGGAGCAAGAACGATGACAACTACGCAGGATCTCGGTTGGCTGCTGGCCAACTTCGCCGACCGGGTACCCGGTGTCGCGCACGCGGTCGCCGTCTCCGCGGACGGGCTGCTCCTCGCGTCGTCACGGGACCTCCCGCGGGACCGGGCCGACCAGCTGGCCGCAATCGCGTCCGGTCTGGTCAGCCTCACCCAGGGGGCGGCCCGCTGCTTCGAGGGAGGCGCGGTGCTGCAGACAGTGGTGGAGATGGACAATGGCTTCCTGTTCCTGATGTCCATCTCGGACGGCTCGTCGTTCGCGGTGCTCGCCGCCCGCAGCTCCGACGTGGGACAGGTCGGCTACGAGATGGCCCTGCTGGTCGACCGGGTGGGCGACGCGTTGACCCCGCAGCCACGTGCGGCTGCGGGAATGCTGGGCTGACGACCCGTTGACCCGTGAGGTCGGCGGGGTGACAACGACAACGACGGGCTCCACCGGAGCCGGTGCAGGGTGCGAGGGAGGTGAGCGGCGACATGGCCGATCGTGACGAACCGACCGGAGCGTTGGTCCGTCCATACGCCGTTACCCGTGGTCGTACCCGCCCGCGCCTCGACATCGCGCTGGAGGCGCTCGTCGAGACGACGGTGCGCGGCCGCGCCGCTGCCAATGGCAACGGCGGTCAGGGCCGCGAGCACCAGTACATCGCTGCGCTGTGTGACGGACGTGTGCAGTCGCTCGCCGAGATCGCGGCGCGGATGCAGCTCCCGCTCGGTGTGGCCCGGGTGCTCATCGCCGACATGGCGACGGACGGCCTGGTCGCGGTCCACGAGCCGACCATTCTGGACGACTCGGACGACGCGGTGGGCACTGAACTGCTGGAGAGGGTGCTGAGTGGACTTCGCAGGCTCTGACATGTCGCACCGCCCGCCGACCCCGAGTGGGCGCGTGACGTCGGCGAAGATCGTTATCGCCGGTGGATTCGGCGTCGGCAAGACGACGCTGGTCGGCTCGGTCTCGGAGATCACGCCGCTGACGACCGAGGCCATCATGACCTCCGCCGGCGTGGGCGTCGACGACACCCGGCAGGTGCCGGGCAAGACGACGACCACGGTGGCGATGGACTTCGGCCGCATCTCGATCGACCGTGACCTGATCCTGTACCTGTTCGGTACGCCGGGTCAGACCCGGTTCTGGTTCATGTGGGACGAGTTGGTCCGCGGCGCGATCGGCGCGGTCGTGCTGGTGGACACCCGCCGGCTGGCCGACTGCTTCGCGGCGATCGACTTCTTCGAGCACCGGCGGCTGCCGTACCTGGTGGCCATCAACTGCTTCGACGGGATGCAGTACCACGACCCGCAGGACGTCCGGGACGCGCTCGCGATCTCCGGCGACGTGCCGGTGGTGGCCTGCGACGCCCGTAACCGGGAGTCGACGAAGCACGTGCTGATCTCGCTGGTCGAGTACGTGCTGACCATGCGGCGCTCGCGCGCCGTGGCGCCGGCCTGATCGACGCGACCCGCGCCCGGTGACGGCCTCGGCCGCCACCGGGCGCTCGTCGCTGCCCGCGCCACGGCGGCGCGGGGTCAGGACACCCGCGTCCAGGCACCCGCGCTGACGGTGTAGACGCCCAGCGAGCCCTGGTCCATGCCGCCGTGCCGGATGGGGGTGAAGGAGTACATCCCCGCCATTCCCTCGGTGACCTGGTTCTGCAGGAACGCCCGGATCCGTCCACGGTCGACGCTGGTGGACAGCCGCGCCGCGTCGGCGACCAGCTGGACCGCGTCGGACGCGTACGGGGCGAAGCCGCTGAACCCGCCGTGCAGCTGGACGTAGCGGTAGACGAACTCCTTGCGGTCCAGCGCCGACATGGTGGTGTTGGCGAGCATCGCACCGCCCAGCGAGGTCGGGTGGACGGCGTACGCGCCCTCCATGAGGGCCGCGTTCCCGCCCTCCAGGGTCTGCTCGGCGACCGCGCCCGCGTCGAGGAACACCGGCCCGTCGTAGCCGGCCCGGCGCAGCGCCCCGACCGCGGCGGCCGAGTCCGGGGCGGTCGCCCAGACCACCACCCCGTCGGGGCGGGAACCCGTCGCCGCGCGGGCCGCCCGGCGCAGGTCCGCGCCGGTGCGGGGCAGCCGGGTGGTGGTGCTCAGCGCCACCCCGGCCGTACGCAGGGCCCCTGTCACGGCCCGTACGCCGGAGTCGCCGTGCAGGCCGTCCGCGGCCAGCAGCGCCACCCGGGAGAGCCGCTGCGAGGCGATGAGCCGGGCGAGTCGCCGGGCCATGTCGCCGGCGTCCGGAGTCATCTTGAAGACGTACGTCCGCTGCGCCAGCGGCAGCACGATCCCGTCGCCGAAGGCGAGCGAGAGGAACGGCACCCGCTCCTTCTGCGCCACCCCGGCCAGGGCCATCGAGGTCTCGGACAGGGTGCCGCCGACCAGGGCGTGTACGCCGCCCTCGCGGGCCAGGGCGGTGGCCTGCCGGGCCGCCAGCGCGGGGTCGCCGGCGTTGTCCCGCACCTCCAGCCGTACGGCGCGGCGGAGGTTGCCGATCGGCACGCCCTTGGCGTTGAGCGATTCGAGGGTGATCTCCAGCGCCCGCTGCTGGAGGACGCCGAGCGCGGCGCCGGGACCGGTCAGCTCCAGGCTGACCCCGACCAGCAGCTCCTGGCCGCCCGGCGCGACCGCCGTGGCGCGATCGCCCCCGCCCGCCTCGCCGCGCCCGCAGGCGCTGAGCAGGAGCGTGCCCGCCGTCGCGGCCAGCAGGCCCCGACGGGTGAACACGGAGGGGCCGTTCGCCGATGTCGCCATGAGTCGCCTTCCCACCCGGCGACCCCTGCCGCCGGCTGTTCCGCCGGTATGCTCCCGGCCGCCGCGACACGGCGTCAAATTATCCGGGTGTGGGCAGGAACACGCAGGTGGGAGGCGGTTTCCCGGCGGTCAGGAGCGGTAGCCGGCGGAGCGGTACTCGTATTCCCGGTCGTCGTCGCGGTCGCCCGTGTCGCGGGTGAAGTCCCACCCGCCGGCGGCCTCCCGACCGGGTCGGCCGCCGACCGCGAACCCGCCGATCTCCTGTCCCCGGCGCCAGCCGCGGAAGTAGCCGGTGGTGTTCTCGGCGAGGCTCGCCGCGTCGCGGACGATCCGCAGTGGCCGCTCGTCGCGCAGCGGTGAGCCGGGCACGAGGTTGGCCTGGGGGACCCGCTTCGGCAGCCCGGCCGGGGTCTCGGCACCGACCGCCGGGCGGGCGGCCTGCTCGGCCGCCTGCCAGCCGGTGTCGGCCGTGGTGGACCACTCCAGGTCGGACTCGTCGTCGTGCCCCACGAACCAGGCGGACTTGGCCTGGGCGAAGATCAGCAGGTCGCCGTCGCCCTCGTCGGACACCGGCGGCGGGCGGCGCTCCATCGGGGGCGCCGGGCGGTACTCGGCCGCCGGCCGCTCCTCACGCGGTGCCGGTCGGTACTCGGCCGCCGGTCGTTCGTCGCGGGGCGCGGGCCGCTCGTCGGGTGCCGGTCGTTCGTCGCGGGGTGCCGGGCGGTACTCGGCCGCCGGTCGCTCGTCACGCGGCGCCGGGCGGTACTCGGTCGGCGGACGCTCCTCACGAGGGGCGGACCGACGGGCCGCCTCCTCGCGGTCGACCAGCCGCAACGGGGGAGTCTCGGGCTGGGCGTCGGCGGCCGGGCCCGTCCCGCCGCGCAGCGCGCGGTCGGCCAGCGGCGGCGGCTCGACCAGCCGCAGCACCGGAGGCTCCTGGGGCAGGTCGTCGGCCAGCCACGGCGGGGTGACCCGGCGCTCCGACCCCGGATCGGTCGGGGCGTCGACGCCGCGCCCGCCGCGGTCGTCGTAGGAGCCGGCGACCGGGTTCTTGGCGGAACTGTCGGCCGGGTCCTCCGGGTTGTTGACCAGCGGCCAGTTCGCCCGGGATCCGGGGGGAGCGGGCTCCGCCCGGGCGGCCGGGGAGGTGGTTTCCTGGCCGGGGCGTGGCGTGGGCACGGGAACGCTGAGGTCGGTGGCGCTGAAGCCGCCCGTGGGCGTGGCCGACTGGCCGTTGGTCTTCGGGCGGGGCGGGATCACGGTGCGCTGGCGCTCCGCGCGGGCGTTCTGGATCGCCGCGGTGGTCAGGGTGGGGCGGAACGGCTCTCCCGCCTCGGCCGGCGGCACCGCGCCCCGCTGCGCCGGAGCGATGGGGGTGATGCCGGGCGGCGGAGGCGGCGGCGCGGACACCGGGCGGTTGGTCGGGCCGTCGATCCGGCTCGGCAGCGATCCGGGTCGCGTCGGGGGCGCGGAGACCGGGGGACCGGCGACCGCGGCCGGCGTCACCGGCGTCGGCGCGACCGGCGGCGGGGTGACGGGGGCCGGTGCGACCGGCGGCGGGCTGAGCGGCCGGGGGGCCGGGGGCGTCGCG